>CAZJBP010000015.1:0-30984 GCA_964544115.1 uncultured Victivallales bacterium | reverse complement strand
CGTTCGCCACCGCCCCGGCCCTGGGGCCGGGGCGGTAAAGGAAGCGCCGGCGCGCATGCCTGAGGCTGCCCATCCCGCGCCCCTTGGCGGATGGTCGCCGGACCGGAGGGGCCGCCCCAGAGGGCCAAGTCAGTGAAACGAGGATGCGCTTTCTGAATACTGCCTTCTGAATTCTGGCTTCTGATCTGATCGGTCTTCCCCGAGTCATTTCCCCGGCGGCGCCTGGGTTGCGGGCTTGGCGCGTGCGCCTTCCAGCTTCTGACGCAGGTTCGTCACCATGCCGGTGTAGGCAGTCCTGCCGGCGGTGGCCTCTTCGACCGCGTGCAGGAACCGCTCGGCGTGCTGGAACTCGGACTGCCCGATCATACCCTCCACAACATTCTCCAGTACGAAGGCGTTGAGAACCTCGTTGGTGCGTGCCACGACCTCGGGCACGCGCCTGATCGCTTCGTCCATCCGTCCGGAGGCTGCAAGCGCTGACAGATGGTAGCCGAGATTGTAGTCGACGGCGGAGCCGCGCAGGGGAAGCGCCTCGAGCCGGGCCGCCCATTCCGCGGCGGCCTCCGGTCTGTGCTTATCCCTCAGATAGCCGTTGACCATCGCAAGGTTGAAGGCAGCGGCTTGCTCGTTGGTTGCAGAGGCGATGTATGCAGCCTGAGCATCGGCCACCCGGTCTGAGTGAAGGAGCAGTGCGATGAGTTTCCGGGCGACAATCACACGGCCACTCTCGCAAGCCGGGTCTTTCACGGCCTTCGTCAGACGGTCGACGGCGGAGTTGGTTTGTCCTTGTCGGAACAGATCCTGCGCCTTCGCAACCGCCCTCCCGGCCTCCGATTCCGGATTCAAGAATCCGGGCGGAGGCACGCGGAGGAAGATCCCAAGGGCTATGTTGGTGGTTGCGGTGAGGACCGGTTGTTCGGCTGGAACCTCCAACGTTACGGAGGCAGTGGACCCTGTCGCCGCGATCAGTTGTGCCGGACCACAGAGGACGACAGACGCCGTTACCAGCATTCCCAGCATCGCAGGCTTCACTGGGCGCACTCCTTTAGTACCTTAACCATCCGGATCGCTGATAAAAAACAAGATGATTACCACGGATAACACGGATAGCACTGATATGAAGTGGGTTGTGCTTTGTCATGTTGGCTTCCCCATCCGTGCCATCAGAGCGACATCCGAAGCTGCGCACTCATTCGATCAGCTCATACGTCTGTGCCCGCCAGGGGTGGAGCAGGAGGGGGGCGGGGGCGGGGGAGCGCTCGGTGAGGGCGAGGTTGATCGCCTGGACCGGGCGGCTCAGGGGCACAGAGGCGGGCTTTTCGTTCATGTTGCAGAGGCGCAGGAAGAGGTGACCATCCTGCGGGAAGAGCGCCTGGACGGTGACGGCATCCTCGACCTTGGGCAGCTCCACGGCCGCCCCCTCGAGCGGCAGCTTGCCGCCCTGGCCCTTGAACTCCAGAGCGTAGAGCGGGCGGTCGCGTTCGACGGCCTGCCGGTGGGCTTTGCCGCGCTCCGCGGTGCCACCGTATGACCGGTGCAGGCAGTAGGAGTCCTGCGAGTAGCCGCGATAGGGGATCAGCGCATAGCTGTACGTGTAGGTGCCTTCGAGGAACTTCTGTCCGCCCCACGCGTACTCGCCGCTGTACGCCAGGATCGGCTCCAGGCTCGAGCCCACGGCGCGGTAGCCCATCGAGCCGCAGTTGGAGATCGCGAGGCCGGACTTGTCCGTCTCGACCGAGGCCCAGAGGTTGGCGTCCAGAGTCTCGTCCCCCGCCGCGGCGGCCTGGATGATGAGCGGCTGATGCCGGACCCCGCGGGGCGCTGAAAAGCGCGGCGGCGGCGAGCCGGTCGGGTCCCGCATCTCCTCGAGGTCCGCGTTGAAGACGTAGCGCAGCTTGACGCCGTGATCGCCCTGGCCGCCGCGGTTCGGCCGGTGGGGATCGTTCGGGTCCGGGCAGCCGATGCGGGTGCCGGCCGGGATATCCAGCCGGATATCCAGATCGATGCGCTCCTTGTCGGCCACAAAGGTGTAGACCATCTCGTAGGCGACCACCCCCACCCGACCGGTCTCGACGGCCCGCCACACGGCGGGGCCAGTGCAGGTCAGTCGCACGCGCCCGCGGGAGGCTTCCATCTTCGAGCCGATCAGGCCCTCGAGGACGCCGGTTGTGGCGCCTTCCTTCATCACGGACCGGCCGGTGAGCTTGTCGCGCAGCTTGACGAGGCCGCCTTCGGCGCCGAAGGCCACCTCGTAGCGGCCGGTCTCGAAGGCCGGGACGCTTGCGGCCGGCGTGGAGGCCGCGGCGGCGGGGCCCGGCTCGATGCGGTAAACCTTGTACCCGAGCGCCGGCACGTCCTGGGCGACGAAGCAGGCGCCGGAGTCGGCCGCCTGCGCGACCACGGCGGTGCCATCCGGCGCGATCACGCGCACCGGCCCAGGGACGCTCAGGAAGACCGCCTCGGTGCGCGGGTGGCCCGTGGGATTGAAGACGAACACGGCGTCGCCCTTGACCTGCGTCCGCGCGGCAACGAACGCCGCGGCTTCCCTGGCCAGCCCCTGCGACAGCTCCTGCGACGGATCGGTGAAGTCGCGCGCCTCGTTATAGATGGCGACGATCATCGAATCGTGGTGTTCGCCGATGAGCAGGTTCTTCCAGGCGTCGTCCAGGCGCGCCTGGTGGGCGGGCGTCCACTTGAATCCGTTGAGGATGGCCGTGGCCGCCAGCGCCTCGGCCGTCAGCGCCTGGCTGGCCGCCACGCGCGGCCCCGTCCAGGTGCGGTTGCCGCAGTAGCCCCAGGGCTGCGCCGGGAAGAAGTCATTCGGGCCCGTCTGGAACACCTCCGGCTTGATGCCCGAGCGCTCGACCAGGTCGAAGTAGTCGGTGACCGTCACCCAGCGGGCGTTCCGCGGATGCGCCTGGACATCCCGCAGCAGCGCGGCACCGGGGCGGGTGCCCCAGTCGTCGCAGCGCGAGATCAGCGGATGCCGCACGCCGCGGTAGCGCATCTCGGTGTTGTAGGCCTCCAGCGTCTCCCACTTTGCCCAGCCGCCGTAGCCGGTCATGAGCCACAGGTTGCCCCAGCACTGCTCGAGCCCGCTGTAGGCCGGGATGGCCGGAATCGTCGAGCCGTCGAGCCCCATCCACAGCACCCAGTCGGCATCCCGCGCCGGGCCGTCGCCGCCGTACTGCATGTGAGTGCGCAGAATGGCCCCGCGGTAGCCCATGCCCGCGAGGATCTGCGGCAGCTGCGGCATGGTCTCGTGCTCGCTGTAGATGTAGATGTCGTTGTTCCAGCCGAGGTGCTCCTTGATCGCCCGCGTGCCGTAGAGCATCTGGCGGACGCCGGACTCCTCGGAGATGAACGTGAAGTACGGCTGCCCGTACGAGCCGCCCGCCGGCTCCCAGCGGCCGGCGTACGTGCTGACCCACCCGCGCGCCTCGGCCACAAACCCGGGATCGTTCTTCGCGAGCCAGTCCCAGGTCCAGCCCTCGATCTGCCCGCCGGTCTTCCATTCCGGGTGCTGGTCCAGCAGCGCCATGGTCTTGTGCGCTTCGTCCTGGATCTTCGGGTAGCCGACGGCATGGTCGTACGTCAGCAGATAGAAGGGGGCGGCGACCTGGGATACCGCGGGAGCTTCATGGGGTGGGTTGGGTGACATGAGGGGTCCTCGGAGCGGCATTCGGGGTTCAGGGTCTCAGGGTTCAGGGCTCAGGGTTCGGGGTTCAGGGGTTCAGGGGGTTGGGAAAACCGCGAGGGCTGGTGCCATAGTCTTTGTCAGTTACTCCAGAACAACATCCCGGCTGACCATCGGGTTCAGCGACGTGATCCAGACTTCCGGGTTGTAGTATTGGCGGCCGAGCCACAAGGTCAAGGCCACGATTTCTATTTCCGCGCCGATCATGTCCGGGGTCACCGGCAGGTAGTAGGTGTAGTTCGTGCCCACCTGCCGCACGCCGTAGTCGGACTCCCAGATGTTGCTGTCGAACGACACCGCCCGGTCCGGGCAGCCCACAAGCTTGCCGTTCAGCCGCGCCGCCACCCACGCGCCGTCGCGGCCGTGCTCGCCGTTCAGCGCGATGCACAGGAAGCTGCCCGGCGCGGCCTCGTCGATCGTGAAGGTTCCGATCCACCAGGCTTCGGCCGGACGGGACGGATAGGTGGCGAAAAGATTCGAGGCGCGCCACGCGTCGCGCGGCAGGGGTTTGCCGTTCAGGAAGCCCTGCGCCTCCGTGGGAATCAGGGTGCCCTGCTCGAGCCGGAGATATCGCACCGGCTGGCGCGGGGGCAGCGAGATGACCACCTTGCGGTTCGCAGTGCACCGCGTGGGAGCGGGCGTCCAGGTGCGCAGGTCGGATGACCACTCGGCGGTGGCCGAGGTGGAGCCGGACTGCAGGTCGATCACCAGCCGGTCCATGCGCGTCGGGGCTCCGAAATCGATCCGCAGCGCCGTCAGCCCGACGTTCGGGAAGAACCCGCCGCGGCGCGTCGCGCCGAAGGTCGTCTTGCGATCCCCGTCGAACAGGTACCGGTCCCAGCCGCCCTTCGAGCGGAACAGGGGATGGTTGAAGAACGCGTCCCGCGCCGCCTGGACCTCCGGGAACTGCGTGGGGCCGGCCCGGCGCAGCGAACGGACTTCGAGCGTATCGTTGTCGGCCGCGAAGCAGGTGGCTTCGTACAGGCCTTCGGCATCGTCCGGCACGCCGGGGCGCCACGTGAGGCCGCCCAGCTTGCGATGCCAGGGCTGGCGCAGCTTGCGACCCGGGAACGTGACCTTCACCGCCCGGCCTTCCGCAAACCCCTTGAGGGGCTTTCCGTCCAGCGCGGCGGTGCTGAAGTCCGTATCGCCCGGCGACAGCGTGACCGTGGCCGTGGTGCCGGGCAAACCCTTCAGCCGGATCTGCACGGGCTGCCCGGGCAGGTCCCGCACAATGTCCGCATCGCACCCCTCGACGCCCACTTCGCTGCAGGGCTGCACCGTGGCCATCACGAGGCAGGCGCGGAAGGGATCGACCGTGATCGGCACGGCAGCGCCGTGGTCGAAGCGCCCCAGGATCCGCTCGTGGGGGTGCAGGGAACGCACCTCGACCTGGCCGCGCGCGGTCAGGCCGATGCTGCGATCGAGCTTCACCTCGTATGTCTTCGCCTCCCACGTCAGGTTGCGCAGCGTCACGAAGCGCGTTTCCGCGTTGCCCCGGGCCACCGCGTAGGGACCGTAGGCTGCCTCGGGCAGAACCATGCCCTTGACGAGCAGGTCGCGGTAGCGCCGGTGCAGGTTGTAGATCCGGGCCAGCTTCGGGAACTCGTCGTCGCGCAGCAGCCACGGGTTGCCATAGATCTCCGGGGCCAGGATGAGGCAGCGGTTGAAGGCCTGGAGGATGAGATCGTCGTCCCAGCGATCGAGGCAGGACGAGAGGCACACGCCGTGATCCTCGGTGAGGCGCATGAGCTTGGGCGGCAGGCCGCGGCTGAGGGCGCCGCCCCTGTGATGCGGGGCGGTGGTCTTGTTGCAGATGTGGATGTCCACGTATGTTTCCTGGCCCTCCCAGAGAAACGTCGTCGCGTGCGGCGCAGCCGCTCCGAGGTCGATGCGGTGGTTCAGCACGATGAGGTCGGGGCTGTGCCGGCGGCATTCCGCCAGGGTGTCGGCGAGCAGGCGCTGCTTGTCCTTGCGCAGGTCGCTGCAGCAGAGGTCGAGCTTGAAGAGGGCCATGCCGTTGTCCCGGCACAGCCCCACGAGAAAGTCCCGGCGCGCCCGGGCCTCCGCCGGCGTGTTCCCGAAGCCGTCCGGCCCCAGCCAGATGCCCATGCGCAGCCCGTTCGCCCGCGCCTTCTCCAGGCACGACTCGAATCCGCGGGGGTAGCGCTTCCGGAACGCCGCGTCGTCCTTCCAGTAGAAGTTCCGCTCGGTGTCGGCGTTCCCGGCATCCCAGGCGTAGATATCCAGCTGCATGCCGTACGCGGTCCGCAGCCAGCGGAAAAACTCCAGGTTGGCCAGCGTCTGCTTCTCCGTCGAGCCTTCCCAGTTGTTGTTGATCCACGAGAAATACTGGGCCAGCGACGGAGTGGTCTCCTCCGCGCCGGGCCAGATGGGAGCAGGGGTCGGTTTTGCGCTCATGGTGTTTCCTTGCACTCAGTCAAATGTCAGAAGTCAGGAGCCAGAAGTCAGAAGTCAGAAATCAGGAGTCAGGAGTCAGAAGTCAGAATGACGTGCGAATAGGCCGCCAGCAGCTTGCTGGTTTCTTCAAGCAATCGGCTAGATTCCGAAACGTCGCCGTATTCCAGGTCTTTCGCGAGAATCAAGTAGTATCGAGATTCCTCTATGGAGCCCTGCGCTATGTTGTAGAAGCGGAGTTTGTCTGCATTTCCACGTTTCTTGAACCCTTCCGCAATGTTCGCGGCAATGGAGACGGCCGCGCGCCGCAATTGGGAGGACAGACCATACGTCTCAGATCGGGGGAAGGTTCGAGACAAACGGTAGGCCGCGAGCACGAACTGGTGAGCCTTCTGCCACACCACCAGATCTTCGAATGTCGTCGCTGGCGTCCTCATTCTGACTTCTGGATTCTGGCTTCTGGATTCTGGCTCCCTGCCGCTGCGCTTCCCGGCGCATCAACGCATCACCAGAAATCGTACCGGTGCCAGCCGAGGGCGGCGACCACCAGCTCGCCGACGATCAGGCCGATGGCCACGTACCGGAGGCGCTGGTAGGTCTCGCGGTCGCCGTACTTGCTCACCAGCGTCTTGAAGCACCAGCCGATGAACATCGAGCCCCAGAAGAGGAACATCATCGGGTTGATGCACATGACCAGGCCGATCGGGTGCAGGACCCAGCTGAATTGCTGGCGGAGCACGATCACCAGGGTCATGATCACGCCACCCGCCAGGAGCCACCAGCGGGCGCCCGCGACGTCGGTCGGCTGCTCCTCCATCATGCGCTGGATGAAGCCGAAGCCCATCTGGTCGGTCACGCCGCCCGAGTAGTGCCACCCGCTCATCTTGCCGCTGCCGCCCGCGTAGCCAAGCATCAGGTGCACGACGAGGCCCACCACCATCGCGGCCAGGATGCTGGCCCAGACCGCGGCGTGGAACTTCAGCCGGCCGATGCGCAGGTCATCGCGGATCTTGATCGCATTGGCCATGGCCGGGGCGATGAACGACTTGATGTCGACGTACATCATGGCCACGAAGATCCACAGCGGCGCCATCAGCGCCGGCGAGCTCCAGGCCTTGTCCATGCCGAACACGTGCCGGATGAAGTGGAACGGGTTGAAGAACGCCTGCGTCCCCAGGATGCCGCCCTCGGCCACGCCGCGCACGAGGCCGATCGTGAGGATGAGCAGCAGCAGGTAGATGACGACGGCGTAGAACGGATGCACGCCCAGGCGCAGGATGAACATGGCCACCAGGGCCAGCGAGCCGCCCAGGAACAGGGCCGACGACACGCGCAGCTCGGTCTGCTCCCCGCGCTCCAGCCCGGCCACGGAGCTCGGCGCGAACGCCGACAGGAGGTACGTGCGGCACTTCCAGAGGATGACCGAGGCGAAGACGATCAGCGCGCCGCCGCCCTGCGCGGTCTGGTAGTTCATCAGGTAACCGAAGTGGAAGGGGAACGAGTTGCGGCCCTGCCCCATGCCGAGCCACACCATGACCAGCAGCTGGAGCATGCACAGCACCTGCCACAACCACAGCGAGTACGACACGCGGGCGGGCACCAGGAAGCTGAGCCCGACCACGGAGAAAATGATCTTGAACCGCGTCTCGCTCAATGCGTTGAACACGCTGCCGTCCACGTAGGCACTCCACTTGAAATCCAGCCCGATGGGGCTGATGTTCTGGATGAGCTTTGCTTCCGCCAGGTGGTTCCATCCAAGGACCGCGGCCGAGATCGCGAACCCGACCCAGAAGAGCCCGCTCTTGATGGCCGGCGGCTGGTAGCCCACGCCATCCGGATCATCGCCCCCGACGATCAGGAGGGGCAGCTCGGCCAGGGGATAGATGAGCTTCTCGTTGTGCGCCCACTGCCGGAAGATGAGGACGTTGAGCGACATCAGGACGACGTACAGCGTCAGGATGATCAGGCTCCAGTTGAGCAGCGGCCGGGCCCACACGCCCCAGGCGATATCCCCCGCCAGGTAGCGGCGCAGGGATCCATCGAAGGCGTTGAACGCGGCCATGGCGGGCTGGAGCTGCCTGCGCAGCGCCGCCGGGTCGGTCGTGGCGGAGGCCTGGATCGCCCGCACCGCCTCCAGCGCGGCCAGGACGCGATCGCGGATGGCCAGCTGCGGGTCGATCTGGGCCTTGATGTCCTCGCCCAGGCGCGCGATCCGCAGGTCGAGGCGGGCGACGGTCTTCTGGAGCTCCTTGACGCGCTTCTCGATCGCCTCGATGTCGCTGGCCCGGGCGTACCAGCCTTTGGACTGGAGCTCCTGGAGGGTCTTCATCTCCCCCAGGCGGATGCGTTCGAACTCGTCCTTCCGGGCCGTGATCGCGGCCTTCTGCGCGAGGATTCCGGAGCGGTCGCCGATCACCTCCAGCCGGCGGGCCGCCGCATCCAGGGCGGTGCCCAGCGCCGCCGCGTCCGGGCGCTCCCCGCGCGCCGCCGCAGCGGCCAGCAGGGCGTCGGCCTGCCGCAGGTCGCGCAGCGCGCGGCGCCCCTGGATCAGGCGGTCAAAGCGCGACGCATAGCTGGCCCAGCCCTCGCCGGGCAGGTACACGATGCCGGGAATGGCCCGCTTCTCAGGGGCGAAGCCCTTTTCAAACTCGCTGACAAAATCGACCGCCGGCTTCTTGAGGGCCACCAGCTGTTCCTTACAGAGGCGCCGGGACTCCTCCAGCTTGAGGATCCTGGCGTCGAACGTGGCCAGCACCTCCTCCGGGTTGTAGGCGGCCGCATAGCCCGCCCACACGCCTTCCGCCTGCGCGAGCTGGCGCTGCGCGATGCGGAGCTTGCGCTCGAAGCCCTGGCGCACGGAGTCGGCGGCGGCGGCCGGGCCCTGCGCGGGGCCAAGCGCGTCCAAGGCCGCCTGCTCGCGGACCAAGTCCTCCTTGCACACCTTCACATCCTGCGCGGACTTGAGCACAGACTTGGCCTGGTTCCAGGCCTCGTCCGCGTCCCGGAGCTTGATCGCGGCCGCCCCGGAGCCCTTGCCCTCGATGAAGAAGCTCTCGTTCAGGTACGGCTCGACGTAGACGTCCCACTTGACGCCGGGGTGGTTGAAGCGGCTCGATGGGCCGGCCACCAGGGGCACGAGCTGGGAGTGCAGGCCGTAGGAGACGATGCCGTTGGACACCATGCCCATGAGGAAGATGACGAGCAGCTCGACGCGGGAGAACGGGCGGATCACGCGCAGGAGCCGGACCGCCGGGTTGATGATCAGCACGGCGGCGGCGAGCAGCACGTAGGGCAGCACGGGAATGTTCGTGGCGGTCAGCGCCGCCCACGGGGGCCTGTTTTCGCGCAGGACCGTGAACCACGCAAACACCACCACCACGATAAGGCCGAGGAGGAATGCCCTCCCCGTCACCTTCCCGTCGCCCTCTTTCTTTCCGTTCATGAGTGTCCCGTGCTTCACCGCGTCACCACAACGTGGGGCTCAGCATGCGCGTGATGACCGTAAACGCCATGCCGACCATGGAGATGATGCCCATGCCGCAGCCGAAGCCGGCCAGCACGACGGTCATGTACTTCAGCCACATGTCCTTGTATTTCCTGCGAAAGTAGAATTTCCCCACGACGGCGCCCAGCAGGCCGCAGAACATCGTGCCCGGGGACACCTGCGAGAGGCCGCCCAGCGCGCCGAAGATGAACATGACGGGCAGGCCCAGCACGGTCAGGACGCCGAGGATCGACGAGCCGGCCACCAACCCCCAGACGATGTAGTTCCCGTGCAGCGCCTCCAGGAACTGCGAGCCGCCCTCCAGCGTGGAGGTGTAGATGACGGCCCAGTTCCTCAGGTTCATCTCCCACATGCGCTCCGTCCACGGATATGCCGACGAGGGCACCGGCGCCATGCGCCACAGGATCTCCGCCGTGAAGAACGAGGCGACCACCACGATGGGCAGCGTCAGCACGAGGGTCTTGATCTGGCTCGTGATCTTGGTGCCCGTGAGTTCGAGCACGCGGAAGCCCTGGGTTTCCCCGCCCACGTTCTGGATCGGCATGGGGGCGAACCAGATGGCCGCGCCCTGGTAGCCCGTGGCCAGGATCGTGAGCTCCCGGAGGTACGGGATGTTCAGCCCGCGGCCGACCAGGCCCGTCATCTTGGCCGTGGCGTATGAGAACAGCGGCGTGTAGACCACCGCGTAGAACGTGAGCAGCATCCAGGGGTAGCGCGGGCCGATCAGGTAGTAGCCGAGGCCGATCCAGGCGAAGGTCTCGAACAGGTAGATCGCCAGGGCGATATACACGGAGAAGTCCCCGCGGGCCTTGTTGTTGGTGAACAGGATGGTCCAGTTCTCGCGGCAGCTTGCCGCGAAGCTCTTGCGGTGGGTGACGACGCGGTCCGACCCGCGGCGGGTGCGCTCCTTGAGCCGCTCCGCCATCGTGATCACCGCCTGGCTGAACGTTACCGCCAGCGCCACACCGATGCCGAACGAGAGGTAGAAGTCGATCCCGTTGACGAAGGTCGTGTTGATGTACCCCATGTCCGGCCGCCACTGCGAGAGCACGCCCATGTGCTGCAGGACGGGGTTCAGGATCCACGTCATCAGCAGGGCCACGAACCCGCCGATCACGCCCCACCATGGCACGATCATCCCGCCAAGGAACGCCCCGAGGTCGAGGACCAGGGTGAAGGGCACCGCCGGGAGCACCTTGCCGATCTGCGACGTGAAATCGAGGAAGATCATGGGGATGAGCTCGACGCGCTTGGGCAGGATGGCGTCGGTGATGACGGGCACGCAGATGTAGACGGCGCCCCAGACGACGCCGATGACGCCGCCGATGCTGAAGCAGCGCCAGCGCCACTTGGCCTCGTCGCCGCGGTCGGTGGACAGCGCCACGATGCCGGCCGCATCCACGGGGGCAAAGGGGAAGGGCAGCTTCTCCACGTCGTTGACCAGGCGGTACAGCAGGTAGCCGAGGCCGTAGTTGTGGATGCGGCTGATCACCACGCCGAACATGGTCAGGGCGATGATCGGAATCCAGGGCTTGGCCAGGAACGTGCGGCCGGACTTCGCGAGCTCCTCGGCCGCCGGGAACGCCCACGTCGGCAGGTTCAGGCCGAGGCCGCGGATGTAGTCCGACTGCGCCACGTACTGCGTCCAGAGGTAGCCGGTGAACTGGTCCGCCAGCGCGTAGCCGGTCATGAACTGCAGGACGTAGAGCTCCTGGCATTTCAGGCTGGTGAACGAGCGCCGCGCGATTTCCGCGAAGAGGATCACCAGGATCCACTTCATCGTGCCGCCCAGGCCGGCATCCCCGCCGATGACCAGGCTGAGGTAGTCCGAGGCGGGCATGACGATGAAGCCCAGGAAGATGGCGCCGGCGACGGCCTTCCAGTTGAAGCCGTCCTCGAAGCCCGACACCTCGGGCGGCGCCATGATCTGGCGGTACTCGTTGAGTTCTTTGTCGTCCGTAAACGACATCGACGCGCCTTTCTCTTTTCCTTGCTACCCGTCCCGCGCCGCCTAGGCGGCCGGGTCCGCCGGCCGCGGCGGCAGGGGCTCATCCCGAAACACTTTCTGGCCGCTCTCGGAGTACCAGGCGTAGAGACTGGGCTCCATGTTGCGCCAGACCATGAGAAACTTCCGCATCCGCTCGAGGAAGAACCGGTTGAGGGAGACCCAGTTCGAGTGCAGCCCCGAGACGTGCTCGAGGGCCATGGAGAGGCGGTAGCTCTTGACGCGCGCCTCGTAGCTGGCCACGAGCCGGACCCGCTGCGTGACGCCGAGGTCGAAGGGGGTGAGCGCGACGAGGTACGTCAGCGTGTACACCGGGCGGCCCTCGGCGTCCGTCGTGAGGCTCTTGCCCTCAAACTCGGCGATCAGGCTGCTGAGCGACTTCTCCGTGCACGAGAGGAAATCCTCGTACAGGTAGTACATGACGCCGGGCGCGAGGTCGCCCTCGTAGATGAAGGGGAACGCCACCTGCATGGCGCCGTCCGCGTTGGGCGGCATGGACCAGCGCCGCTTGCCGCTCGGCACCGCGGTCCGCGTGGCAACGAGCGCGGGGTAGATCGTCGAGAGCAGCACGAGCGCGATCGTGAACAGGATCGCGTACACGACCATGAGCGACGAGAAGTTGACCCCGATGTCGCGGATCAGCCCCAGGGACTGCAGCAGCATGGCCAGGCTTTGCCCGACAAGGTACCCTCCGACGGACCCGATGAAGCTGTACACGAACGCCTCGGCGAGGAAGAACATGAAGATGTGCGTCGGGTTCAGGCCGATCGCGTTGTAGATGGCGATCTCGCCCTTGCGCTCGTAGACGGTGCCCAGCATCGTGTTCAGGATGATCAGGCCCGCGATCAGCAGCGGAATCACCAGCCGCGACAGCCCGCCGACGGAGGTGCGGTAGTTGCTGTTGACGAAGTAGATGCCCGGCCGCGTCAGCCGCTCGGCGCCGGGCGTGGCCTTGAACTCGCGCTCGCTGCCGATGTAGAACCGGGCGTGCGTGATGGTCAGCAGGCGGTCCATCTCCTCCCAGATCTGGAAGTCCGGCCGGGCCACCGTCTCGTCGGGGAAGCGGATGGAGACGCTGTGCGGCTGGGCCCCGAGCGCGGCCGCGACCGCATCGGGCAGGATCGCCATCGACGCGGTGTCGGCCACGATGGCGCTGACGTCCTCCGCGGCAATCTCCAGCGTGGTGGCGTCCTGCTTGGTCCCGCCGATCGCCTGGTCCGTCCGGAAAGGCAGGAACGGCAGGTTGGGGTTCAGGTCGCGCACGAGCCGCAGCCGCTGGTCGTCGACGATGCCGACGAGCGCCAGCGGCGTGCCGCGGATCTTCAGCACGGTGTGCCCGACGGACCGGGCGGACAGGTTCAGGGCCTCGGCCGTCTTGGACGGCAGCAGGATTTCGCGCGCATCGGGGCCGGAGAAGTGGCGGCCCGCAAGCAGCGGCATGGACATCGCGAAGACGCGGTCGTTCGCGGGCAGCCCGACCAGGCTCTTGATGCCGCCAGCGGGCGGCGGCGCCACGGCGCCCTTCGACGCATCGGCCTCGGCCTGCACTTCAACCGGCCAGGCCTCGCCGAGGGCCAAGGCCCGCCGCACGACCACGTCCGCGCGGTCGGCGAAGATGTTCTTCAGCACGGCGACCGAGTCCTCGTCCAGGTTCTTGCCGGCCGGCCAGTGGTAGAACAGGCCCGTGTAGGGGGCGTCCGCGGCCTTCCGGATCAGCGTGGGATCGAGGCGCTGGGAGACGCTGGAGAAGGTCAGCATGGTGAACACGACCAGCACGACGGTGGCGGTGGTCAGGGCCGTGCGCACCCGCCGGCGCCGCATGTTGTGAATCCCGACCATCATCGCGGTGCTGCCGACGGTGCTGTAGTCGGCGTCCCCGAGGCCAACGGTCTTTCCGAAGATCAGCCGCATCTCCGCCTTGAAGCGGGTGTGCATGACCATGGTCACAAACGCGCCGACGGCGCCGAGAACGAACGCGATGAAGATCGCCTCCGGGGTTTGCGCGACGGCGAAGGCGGGGTGGATGAACCGGAACAGGGTGTACATGAGCACGAAGCACGCCGAGAACGCCAGCAGCTCGTGCTGGAGCTTGTCCAGGTCGAAGAGGAGCTTCTGGACGAAGAAGCAGAAGGGCAGCATGAGGGCCATGTAGAGAATGATGGCCTTGAGCATGTCGGCATTCATGCCGCTGAGCTGCAGATAGGCCTTCACCTCGCAGCCGAGCGCCCGGTAGGTCGCGAGCCGGAAGGCCGAGGGGTTGCGGGCGGCGCGCGCGGCGTCCATATCGACCAGCGCGCGCTTGCCGGCCGTGAGGAACTGCTCCACCAGGGAATTCTCAACGCCCTTCAGCTTGCCGCGCCGGTAGGTGTTGAGCGTATCCATGTCCCTGGCGGCATGGGCGAAGAAGTCGGCGCCCATCGCCTCCGCGGAGGCAAAGCCGACCCCCTCCGGATCCTTGGCGGTGGCGTTGATCGCGAAGCGCCGGCTGTCCGTGATCAGCATCAGGGAGTCCGGCTCCCGCCCGTCGAAGCGCGCCTCGAGGTACACCGCCGCCGGCCCCGACGCCGTGTGTGACCAGACCGTGCTCGCAAGACTGAGGCCGCTGATGCCGAACCGCGGGGGGTCGGACTTGCTGCTGCCGCTCTTGGGCCAGACCTCCGTCACGGCGATCGGGTCGACGCCGACCAGCGTGGGGTCGACTCGGTCGTAGAGGGGAAACTCGCGGCAGGGGAAGAGGGGCAGCGTCTTGGAGGGATCGCGGGCGATGTTGCTGTTCATCTGCAGGGTGGTCTGGATGCGGCCCTTGTCCAGGGCCTCCACCACGCGGCGGCCGTCGGCGTCCAGCTGGTAGGCCGTCGGCGCCATGCCCTCCGTGTCGGGCATCCCGTAGATGACGGTCTTGCCGGTGCTGTCGGTGAGGCCGGCATAGGCGTTGACGACATCGCCGTCCAGCAGGAACTGACCCATGCCCATCTTGTTGTAGAGCACCACCAGGGAGTTCGGCACGGCCTTCTCGGGCACCACGGTGGCCGTCAGCGAGTCCATCGCGAAGGTGCCGATCCAGCTCGACCAGAGGCCACGGGTGGCATCGAACGTGGATCCGTGACCGAGCTGCGTGACGTCCAGGTTCTCCCTCGCCGTCAGCGCCGGGGCGTTCACCAGCAGCGGCAGATACTCGCGCAGCCAGCGCTGCTGGTCCGAGACGCGCTGCGCGTCCAGGCGCTCGATCGAGTCCTCCGGGCTGAAGGCGGGGCCCGGGCCAGAGAAGGCGTTCTTGATCGCCAGCGCCGGCGTGCCGCACCCCTGGTCGCCCCCGCGGGCGGCGATGAAGAACCGCACCGCGGAGTCCGTCGAATGGAGCCGCGTGAGCGGCTGGCCCGTCGTGCCCGGGTTCAGGCAATCGACGAAGGGGGACACGCGGTCCGTGCGGTTGGTGTCCAGGGCGGAGGCCACGCCCGTGACGTACTTGCCGAAGTTGACGGCCCAGGTTCCCGAGAATCCAGGGCTGGCGGCGCAGAAGCCGATCTTGTCGCTATTGGCCGCCATCTCGAGACTGATGGCGAGGGCGACCTTCCCGCCGCCGAGCGCCTGGCGGATGCCGTCGCACGCGGCGTCGGCCTCGAGCCGCTCGCGATGGCGGCCCTGCCAGAAGGAAAACTGCCGGGTCAGCGAGTCGCGGAAGCCCACCAGCAGCGTGCGCTGGGCCTCGTTGCCCGCGATGTCGCGGTAGCGGACCTGTCGGCGTCCGACGCCGAAGTCGATCTTGTTGAACATGACGAGCACGCGGGTGGCATCCGCCAGCTTCCGGTCCAGCTCCACGGCCCGCGCCTGCCGCTCGCTCTCGCTCAACCCCTTGTCCTGGAAGAGGTGCATGCGCTCCTGCTGCAGCACGTTCTTGGCGCGCATGGCCGCATTCTGCATCTCTTTCTTGGTCGCCAAGCGCTGGCCGCTGGTCGAGTCGAGCTCGGAGCGCCAGCTCTCAAACCGCTTCTCATCCTCGTACACGCTCTGGCACTGGCCGGCGAGGGCCACGAGTTCGTCGTGCGGAACGCTGCGGAGGTCCTCGACCCAGGCGCGCTCCTGCGCCAGCGCGGCCGCCATGCGCGCGTCCTGCATCCGGCGCGAGAAGAAGGACCCCTGCTCCTGCGCCTTCATGGCCACCACCGCGCGCTCGATCGCCGCCCGGTAGTCCGCCTCGTTGAAGGCGGACGGGGCGAGGACGGCATTGGTCGCGGACGGACGGGCCTGCTCGAGCTGGCTGAGGAGCTCGACGCCGGCAAAGAGCCGGCCCGGATCCAGGGTCACCGGGTCGAGCTTCAGCTGGGAATAGCTCTCGTCATACAGCCGGGCAGCCCGCATGTCCTTCGCGATCTCGTCGCGCAGCTTGGCGAGGCCGTCGCTGTCCGCCAGGAGGTGCCAGGCCAGGATGCGCTCGCCCAGGTAATCCTGCGTGTGGGCATTGACTCCCGCGAGCAGCACCGAGCGCGCGGGGCGCTGCGCCTTGAAATCCTCCAGCAGCTTGAGCAGCAGGTACGGGTTGACCATGACCTGCGCGCCGGTGGCCAGCTCCGGAACCACGCTGTTGGCGTCGAGGCGGGCGGTGAAGAGGACGATCTCCTTGGACAGCTCGGGATCGCGGCCGGGAATCAGGACCCAGGGGCTGCCCAGCTCGCCGTCCGCCACGCGGGACGGCTCCGCGTGCACGGTGACGCGGACGGCGCCGGCGCGGGCCCCCGCGCCGAGGCACGCCGCCTTCAGGTCCGCCCCTTCCTTCGCCGGGACAAAGAAGCGCGGGGTCGCGACCTCGGTGTTGTAGATCTTGCCGTACGAATCGACGTAGTCGTAGTCGGCCCGGCCAATGAAGACGAAGCCCCGGAGGCCGAACCGCAGCATCGCCTGCCAGCGGTTGCCGCAGTCGAACTCCATCAGCGCCACGGCGCCGTTGAGCTCCGCGCCGTCGACCCGGGTGAGGTCGGCGGGCTCCCCCCTGCCGAGGTACACGAGGTCGGCGGAGAAATCGGTCTCGGCAAAGTTGCCCGGCCGGTACAGCGTGGGGTGCATGGCGTACAGGCGCGTCGGCGCGGCATTGGTCTGCCGCAGCACGGTCGTGGCGCCGGGCGTGAAGACCGGGGCGCTGAAGCGCAGGACCCCGTTCGTGAAGCCGCTGGCGGCAAAGCGCCGCGCCATCTCGGCTTCCAGGGCGCTGTTGCCCGGCAGCCCGGGGGCCATCGAGCCGGCCGCGCCGAACAGCGCGCGCATCTCCGTGCTGACGGCGGCGGCTTCGGGGGACGCCTCGGGGAGCGCCCCGGCCGCGCGACCCACGCCGGCGGCGAGCGCCAGCAGCAGCAGCGCGGTCGTGCGGCCCATTCGTATGTGTCCGTGCATCTCCATTCCCTACACCGTCTTCCCGTCAATCGCGCCGACCGTGATCTTCAGCCGGTCCTTGGACGTCACGCTCTCGATCGCGCCGCTGTCGATGCGCACGACGAAGTCCGATCGCGAGAGCATCTTCATGTCGTGCGTGGCCGTGATGATCGTGATGCCGAGGTCCTTCTTCATGGCGGACAGCAGGTCGATGATCTCCTCGCCCGTCTTGAGGTCGAGGTTCCCGGTCGGCTCGTCCGCCAGGATGATCAGCGGCTTGTTCACCAGCGCGCGGGCGATGGCGATGCGCTGCTGCTGGCCACCCGATACCTGCGTGGGCAGGTGGTGGAGCCGGTGCCCCAGGCCGACCTGCTCGAGCACGGCGGCCGCATCGGCGTGGGCCTCGGCCGGGGTGGCGCCCGCGAACGTCCGGGCGATGGAGACGTTCTCCAGCGCGGTCATGGTCGGGATGAGGTTGAACGACTGGAAAATGAAGCCGATCTTGTGGCAGCGGAACCAGGCCAGTTGCGCCGAGTTGAGCTGGTTGAGGCGGTGCCCTTCCACCAGCACCTCCCCGGTGGTCGGGGTGTCCAGGCCGCCGATCATGTTGAAGAGCGTGGACTTGCCGGACCCGGACGGCCCCATGATCGAGACGTACTGGCCCCGCTCGATGTCGAGGGTGACGCCGCGCAGGGCGTGCACTTCCTCCTCGCCCTTGCGGTAGATCTTGGCGACGTTCCGCACCGATATGAGGGTCCCGCTGCTCACTATTCCTCCACCCGCAGGGCTTCCACCGGCTGCTTGCGCGCCGCCACGTAGGCGGGAAACAGAGAGGCCGTGATGGTCATCAGCCCGCCCATCAGCAGCGAAATGGCCAGCGCCCTCATGAGGGCGGGCACGGGCAGCGTCAGCAGCGCCTGGCTGCCGTAGTGGTACGTGCTGACCGCGATGGCCACGAGCAGGCCGATGACCATGCCGATCAGCGCCCCGCAGACGCCGTGCATGGACGACTCGATGAAGTAGGTCTTGAGGATGAAGTCGTCCCGGGCCCCGAGGCACTTCAGGGTGCCGATCTCGCGCACCCGCTCGGTGACGGCCATGAGCATGGAGTTGGTGATGCCGACCGTGCAGGTGAGCAGCGTGAGCCCCATCAGCAGGATCGTCATCGGCTCGGTCTTGGCGCCGCGGAAGATGTTCACGCCCATTTCCTGGAGGCGGATGTTGACCAGGTCGTCCTCGAGGTCGATCAGCGCCCGCACAATGCTCTCCGAGGTGAGCATGTAGGCCAGGAACGCGATGGCCAGGACGACGCCGGCCATGGTGAGCATGGACCGGCCGAAGCGCCGGCGCAGCCCGGCCATGCTCACGCGGAAGGCGATGGCCCAGCTGATCCTCGTCTGCTCGGGTATGTGATCCAATGCCACGGTCCCGTCTCCCCCGCTCAGTGTTCCGCCTCGCCGATGCCGCCGATCGTGATGTTCAGATCCTTGCGCTCCTGCAGCCGGTCCACGCGCCCGTCGCGGATCCACAGGATCCGGTCGGACACGTCGAGCATCTTCATGTCGTGCGTCGCGGAAATGACCGTGATGTGGCGCTCGTGCCGCAGCCGGTTGAGCAGCTCGATCATGCCCGCGCCGGTCTTGGTGTCCAGATTGGCCGTCGGCTCGTCGGCCAGGATGATGACCGGGTCGTTGGCGATCGCCCGCGCCACGGCGACGCGCTGCTGCTGCCCGCCGGAGAGCTCGTAGGGCCGGTGGAACATCCGGTCGCCCAGCCCGACGAGCTTCAGGATCTCCGCGGCCTTGTCGCGGGCGTCCCCGGGGCTCATGCCGGCAAAAAGCATCGGCAGCGTGGTGTTTTCAAGCGCGCTGAGGGTCGGCAAGATGTTGTAGCTCTGGAAGATGTAGCCGATCTTGTAGCAGCGCATCCAGGCCAGCTCGTAGGAGTCCAGCTGGGCCACATCGATCTCGTCGATGAAGACCATGCCCTCCGTGGGGCAGTCGATCCCGCCGACCATGTTGAACAGCGTGGACTTCCCCGAGCCGGAGGGGCCCATGATGGAAAGATACTCACCGCGGTACACGTCGAGCGTCACGCCGTCCAGCGCCTTGGTGACCGTGCCGCCTTCGCCATAGTAGTAGCGCTTGACGTCCACCGCGCGCAGGATGATACGGCTCTTATCGGTCTTCGTTTCCACAGTGCAGTCGGCGGAGACGCAACGCATCCGCCGTTCCTTGATCCGTCCGTAAACCCAGTCCCAGCCCCTGCGACGCAACGTGATACCGAAGCGTGGCGACCCGCCCGTGTCTTGCGGAACGGATGAAGATAGTCCGCGCCTCAAGGACCGTCAAGGGGGGAATCGGACGCGGGACCGTTTTTAAGCGCTCTGCGACGGCGTCGACAGAGGACCCTTCCCTTTGCCTCCAGGCTGGCTCCGAGGGGCGTGGCAGGCGGGAGGTGCGGCCCGCGGGAGATCCCTGCTCACTGCCCGTGTTTTGCTTGTGATTCCCGCAATTCGTGCTATTCATCTCGAGCGAGACAGCGGGCGGAATGCGTGAATTCCTGGGCAGCGGACACAGGGAAGGGGTTCACTGGCGGCCCATAGGGCTGCAAGGCTATTAGCGATTTAGGCTGATAGACTATTAGGTGGGAACGAAAGATCTCGGCCTTCTGACATCGTAGATGACGTAAGTCGCAAGCGAGAAGAAGTGCTCGATCTTCCTAACAGACTAACCGCCTACAGCCTATCAACCTGCATCCTGTGGGATGCTCTTGAAAGGGAATCATCGTGAAACGGTTGCGTGCGTGGTCCTTGGGGTGCGTCATGACGTTCTTGTTCGCCGCGGCGTCCGGCCTCTGTGAGGAAGCCGGCGGCTCGCTCGCGCTGGTCCCCTGGCCGCGGAGCGTCGAGATGGGCAAGGGAGAGCTGTCCCTCGGCGCGGGGACCCGCATCGTGGCGGCCGACGCCCAGCTCAAACCCCTGGCCGCCGTGCTCGCGGGGGAGATCGAGCAGCTGGGCGGTCGGGCCCTTACGGTCGCGGGCACGGCGCGCGCCGGGGACATCGAGCTGCGGCTCGATGCGTCCCTGAAAGGCGAGGCCTACGCCGTCAGCGTCACCGATTCGGTGGTGTTGCGCGGCGGCACCTACCAGGCCCTGGCCTATGCGAGCGCCACCTTTCTCCAGGCGGTGAAGGTGGACGCCGGCAAGAAGCTGATCCTCCCGCGCGTGACGATCGAGGACCAGCCCGCCGCCCCTTATCGCGGGCTGATGATCGACGTCGCCCGCCGCAACAACTCGATCCCGGCCCTCCGGCAGTGCGTGGTCCTGTGCCGCCTGTACAAGATCCGCTACCTGCACCTGCACCTGACCGACGACCAGTCCTGGACCTTTCCGTCCAAGGCCTATCCCAAGCTCGGCTCCTCCAACCAGGGATACGAGGGGCCGGCCTCGAAGGTCTACAGCCGTCAGGACCTTCTGGACCTCGTCCGCTTTGCCGACGAGCGCGGCGTGACGCTCGTGCCCGAGATCGACGTGCCCGGCCACACGGACGCCCTGCGCATCCCCTACCCCGAGACCTTCGACGCCAACGACGGCCCCGCCCACATGGGCGTGCTGGACATGGCCAACCCGAAGGCCTACGAGGGCCTGGCAACCCTCATCGGCGAGATGTGCGAGGTCTTCAAGAGCTCGCCGTATTTCCACATCGGGGCCGACGAGCCGCGGCTGGACCGCTGCAGCGTGTCCCCACAGTTCAAGCCCTTCCTGGAGAAGCACGGGCTGAAGGACGAGTACGACCTCTACTGCTACTTCATCGGCGAGATGGCGAAGATCGTGCGGAAGAACGGCCGGCAGCCGCTGGCGTGGGGCGACTTCCCCCCGGGGGGAACGGAACGCGCCAAGATCCCGAACGACATCATTGCCCTGTGCTGGCGCAACGGCTCCGACGCGGCCCGCGGCTACACGGCGCAGGGCTACGAGGTGGTCAACGCCACGTGGAACCCGCTCTACGTGGTCAACGCGACCCTGAAGAACCTGGATCCGCAGGACAAGGGCCCGGAAACGATCTACGGCTGGAACCTGTTCCAATTCGATCAGTTCAAGCTCGAGCCCACGCCCAAGGTGCTGGGCGCCCAGATCTGCGCCTGGGAGGAGGGCGGCGAAGTTCAGACCCCGGCCCTGCGGAAGCGGGTGCCGGCCATGAGCGAGCGGGTGTGGAGTCCGGAGGCCGGCAAGAGCTGGCAGGATTTCAGCGCGCGGCTCGCCTCAACCGACGAGCGGCTGAGCCGGCTGGTCGCGGGATTCCCGGTGGACCCGAGCGGCGAGTGATTCTGGAACGGAGGAAGCGGACGGATGAAGCACGAAGCATCTGGACTCGAGAAGTGGAAAGCCTTTCTGAGCGGTCAGGACGTGGGGCCCATGGTCAGCCCGCTCTGTGACGACTGGGCGCTCGACATCCCATACCACTGGCCCTACGAGGAGCCGGACCCCTTCCCTCCGGGCCATCAGCATCATATCCTGAGCCAGCAGATGGCGATGGCCAAGGTTTGCGGCTGGGACGCCACGTTCTTGTGCGGCGGCGGCTTCATCCCCTCGCGGGCGGACATCCAGCCGACGGTCAAGACATCGACGCACAACGGGGCCAGCCGCACGGAGACGCTCATCCACACCCCGTACGGCGACCTGACGTCGATCGTGGAAAGCAAGACCAGCACCCACACGGTCAAGCGGCTGGTCGAGACGGAAGAGGACCTGCGCCGGATGGCCTGGCTCACGCGCGCCCAGATGGAGTATGACGAGGACGAGATCATCAGCGAAGGCCGGCTCCGCAAGAACGCGCTGAAGGGCCGCGGCATGATGGGCACCTGGTCCGGTCCGCCCGTCGGCAACGGCCTCGCCCACGACGAAAGCATGTTCTACCTGTCTGCTGATTACCCCGAGGCCTTCCAGGAGCTGGCGGATGCGACGCATGAGCTGTACATGAAGCAGGTGGCTTCGCTCGGCAAAGCCGGGTTCGACTACATGTTCTATTGCGTCGACGGCACCGAGTGGGGCTCGCCCGATTTCTTCCAGCAGTTCGTGCAGGAACCCACGCGCCAGATCCACAAGCGTTTCCGCGAGTACGGCGGCGTGATCCTGTGGCACTCATGCGGCCATGTGAAGCGGTACCTGGAGATGGGCTTCTTTAACGACTTGCTCCCGGAGATCCTGGAGACGCTGTCCGAGCCGCCCGTTGGCAACGTGCCGACTCTGAAGTGGGCGCGCGGGCTCCTCGATCCGCGGATCGCGACCAAGGGCAACATGCCGCTGAACATTCTGCTGCAGGGCACGCCGGAAGACGTTCGCGCGGACGTGCGCCGGATCCGGGCCGACACCGCGGGCTACCGCCACATCGTGGGGCTTTCGGACGATCTGCTGCGGGACACCCCGCTCGCCAACGCGCTGGCCTTCGTGGACGAGGCGCGCAAGGCGTAGGGTTGGGGGGCAGGCTCGGGGTTCAGGGTGCCTGCCGGTACACGTGCCCGTGCACGTACACGAGATCCCGTGACGTCGAGCGGGACGCGGGCGGGGGATCGGACAGGATTACGGGATTCTTGGGATTGTGGCGGAGCGGCCTGCGATGTGCTCCGAGGTCCCTGCTTCGTTCTCGTCCTCGTCGTCCCCGACTCGCCTGTGTGGGTCATCCCGAGCGCAGTGAGGGATGACGCCGCGGAGGGCGAAAGACAGAAGCCGGAACGCGTCGATGTCAGGGTCCGTGCCTTGGCTTCTCTCCTGACCGTACACGTAAGCGTGCACGTAGACGCAATTCCCCGGACATCGTGAACGGGTACGGGTACGCGTACGGGCAAGTCGAACGAGATATCAGGCCGTGCGTTTTCTTGAGGGGGGGCTGGCGCACTGGGGAGGACAGGATTACGGGATTCTTGGGATTGTTGGCGGAGTGGCCCGCGCTGCACTCCGGGGTTCCCCCCTCATCCTCGTCGTCGTCCTCGATTCGCCTGAGCGGGTCATCCCGAACGCAGTGAGGGATCTGAAGAGGGTCGTGGGCCGGGACGAGATCCCTCACTGCGTTCAGGGATGAACGATCGCGCCTGGAGGATCTCGCGGGCTACTTCGCCGTTGGCGCGGCGGCCGCGTTCGTGGACGCGGCGTTCGTGGACGACTCAACGGCTGCCGCCGCGGGCGTGGACGGCTGGGGAGCGTTGCGAAGGATGTAGACGGTCTGCGCATCCGTGACCAGCAGCGCATCGTCCAGAATGGCGGCCTGCGGGTCATAGCTGGAGTGGCGGTAGTCGCGGGGGACCACCGGCACGGGCTGCGTCTGGATCAGCGCGCCTGTCTTCCGGTTGAACGCATCCACGTACACCGCCGGCGCCTGGTATCCACCCCGCAGCTCGTGTCGGGCGCCGATGTTGTACCAGCACCCGGCTTCGACCTCGGCGCCCACGCGATCGTTCGGCCCCAGCCCGACACCGCCCCCGTCCCAGCACACGCTGAGGCTGGCCGGCTGGCCGCCGGCGGCCGCGTTCGTGGACGCATCGACGATCTGGACGCCCGATAAATGGGCCTGGCTGCCGGAGAAGGTGAAGGCGTCGCCGCTGACGCCGGCAAACTTCATGTAGTTGACCCCGCGGATCAGGGTGGTCCGCTCCGTCCGGTTCCTGTCGTCTAAGTGGCGGCTGACTTGACGATCCTGGCCATTGATCAGGCCTTCGCCGGCAAGCCCGTAAACGAACACATCGTACCGACCCCATCCCAGGCTGGACAAGCCGCTCACGGTAAACGTCATGCCCACATAGTGCTCCTTGGTGTTTCCATTCAGCAGGGTGGTCACGGCGCAGGTTCCGGCCTCGGGCAATCCTCGCGTTCCGATGTGGATCTGCGGGTTGACGTCGCTGAACCAGTGGAGCGTCACATCGCCCTTGCCGTTATCGGCCTTCAAGCCGCCGTGCGTGTTGCGGCGCGCATCGACCTTCGGCGGCCGCGGCGCTTCGCCGGAGACGGTCATCAGCACGTCCCCGAGCTCCCGCAGGTCGAGCATCGTGCACTCGGTCCTCGTCTCGTCCTTCGGAATCTCGTAGGTGATTTCTTTACTGGAGGCCGCGTCAAAGAAGAAGAGCTGTTGCAGCTGCTTCACATAAGCGCCTGAAGCGCCGACGTGCAGCCCGATCGCCCCCGGGTACTGCAGCTCGACCTCGAGATTCACCGGGTGCTTCCAGTCCAGCGCCGGCTCGAAGCCCTGCCCACCGGGGAGGAACCGGGCCGCAGCCCCCTGCCCCACCCAGGCGATGGCATCCCCGCTGAGGCCGACGAGCGACGGCCGGCCGTAGAAGAACGGCGAGTTGACCGCGTGGGTGCGCCCGCCGCCGCCGAACACAATGCGCGTCGGCCATTCCGGCTCGTCCGGCATGAAGCGCGCCACGTCCTGGATCGCGCCGGAGCGCGCGTCGACCGCCACGCACGCGGGGCGCCAGCCCTCCTTGCCGACGAGCCCGGTTGCGAAGTAGAGGATCAGCGACGGCGGCTCGGACGGCGGCTGCCGCAGCGAGATCCACTTCAAGGGGGCCTGGCCGAATCGCGCCTCCTGGCCGAACCAGCGGATCCAGAGCGTCTTCCCCGTCTTGGGGTCGATGGCGGCCACCTTGGCCTCCTTCGACCGCTCGCCGGCAAACACGACCCGGGCGTCACCACCCACGACCTGAGCGTCAAAGGGAAGCTCCAGCGACCAGCGCCGCAAACCGTCCGCCACATTCAGCGCGGTCAGCTCCCGGCCGCGGGCCGCGATGACGAGGTCGCCATGGAACCCGACCGAATCGGCGCCGTCCCTGAGCAGGGACCGCCAGGCCACGCCACAGCGGGGCTGCGTCCTGACGCACTGGAACGATCGGCCGGACAGCACGCCGAACACCGCCGGGGCGCTCGGCTCGGGCACGGGCAGCACGAGGAGGGGATTGCGGCTCGGCAGGGCCCAGTCCGCCGCCATCGGCAGCCGGGGCAACGCGGCGGCCAGTTCCGTGCCGGCCGCGGGCGCGGGGGCGTTCTCACCGGACACTTCCACCAGCGTGCCGTCCGGAAGAAGGGCGAGCTCGACATCGGACGGGGTGTTCAGCGCCAGCTCCTCGACGGTGCTGCCCGAGGCCGCGGCGATGCGCAGCAGGCGCTGCCGCGAAAGGACGACGACGTTCTGGCCCGCCACCAGCGCCGGGGCGCCCGTGGGCACGTCCACGGCCCGGGTCCAGATCTCCTTGCCGGACTCGATATTCAGCCCGGACAGCTCGTCGCCGTCCCGCACCACCAGCACCGATCCCACAGCACCCAGCACTTCCTCCGACGGCACCAGGAGCGTCTCCCACAGCAGATCTCCGGTCCTGCGATCCAGCGCCATCACGCCGCTGTGATCGCGGGGCGCCGTCAGCAGCCGCTCGCCCACGACGAGCGGCGAGGCGCCGTCGCGCTGGAACTGCGCATGCAAACGCCCCGTCTGGATCGCCGACGCATAGCCGCGAACCCACTCTACGTTCCCGTCGCGCGGATCGCAGCGCGCGAGCAGGCCCTGGTTGGTCGCCACGTAGAGCGCCCCCTGGTGGAGGGTCACCCCGCTCGCCCGCCGGGCCAACTCCTGACGCTCGCCGTCGGCCGGCGCGTAGCCCAGCCGGCTCTTCCAGACCGTCGCGCCGGTCTGTGCATCGAGCGCGATCAGGTAGATGGCGTCGAAGCCACCGACGCCGGCGCCGCGCGCCACCACGTAGGCGCGGCCCTCCGCCACCGCGGGGTCGCCCAGCGGCTCCAGCCCGCTCCAGTCGGGCAGCTCCCCTGTGCGCCACCGCACCAAGCCCCGCTGCGCGTCGAAGGCCACCAGATCATAGGACGTTGTGCCCGAGCGCAGGTTGTAGGACATCAGGCCGTACACCAGCCCCGGCCCGGGAATGCTTCCGCCCTTGAGCGCGGGCCCGCTTGCGCTCACGGCGCGCGAACGCCCGCCGCCCAGCACGACCGGCCGCCACGCGGCCAGGGGCCACCGGTCCCCGTCAGCCCCCGCCCGCGATTCCGCGTCTCCCGCCTGCCGGGCCATCGCCGGGTTTCCGGCCTGGACCCAGCGCAGCTCCAGCGTGGACGCGCGGTAGCAGGCCACGTGCTGGGGACCGATGACGAACAGGTCGTTGCCCGCCGGCTCGATCCGGTTGATGGCCAGGGCCCCGAGGCCGCGCGGCGCCGGATGCGTCCCCAGCGGCAGGGGGGCGGCGTCGGTCATGGCCGCGGGAAGCCGGAGCTTGGCGCGGCGCAGGCCGCCAAGGGCTGGAGCTGCCGCCGCGCCCGCCGTAACCGATTCCCGCACCGCCTTCTTCACGTCGGCGGCGGGAGCGCTCTGCCCGCGCCACTGCAGCGTGGCGCCGTCTGGAATGGACGCCAGGACCGGCTCCAGGGCCTCACGCGAGTCAGTCACCGCCGCCATCGCCAGGCACAGCCCTAGGTTGGCCTGGGCGGCAACCGCCGCATCCCCGCTGTGCTCGGCGACCGCCAGAAAGGCCCTGGAGGCCTGATTCCAGCGGCCCTTCCACAGGCAGGCCTCCCCGAATTCGACCAGCCGCGCGTTCACGCTCGCGGACCAGGGGTACCGCTGGGCCAGCCACAGCCACTCGCTGTCCTCCGCCGCAGGCGACAATTCGCGGGCCAGCGCCCCCCCATCCCGCTCCTGGATCTCGCTCAGCGGCTGTAGCTCGGCGGGCGGCAGATCCCGCAGCATGCGTTCCACGAGCAGGCGGCATGAGATCCGGTGGTCCGCGGCCGGGCTCCACATGGCGCCGCTCTCGGTGCCGAGGTTCAGGCTTTCCTGCACCAGCGCCGTGTCCTTGAGCGGGGATTCCCCGGCCCGCCGCTTGGCCAGGAGCGCTTCCATGCGCATGGTCAGATCCATGGAGGGAACCTTGCCGGTGTCCGCCACGCCGCCCTGCCGGGCCGCGGCGCGCAGCTCGGCGGCCTTCGCCGCGTTGGTCTGGCTGCCCGTCTCGCACAGCACGGCCGCCGGCAGCACATGGCCGGCCGCCACCAGGAGGGCCAGCCGGTCGGGTTCGCGCAGCTCCGCGGGCTCGGCATTGTCCGGCAGATCGAGCGCGCGGCGCGCGTCCTCGTAGCGGCCGTCGCGCTGCTGCAGCAGCCACGCCCGCTGCCGGGCCAGGCCGATGACGGGGTGATCCGCGGGGATCGCGCCGGCTTTCTTCAGGGCCTCGACCTCCTGCGCAACGTACGCCACCCACGCCTGCACGCCGGGCAGGGCGTCGAAGGGATCGCCGCACTCCAGGATGCCGGTGCAGGCTCTCGCCGGCACGTCGCGGTGCTCGGGGAAATCCTCGATCGCCTTCTTGAACCACTGCGCGGCGCGCAGCCGGTCGTCGAGCCCTTTGTAGGCCGCGGCATTGGCGAAGTACGCCTCGACCTGCGGGTCGCCCTTGCCCGGGAAGAGGCGGAGCAGCTCCTCCCGCAGGCCGATGGTCTTCAGAACGACGAGGCGGTCGGCGGCCGGCCGAATGGCTTCGTCCTGCTCCAGCGCCTGCTTCCAGGCCTGCTCGTTGTGGCCGGCGGTCCAGGTTTCGTCCCAGGTGGGCTTCGCATCGACCTTCACCTCCCACCACGCCTTGGGAAACGCGTCGATCGGACGCAGGGCGGGGATGTCTTCGGCCCGCGCGGCGACCGCGAGCAGCAGGAGGGTGAAGGACCCCGCCAACCTCATGCGCCGGCTCTCACTTTCCAGATGCGGGTGTCGCCGCGACGCATCGCCACCGTGAAACGGGGCGCGGGCTGGCCGGCCGGCACGGTGAGGGTTTCGCCCGTGAAGAAATCCACGAGGGTCGCGGGGTCGGGCAGGCGGATCGTGCGGTCCCCGTCGAAGGCGGCATGCACGGCGAGCCAGCCCGGCAGCGTCAGCACCTGGTCTCCGCAGTCGGAGTAGATGTTGACCCCGGCACCGCGGCTGATCTCGCGCAGCAGCGCGGCCGGCAGCGTCGGCGCCGCGCTCCAGACCGAGCGCCAGCCGCCGCAGTCCTTCTCCAGCAGCCCCGGCATGTCGGAATCCTTGTGGGTGTGCTGCCGGACGAACCCGCACACCCGCGCCTCCGGATCGTGCCCGTTCAGGAGCGGCGCCACCCTCTCCGCCGTGCCGTAGGTGTGGCGGTCGCCGGTGTAGTACGACACCACTTCCAGCGGCCAGGGCCTGTCGTAGAGCTTCACGCGGATGCCCGTGACCTCGGCCATGGCCTGCGTGGAGAGCCCCTGCTCCGTGACCAGGCCGGCGGCATACGACCAGACCAGCGTGCGCCCGTCCCGGGCCACCCGATCCCGGATGGCGGCGCGCTCCGCGGGCGACAGGTAGAGGCAGTTCAGGAAGATCACGACGCGATAGTTCGCCGCCGCGGGACCCGCAAAGAGCTGCGGAAGGTCGGCCGCGTCGACCACGTCGAAGGGCGCGCCCATCGCGCCCAGCTCGGAGAGCTGCATGATCAACGCCGCCTCGGTGAGGGCGCCGTCATACCGCATGTACCGGGCGCTCTCCTGGCTGACGATGACGGCGATCTGGGCCGTGGAGGAACGGTCGTCGTGCAGGAGCGCGTCGGCCAGCCGCGTCAGGTCGGCCACGCCCGCCAGGATCCCGCGGTCGTCGAACCAGCCGATCCCCTGGTCCATCCACCAGGTCGTGCCGCCCGAGGCGGCCGTTCCGACCAGGTTCCGCCCCAGGACTCCGAGGGTGCTGCGCAGGTCCGGGCAGCGGCCCCACGCGGCATCGAGCGGAGTGGCGCACGTGCGGGTGTCGTCCTCATTGTAGAACAGCTTGCCGTGCAGGCGCACGCTCCCCGCGATGAGCTGCGAGGTGAACATGCCGCCCGGATGCCGGTCGTGGTAGTTCCCGGGGGCGCAGAGCATGTCGACGTCGGGACAGGCGAGCACCTTCTGCAGCGCGTGGTGGCCGCTGTTGTGATACCCGCAGGCAAACCGGCTGAACCAGAAATGGTAGCCGTAGAAGGAGGCGACGATCTTGGTGTGGCCGGCCTCGCGGATCGCCGCCTTGGCGGTTCCGCAGAATTCGTTGAGCGCGTCGGCCACGACTTCGGAATGGAAGACGAGGAAGTCGGAAATCCGCCGGTCCTTGACGGGGTCCAGGAGGGAGCCGGTCTCCGCCGTGCGCACGCGGTCGAGGGGCATTTCCGCCGTGGGGAACGTCACCGTCGCATCGCCCCAGGCGGCCTGGAGCCTGCCCTCGTCGCCGCCGTAGGCCTCGATCAGCCACAGCCGGAAGGCCTCGCGCTGCGGCTGGCTGTAATCGCTCAGGCAGTCGGCCCACATGTAGCTCCACTCGCCGCAATCGCCGCCGCCGACGTGATACCCCATGACGTGGTCGCCGTAGCGCTGCTCGGCATGACGGATGAGCGCTCGCAGCGCCGGCTTCATCAGGGCGCGCCATTTCCGGGAGGTGAACGAGACGATGCCGCCGCCCCGGTTGCGGGAGTGCAGCCCCGCCAGGTCGTAGTGCACCATGCGCTCCTCGGGGTTCTCGTCCAGCCACGCATCCGAGGGGGTGAGGTCCAGGCGGGGCATCGCCAGCGCGCGGGGATCCGTCTTGAGGAGCGACGCCATGTGGGCGTCGAACAGGCTGAAGTCATATTCGCCGGGACGCGGGATGCACTTGCCGAGCTCCAGCGGCACGGACACCATGTGGACGCCCGCGTCGCGCATACCGGCGACGCAGTGCGCCGCCTTGGGGGCGACGACGTCCGGGATCCAGAACATGAGTCCGGCGTGCGGCTGCCCGTTCACAAACAGCGCTGGCGCGCCCTGATGGCCACGAACTTCAACCGTCAACATGAGAGATCCCGAACCTTTCTACAGGTGCTATTGCCCGCCGCGAACGGGCCACACCAGGAGCGGACCGGACTTCGCGCCGGTGAACACGCTGCCATCGCGGAGCCGCAAATACCACGCGGAGGCCGGATCGCTCGCCCCCGTGGTGCTGGACCAGTAGGAACCCTCCGTGGCGACGACGAAGGGGTCACCCTTCGCCATCCGTGCCGTCCCGGCCGTATTCGGAAGGGCCGGATCGGCGAAACCGAAGTGCACCAGGCTCTGCAGCTCGCGCACGTTGGGCATGCGCCAGTCGGTGTAGCCGCCCCGGCCGCCCGTCCCGTCCAGCTCGTCGCAATACGCGATGGCCTTGTCCCAGGTCCTGTTCGCAATGGGATTCTTGAGCCACACCAGGCCCGTCAGGTTGTCCGTCACGCAGTTCGCCGACTCGCCTTCCCCCACCGTGAACCGCGGGTTCGGCCACGCGACGCCCTTCGGCAGGCTCGCGTCATCCCCGGCCAGGCTCGCGGCCGTCTGCCCCGTCCGGGAGACGCGCCCGCTGACAAGGTTCGTCCGGGCCACGCCCATGACGCCGAAGATCTCGACGCCCGCCACGATGTTCATCGGCACCAGATCCTTGTCGATCTCGGTCAGGTCCGCCGCCGCATAGTTGCCCGCCGTCATCGCCTTGACGTTCGGAGCCAGGGTCTGCGCCGACATCGTCCCGACGACTTCCGCCCCTTTCACCCACGCCCGCTTGCCCGCCATCAATTCCGCAGCGGCCGCGTCGCCCGACGTCGTGTCCACGACCTCCGCCTTGCCGGCCACGCCGAAAACGGTGGTTCCCGCCCGGATGTTTCCGGTCACCAGCCCCGCGTCGCCTTCGACAAAGCCGGCACCGTTATAGAAGCCCTGCGGGATGGGCTGACGCACAGGACCGGGGGTAAACGCCGCCGCGGCGTGGTTCGGCATTGTGCCGGTGACTTCCTGTCCCTTCGCCCACGCCTTCTTGCCCACGAGCACTTCCACGGCCGCCGCGTCGCCCGAAGCCGTGTCCACAACCTCAGCCTTGCCAGCCACGCCGAAAACGGTGGTCCCCGCCCGGATGTTGCCGGTCACCAGCCCCGCGTCGCCTTCGACAAAGCCGGCACCGTTATAGAAGCCCT
>CAZJBP010000014.1:0-31228 GCA_964544115.1 uncultured Victivallales bacterium | reverse complement strand
CGGGCGGCGAGGCCGCCGGCGCGGAGCCCCTGCTCTACGACGCGCGCGACCTGACGACCCACGCGGTGTGCGTCGGCATGACCGGCAGCGGCAAGACCGGCCTGGGCATCACCCTTCTGGAGGAGGCGGCCATCGACGGCATCCCGTCGCTCGTGATCGACCCCAAGGGCGACCTGGCTAACCTCCTGCTGGCGTTCCCGGCGCTCGACGCTGCGTCCTTCGCACCGTGGGTGGATCCCGGCGAAGCCCAGCGCGCCGGTGCGTCCGTCTCGGACTATGCGGGTCAGGTGGCGGACACCTGGCGACGGGGACTGGCCGGCGACGGGCAGGACGGCGCGCGCGTGGCTCGGTTCACCACCGCGGTTGAGCGGGCCATCTACACGCCCGGCAGCACCGCCGGCCGGCCTCTCTCCGTGCTGCGCTCGCTGGCCGCGCCGGCCCCGGACCTGATCGCCGACCCGGCCGCCCTGCGCGACCGCGTCGGCGCTGCCGCGGGTGGCCTGCTGGGGCTGCTGGGCCTCTCCGCCGACCCCATCCAGAGCCGCGAGCACATCTTTCTGAGCAACCTCCTCGACCGCGCGTGGCGCGAAGGGCGCAACCTGGATCTGGCCGCCCTCATCCAGCAGGTGCAGAAGCCTCCGTTCGACAAGCTCGGCGTGTTCGACCTGGAGTCGTTCTACCCCGCCAAGGATCGCTTCACGCTGGCGATGCAGCTCAACAACCTCCTCGCCTCGCCCGGCTTCTCGGCCTGGCTGGACGGCGATCCTCTGGACATTCAGCGCCTGCTCTACACGCCCGACGGGCGGCCGCGCATGGCCATCCTGTCCATCGCCCACCTCTCGCCCGAAGAGCGCATGTTCTTCGTGACGCTGCTGCTGAACGAGCTGCTCGCGTGGATGCGCACCCAGCCCGGCACGTCGAGCCTGCGCGCGCTGCTGTACATGGACGAGATCTTCGGGTTCTTTCCCCCGACGGCCGTGCCGCCGTCCAAGACGGTCATGCTGACCCTGCTCAAGCAGGCGCGCGCCTACGGCGTGGGCATCGTGCTGGCGACGCAGAACCCGGTGGATCTGGACTACAAGGGCCTGTCCAACGCCGGCACGTGGTTCATCGGGCGCCTGCAGACCGAACGCGACAAGGCGCGCGTGCTGGAGGGGCTGGAGAGCGCCTCCGCAGCAGCCGGCGGGGCCTTCGATCGCGGCGCCGCGGAAGCGCTCATCTCCGGCCTCGGCAAGCGGGTCTTCCTCATGCGCAACGTGCACGAGGAGACGCCGGTGCTGTTCCAGACCCGCTGGACGCTCTCCTACCTGCGCGGCCCGATGACGCTCCCGCAGATCCGCGCCGCGGCCGCGGCTCTCGGAGCGCCCCCGGCGGCGACGGCCCAACCGGCCGCCGCGCCGCCGCAAGTGGTCACCATGCCTCCCGCCGCTGCGCCCGCTCCTGCCGCCGCGCGCCCGAACGTTCCGGCCGGCGTGGACGAGTTCTTCCTTCAGCCAGCATCCCCCGGCCCCGCCTGCGTTTACCGGCCCGCCGTGGCCGGCATCGCCAAGCTGCACTTCGTTGACTCCTCCACGGACATCGACACCTGGGAGACGGCCGTCCTCGTTGCGCCCTTCGCCGGAGACGGCAGCGGCCCTGACTGGAGCCAGGCGGAGCGCCTCGCCGGCGGGCCGGCATCTCTCAGCCGACAGCCAGACGCAGTGACGGCGGCCGGCTTTGACGAACTGCCCTCACAGGCGGGCCGTCCGCAGTCATACGCCGTGTGGCGCAAGGAACTGGCATCCCACCTCTACCAGAACATCACCCTCGACCTGCAGAGCTGCCCCGCGCTCAAGATGGTGTCCACGCCGGGCGAGTCGTCCGGCGACTTTGCCGTGCGCGTGGCGCAGAAGCGCCGCGAGCAGCGCGACGCCCAGGTCGATGCCCTGCGGCGCAAATACGACCCAAAGGTCGTGAGCTTGCAGGACCAGGTGCGTCGGGCCGATGAGCGGGTCGCGCGGGAGCAGGGCCAGTACGGGCAGCAGAAGGTTCAGGCGGCCATCTCCATCGGCGCGGCCGTGCTCGGGGCGTTCCTGGGCCGGCGGGCCGTCAGCGTCGGCTCCGTCGGGCGCTCCACCACCGCGGCGCGTGGCGTCAGTCGCATCGGCCGGGAGAAGGAGGACGTCGAACGCGCGAGCGACAACCTCGGGGTGCTTCAGGAACGGCTGCAGGCGCTGCAGGCGGAGCTCGACGCGGCGATCGCCGCCCTGCAGGGCGAAGCCGCACCCGGGGCGACCGACGTGCAGGCCGTGAGGATTCGCCCCCGCAAGTCCGACATCAGCGTGACCGACTTCGGCCTCCTCTGGCGCCCATGACAGGACAATAAATGTTCCGGCCGGAACATTTATTGTCGCGAACCAAAGACGCCTGTTACACTCCCGTCCATGAAACCGGCCACCGAGTTATTCCTCTACAAGCTGCTGTGGACCTGCGAGACCTTTGGCCGGCCAAGTTACCGTAACCTGTCCGGCTCCTTTGAGACCTGGGCCTACCACAATGGCTACCTGCGCCAGCTGCAGCGGCTGGAGCAGCAGGCCCTGATTGCGAGGGAGCCCGACGATGCCGACGGCCGGCTTCACCGGCTGACGGATGCCGGGCGTCTCCGGGCCCTGGACGGGCGCGATCCGGTGGCTCACTGGGAGCACCCCTGGGATGGGCAGTGGCGCCTGGCAATCTTCGATGTGCCCGAGCGTCGGAGTTCCACGCGAGTGAAGCTGCGTCGCTTTCTCAGAGACCGGGGCTTTGGCTGCCTGCAGAACAGCGTCTGGGTCTCACCGCACCCGCTCATCGAGGAACGCGCGCTCCTCGCCGACAGCGCTGTGGACGTGAAGTCCCTGATCCTGCTCGAAGCCCGCCCGTTTGCCGGAGAGACCGATGCCGAGATCGTTGCGGCGGCCTGGGACTTCGGCGAGATCAACCGTCGCTATGCACTCCACGCCGACGTGCTGGCCCGGCGTCCAACCGCCCCCCTCGCCTCAGAGCACGCCGCGCGCCGGTTCGATGACTGGCTGCAGGACGAGCGAGACGCATGGAGGTTGGCCCTCCGCGTGGATCCTCTTCTGCCCCGGCAACTGCAGCCCCGCGCCTACGCGGGCCCGGACGCCTGGCGCCGTCGCCTCGAGGTCATGCGCGAGGCCGGCCGGCAGATGCGGGCCTACACCGCCCTTGGCAAAGTGCGACAATAAATGTTCCGGCCGGAACATTTATTGTCGTGGCAAAGCGCGGATCAGATGCCACTGGCCGGGCGGGGAGCGTTGGGGTAGCATGAGCATCGTGAAAGTGGTCCACATCCTGCCGGGGTCGGGCGGCACGTTCTATTGCGAGAACTGCATGCGCGACAGCGCGCTCGTCAAGGCGCTGCGGCGGCGCGGCCACGATGTGGTCATGGTCCCGATGTACCTCCCGATCTATACCGACGACGCCACACTGGCGGAGAACGTGCCGGTGTTCTTCGGCGGCATCAACTGCTATCTCCAGCAGAAATTCGGCTTCTTCCGTCATACGCCGCGCTGGCTCGACCGGATCTTTGACGCGCGCTGGATTCTCCGGGCCGCAGCTCAGCGCGCCGGGTCGACCCGCGCCTCGGGGCTGGGCGCGATGACGCTCTCGATGCTCGCCGGCCCGAATGGACGCCAGGCCAAGGAGCTGGACCGGCTGGTCGCGTGGCTTTCCGCCGAAGGGCGCCCGGACCTGGTGCACGTCAGCAGCGTGCTGCTGCTGGGGTTGGCGAACAGCCTGAAGACGGCTCTCGGCGTCCCCGTGGTCTTTACGACGATGGACGAGGACACCTGGGTCGACAACCTTGAGCCGCCGTTCAACGAGCGCTGCTGGCAGGCTATGCGGACACAGGCGGCTGACGTGGATGCCTTCATCACCGTCAGCAACTACTACGCCGACGTCATCGGCAGGCGGCTGGCCCTTCCGGAGAACCGCCTGCATCGGGTGCCGATCGGTATCGACATCACCGGCCTGGACCCAGCCCCCACCCCACCAGCACGGCCCGTCGTGGGGTATCTGTCGAGGATGAGTCGCACCCTCGGGCTGGACATCCTTGTGGACGCGGTCATCGCCCTGAAGAGAACCCGCCCCGGGCTGGCGGGACTGAAACTGCGGGCCATGGGGGGGAAGACGGGAGACGACGCGGCGTTCGTCGACAGCCTGCGCGCACGCACGGCCGCCGAGGGCATGGCGGAAGACTTCGAGTTCCATCAGGAGATCGACCGCGCACACCGCGTTGAGTTCCTGCGCTCGCTGACCGCCCTGTGCGTGCCCATGCCCGGCGGCGAGGCGTTCGGCACCTTCATCATCGAGGCGCTGGCCGCCGGCGTGCCCGTGGTGCAGCCGCGCCTCGGAGGCTTCACCGAACTGGTCGAACGCACGGGCGGCGGAATGCTCTACGAGCCGAACGACGCGTCCTCTGTCGCGCGCGCCCTGGAGTCCATGCTGTCCGATCCAGCGCGCGCCCGCGCCCTGGGCGCCGCCGGTCGCGAGGTGGTGCTCCGGGACTACACCGTTGAGCGGATGGCCGAACGCACGGAGCAGGTCTACCGGCGAGTCCTCGACGCGAGCCGACGATCGCTGGCCTGCGGGGCGCTCATCATCACGGCCGCCGCCGGTGCGCTGGCCGGCACATGGCCGACTTACCACGGCGCGTATGGCCTGGACGGGCGGACGGACGCGGCCGTGCCCGACCGGCCGTCGCTGCTGTGGTCCTACAAGGCCGGTTCACCCGTCTCCTCCCCGCCGGTCGCAGACGCCACGCGCATCTACTTCACGACCTCGGCCGGCGATGTGACGGCGCTGAAGCGCGACGGCACGAAGTCCTGGTCACGGCGGTTCGTCGAGACTTCGCCGCAGGCCGCGACCCAGACCGTATCGTTCGCGGCCCCGCTCCTGCTGGCCTCGGGCAACGTCATTGCCGCGGGCAACGGCGGCCGGGTCTACGCGTTGGCGCCAGCCGACGGTCGGACCGTGTGGACCTTCGACGCGGCGAACGCGATCCAGGGGTCGCCTGCCGTCGGGTCCGCCGGCGGTCAGGAGCGGATCGTCATTCTCACGCAGCCCAACGGCGCTCTGTTCGGGCTGGATGCGGCCACGGGACGTCCCGCTTGGACGAACAGCGGCGCGGCGCGCGCTGATGGCCATCTCGCCTCGGCAGGCAGTTCGGTGGTGTTCGGTAGTTGCGCGGCCGGCGTGCATGTCGTCTCCGTTGCCGACGGCCGGGAAACCGCCTTTGTCGCTACAGGCGACGGCCACGAGATCGCCGGCGGAGTGGCCGTCAGCGGCGACCAGGCCTTCACCGGCACGCGCAGCGGGCACCTGGTCGCGATCTCACTCAGGGACAATAAGGAGCAGTGGCGGTTCAAGGACGCCACCGGCGAACTGTTCACAACGCCTGCCGTGTCGACCGACCGCGTGGTCTTCGCCACCGGCGCGGGAAACGTGGTCTGCGTCAGACGCGGCGACGGTGCACAGGTGTGGGCTCACGCAGCCGCGGCAGGCGTCGCCCAGGCGCCCGTGATCGCTGCGAATCGCGTCGTGGCCGCGCTGGACGGCACGCTGACCGTGCTCGGACTGGCCGATGGGAAACCGCTCTGGTCCTACAAGATCGGGGATGGATGCACGGCGCCGGCCCTGGTCGACGGGATGATCGTGGTTGGGGCAGACGATGGCACGGTCCGGGCATTCGGAGCCGCGCAGCCCTGACCCTCGGCTTCATGCGCCCGGTGATGTGAGATCGCGAAGGAGACCGCTATGGATGACGGCAAGGCCATGCTGGAATTGACGGCCGTGACCAAGACGTATGAGGGAGGAGGCCCGGACGTGCTGCGCGGCGTGGACTTGCGCGTGCGCGCGGGCGAGGCCCTGGCCATTGTCGGCCCGTCGGGCTGCGGCAAGAGTACCCTCCTGAACATCATCGGCGCCCTGGATCGGCCGACCTCGGGCCAGGTCGTGTTCGAAGGTCGCGACGTGGCCACGGCCGGCGACGCCCAACTGGCGCAGCTGCGCGGAGAGCGCATCGGTTTCGTGTTCCAGGCTCATCACCTGCTGCCCCAGTGCACCGTGCTGGAGAACGTGCTCGTCCCCACCCTCGTCGGCCCCCAGCGGCCCGACGCCGCCTCCCGCGCGCACCGGCTGCTCGAGCGCGTCGGCCTGGCGCACCGCCTCACGCACCGCCCCGGGCAGCTGTCCGGCGGAGAGCGTCAGCGCGCAGCGGTGGTGCGCGCGCTGATCAACCAGCCGGCCCTGCTGCTGGCCGACGAGCCGACCGGGTCGCTCGACCGGGCGGGGTCCGAGGCGCTCGGACAGCTGCTGATGGATCTCAACCGCGAGGAGGGCGTGACGCTTGTGGTGGTCACGCACTCCCCGCAATTGTCCGGCCGCATGCGGCGTACATACGAACTGCGCGACGGCAGACTGGCGAGGCTGTAGCGTGCGTACCGGACTCACCTTCGCAGGGCTGGCCCGCCGCGGCGTGTGGTTTCATCGCCGCATGTATCTGAGCGTCATGGCCGGCGCCGCGATCAGCGTCGCCGTCCTGGTTGGGGCCCTGCTCGTCGGGGACTGCGTACGCTACAGCCTGCAGCGCTTTGCCCTGCTGCGGCTGGGTGGCATCGGGGCCGCGGCTGACCTGCGCCAGCGCTACGTCAGCGAGGACCTCGCGACAGCGCTCGCGGGCGCGGCCGACAGACCAGTGGCTGGCGTGCTGCGGTTGCGTGGCGTCGTATGGACCCGCGGAGCCGACGGCGAAGCGGCCGCGCAGGTCAATCATGTCAACGTCCTCGGGGTCGATCCCGCGTTCTGGCAGTTCTCGGGTGCAGCCCGGCCCGCGCTGGGCAACGACGAGATCGTCCTGTCCGACCGGCTGGCGCGCGCGCTCGGAGTGAACGTGGGCGACGAGGTGTCCCTGCGCGTCGCCCAGCCCTCACTACTGCCGCGCGACGCGCCGCTATCGTCGCGTCGCGAGAAGCTGACCCAGACCGGCGCATTCACCGTCCGCCGAATCGCGGGCGACGAGGAGATGGGCCGCTTCAGCCTGGAGGCCAACCAACTCGCGCCCTACAACGCGTTCGTCAGCCGCGGCTGGCTGCAGGAGCGGATCGGCATGGCCGGCCGCGTGAACCTCCTCCTGGCGGGAAGCGCGGGCGATGGCGAGCAACCGGCGGGCGACACGCTGGACGACGCACTCCGACGCGCGTGGCGGCCCGAGCATTCCGGGGTGTCGATCCGTGAGGCAGGGGGAGGCGTGCTACAGGTCGAAAGCGACCGCGTCTTCCTGGACCCGGCCACCGGGGCCGCTGCGCTCGGGCTGCCGGCCACCGCCCCCGGCGGCGCAGCTCCCGTCGGCGTGCTGGCGTACATGGTCAATACGATCTCCCGAGCCGCCGCCACGGGAGAGGTCAGGACGGCCTACTCGTTTGTTGTCGCCTCCTCGCCCTCGGCCGACCCGCGCCTGAGCCTCGTTCCGCCGGACATGCGCGACGACGAGATCCTCCTCAACCAATGGGCCGCACACCAGCTGGGAGCGCCCGCGGGCGATGCGATCCGCCTGACCTACTTCGAGATCGCGGCAGCCGACGGCCTTGTCGAGCGCAGTCGCTCGTTCCGGCTGCGCGGGATTCTCGAGATGGAGTCGCTGGAGGCGGAGCGGGCGCTCATGCCCGAGTTCCCGGGCCTCAGCGACGTGAACAGCTGCCGCGACTGGAGCATCGGCATGCCGATGGATGCGGCCCTTCTGGCAGACAAAGCCAACGAAGACTACTGGCAGCAGTACCGCGCAACGCCCAAGGCCATTGTCACGCTCCGTGCCGGACAGGCCATGTGGGCCAGCCGCTTTGGCGACCTGACCTCGGTGCGGTGCGCCGAGGCGGGCGGCCGAGCGGCGCTGTCGGCCCGACTGGCGGCCGCCATCGACCCCGTCCAGCTCGGACTGTTCTTCATGCCGGTGCGGCAGCAGGCGCTTAAGGCAGCGTCCGACGCCATGGACTTCGGCGAGCTCTTCCTCAGCATGAGCGTGTTTCTCATCGCGGCCGCCCTGATGCTGACCGGCCTGCTGTTCGTCTTCGGTGTTCAGCAGCGCGCGGAGGAGATGGGCACGCTGCTGGCGGTGGGCTACCGGCCGCGACACCTGCGGAGGCTGTTTCTGCTTGAAGGCGCGTGGGTGGCCGCGGCGGGCTCTATCCTGGGAACGGCGCTGGGTGTGGCCTACACGTGGCTGCTGATTCGTGGGCTGGCCACAACCTGGAGCGGCGCGGTGGCCTCGTCGGCCATCCGATTCCACGCCACAGCGGCCCATGTCGCGGCCGGCGGGGTCGCGGGCTTTGGCTGCGCATTGCTCACGCTGCTGGCTTACGTGTGGCGCCAGGGACGCCATCCGGCGCGCGAGCTGCTGGCCGCCGATTTCACCGGCGAGTCGCAGGCCCGGGCTCACGGCCGCGGGCGGACGCCGTGGATCTCGATCGCGCTGGCCGCCGCCGGCGGGATCGGGGCCCTGGCTCTTGTCGCCGCCACGGTCGTGGCTGACATCGAGAACACCGTGCCGGTCTTCTTCGGCGCGGGCAGCCTGCTCCTGCTGGCCGCGCTGGGCCTCGTGCGCCTGCTGCTGCGGCGGATGGACACGGCATCGGGCGAGCGCGTCACCCTCGCCGCGCTGGGCGCGCGCAACGCATCGCGGCGTCAGGGGCGCAGCCTGACCGCCGTGGGGCTCCTCGCCTGCGGCAGCTTCATGGTCTTTGCCGTGGCCGCCATGCAGGAGAACATCGGGCGCACGGCCGCGCTGCGTTCATCGGGCACCGGCGGCTTCGCGCTGTTCGGCGAGTCGACGATCCCCGTGCCCGATCCTCTGGACTCCGAGGCGGCGCGCAAGGCGTTCCGGCTGGATGGCGAGGACGCGCTGAAGGGCGTCTCAGCCGTTGGCCTGAGGATGCTCGACGGCGATGACGCCAGCTGCCTCAACCTCAACCGAGCCCAGTCGCCGCGGCTGCTCGGCGTTGACCCGGCGGCCTTTGCCTCGCTGGGCGCGTTCGCCCCGGCGGGTGAGGCCGAGGCGCTCTGGGGGCTGTTCAACACTCCGCTCCCCGACGGCGTGGTGCCGGGGCTGGCTGGCGATGCCAACACCGCCCAATGGGGGTTGATGAAGAAAGTGGGGCCGGGGGACGGCGACGAGATCCCCTACCGCGATGAGCGCGGCAACACGTTCCGGGTGCGTTTGGTTGGCCGCCTGCCCATGCGCCTGTCGGTGTTTCAGGGCTCGATCCTCATTCCCACGGGCTCGTTCACCTCGCTCTACCCCTCTGACGAGGGCTGCCGCATGTTCCTCTTCGACGTCCCGCGCGGTCGCAACCCCGAGGCCGCGCGGCAGGCCCTGGCCAGGAGGATGTCAGGCGTGGGCCTGGACGTTGCACCCGCGGTCGAGCGCCTGGCCGCGTTCTACAGCGTCGAGCAGGCATACCTGCGGATGTTCCTGGTGCTCGGCGGCCTGGGGCTGCTGCTGGGCAGCGTCGGGATGGGCCTGGTGGTGCTCCGCAACGTGCTCGAGCGCCGCAGCGAACTGGCCGTGCTGCGCTGCGTCGGGTTCTCGCGACGGAGGGTGCTGGGGCTTGTGCTGGCCGAGCACGCCTTCCTGCTGGGCGCGGGGATGGCCAGCGGCGGGGGCGCCGCGCTGCTGGCGATATGGCCCAACCTGAGGGCTCCCGGCGTCGCCGTGCCGTTTGTGGGCATGGCGCTGCTGTTTCTGGCCGTGCTCGCCGCCGGGGCGGTCTGCATCGTGGCCGCAGCCCGCACAGGCCTGCGCGGCTCGCTGATGAACGCCCTGCGGAACGAGTGACCTCCGGACTTGCGGTTGTGGAAGTGGGCGCAACCCTGATAGACTGTCAGGCGAGCGGGAGGCAGGCATGGCGGCGCTTCATGAGATCGTGACATTTCTCGACAAGGAGTTGAGTGTCGCGTCATTCAGCGACGACTCGAACAACGGCTTGCAGGTCGAGAACTCGGGACAGGTGCGGAAGATCTGTTGCGGCGTCGATGCGACGCTGGCGTTCTTCGAAGCTGCCGCGGAGCGCGGTGCCGATCTGGCGGTCTGTCACCACGGCCTGAGCTGGGGCGACTCGCTAAAGCGCCTGACGCACCTGAATTACCGGCGCGTGTCGGCCCTGATGCGCCATGACATGGCCCTCTACGCGTGCCACCTCCCGCTGGACGCCCATCCCCGCCTCGGCAACAACGCCCGCCTGGCGCGGGCGCTGGGCGTGACCCGGCTGCGGCCGTTTGGTGAGTACCACGGCCAGGTCATCGGCTTCGCCGGTTCGCTCCCGTCGCCGATCCCCTACGCGCAATTCAAGGAGCGCGTCCGCAGGGTCACCGGGGGTGACCTGCGGAGCATGGACTTCGGCCGCCCCCGCGTCCGCACCGTGGCCGTCATCAGCGGCGGCGGATCGGATATGCTCGAAGAGGCGGCCCGCAAGGGCATCGACGTATTTGTCTCCGGAGAGCCGAAGTTGCCGGCGTATCACGTGGCGCGGGAGTGCGGCATTCACGCCGTCTTCGCGGGACACTATGCGACCGAGGTGTTCGGCGTGCAGGCCCTGGCCGGCCTGCTGGCCCGGCGATTCCGAGTGGCCGCCGAGTTCATCGCTATGGAGACTCCTTACTGACATGAATCGATGGATCTCCAGGCTCGTCCTGTTGCTGCTGGCGGCGGCGCTGGTGCTCTCGCTGGTGTTCATGGTGCGGCGGCTGGAGCAACTCGCCCAAACGGCGCGCGATCGGGGCCTTCCGTCGCGCATGGTGAGCAACTCCTCGCCCCGGACGACCACGCCCTTCTTCGCGCCCATCCGACGACGGCTGAGCGCCGACGGCGCCGACGCAGGAGGAGCCGCCACCGGCAGCATCGCCCGAGCCGTTGCCACCGGCGACAAACTGCCTGCCGGCGTCATTCCCGGCGAGTATGTCCTGAGCTTCTATAACGATCGCGACCGGGCTGCGTTTGAAGCGCTGGCGCGGAAGTATGGGGCCTCCGTCCTCGGCCGGATGGCCTTCGGCAACACGCTGCGACTGCGGGTCACGTCGCGCGCGGCGCTGGATGCGCTGCTCCGCGAAGGGCCCGTGCCGGTGGACATGGCGCCGAACTACGTGGTCCAGTCGCCGCCCACGGTGACGGGCAAGGATCCACGCAAACCGGACGGCGTCTTGACGGGATTCGGCAACGCCGCCCTCGACTGGCTGGGCGCGCCGGCGGATGTGTCGCAGTGGGGGAAAGGCCTGCAGGTCGCGGTCATCGACGGGCTCGTGGGCACGCACACGGCGCTAAACAGCGCGCAGATTGCGCGCGTAGACATGACCGGCACCAGCGTCGCGTCGGAGCACGGAACCGCCGTCGCCTCGATCATCGCCGGGCAAAGCGATCAGGTGCAGGGCCTGTCGCCCGCGGCCAGCCTCATTAGCTACGGGGTCATGGGCGCCGACGGCAAGGGCGACCTGTTCACGCTGGCGTCCGCCATCGTCGACGCCGTCGACCGCGGCTGCCGGGTCATCAACCTCAGCCTGTGTTCAGTGGGCTCAACCTACCTGCTCGAACAGGCCGTCGACTACGCCCGGGAGAAGGGCGTGGTTCTCGTCGCCGCCACCGGCAATGACGGCGTCGAGGGCGTCATGTATCCGGCGGCCCTCGATGGCGTGCTGGGCGTCGGGGCCGTGGACGGAACGGGGCGGCAGGCGTATTTCTCCAACCGCGGCGAGCAGGTCGATCTGGTGGCTCCCGGCGTCGGCGTCAACGCCGCCGGCGCCGAGAACACCGTCTCCGCGTTCTCGGGAACGTCCGCATCCACGCCGTTCGTGACCGCCGCTGTGGCCGCGCTGCTTTCCCAGAACCCCGGCATGTCAGGGGATGAGGCCGTCGCCATCCTGCTGGCGAACACGGATGACCACGGAGCCCCCGGGGATGACGCGGAGTACGGGCAGGGCGTGATGGACGTGGCGCGCGTAGACAATCGCAACACGGCCGGCATCGTGGACATCGCGGTGGGCGATCCGTGGCTGGACACGGCCGCCGGCTCCTCGGCGGGGATCTGGCTCTACGTTCAGAACCGCGGCACGGAGCCGGTCTCCACCGTCAACTTGTCCATCGACATCGACGGCGTACCGATGTCCGCCGTGTTCTACAACGTCGGCGTCGGACAGACCGCCTCGCGCCGTTTCGAACTCGACCCGGCCAACCTGCAGAAATACGGCCAGATCAGCGTCGACTGCCGCGCCGCGGCGGAAGGCTTGACCGACGCGGTCCCCGGCAACAACGCCCGCCGGGGCATCGTGAAGAGCGCGCCGTAGCGCGAATCATGAGCGCAAGCGCAACTGGCCAGCCATGAGCAAGCCCGCGACAGCGGGCGCCTCAAATTGGCGGAGAGGGTGGGATTCGAACCCACGGACCCTTGCGGGTCAACGGTTTTCAAGACCGCCGCTATCGACCGCTCAGCCACCTCTCCTCAGGGGGTCGGTCTACGGGGGTGGATCATGCCACACGGCCGCCTGACAATCAACTGGGCGCTGTGCGCAGGGCGAACGCATTTTATCTTCTTCTACCGTATCGGGGCCGGCGTCGGTATCGGAATCGGTATCGAGTTTGGTGTGCCGCAGATCTTCGGGTAACGACCCGCGGGATGTCATCGATTCCGATACCGATTCCGACGCCGACGCCGACCCCGGGAAGGGATCCGAATCGAAGCGGGAAAACGCTTTAGATGCGTTTGCCCTGCGCTGTGCGCCCCCACCGCCGCTACGGCATGCGGGGGGACGTGAGCAGCAGGATGTGGCCGTCGAACTCGCCGCCGGCGAAGTCGGGCTGCAGCGCGTTCTTAACCGGCGGAGCGGACGGGGATGGATCCGTGCGGCCGTCATCGCGGCGGGTGGTGCCGGCGACGAGCAGGCCTCCTTCCACCGGCACCAGGATGGCCGTCTCGTAGCCAGGCAGGTAGCTCGAGAAGAGCAGCTGCGAAAAGTCCTGGCTCAACACCGAGGCAAAGCGACCGCCATACGCGCTGGGGCTCCTTGGACTGCAGAACGCGTTGGGCGTGCAGATCAGGCCCGTGCCGGCCTCGCCGGTGAGCGCCACGGCGTTGTCCGGCAGGACCCGCAGCGCATCGACCTGAATCCCGCTGGGCGCTCCGCGGAGGCTCGCCGTCGCGAAGGTGTCGGGCAGGTAGCCCAGGAAGCAGGACCAGGCCGTCTGCGCGCGGGTTCGGGAATCCACCCGCATCACATACGCCAGCGGCCCGGAGGCCGCCTGGCCCGCCGTCATGAACGGGCTCGACGAGTTGCCTGCGCCCTGCTCGAGGGAATAGGGCTGGCGCGTGAACACCGAGTTGCCGCCCTCGGACCAGCCGAGCACGATCATGTCGCCGTTCGAGGCCACCTGCACGTCGCGAATGCTGGAGTTGGCACAGAGGCCGTTCCCGCTGCCGCCGCAGGCGCACTTCCTGGGATCCCACCCCCACAGGCTCCACGCCTTCTCTCCGGCGGCGGTGTATTTGTCGAGGAACGGCTGCCGCCACGGCTGCTGCCCGGTGTGTGTGTTGCGGTCGCCACCGTAGAAATAGCCGCCGTCCATCGGGTCAAAACCACGAAGGCCGCCCTGTCCGCCCGTGTTGCCCTTCGAGGTCAACTTTTCCAGGACAGAGCCGTCGGCGCGGATGCGGGTGAACCCGTCCAGCGCAACGCACACGTTGCCCAGTCGATCCTGCCACAGTTCTTCCGGAGGCCGCGAGGCGTCCGGCAGAATCCAGCACCACTCGGCCTGGGGCGCATCGCCCAGCGCCAGCCGCATGATGTAGGCTGGCGCGGGCCCGGCCCGGGGCGCGCGGACGCCGGCCGGCGAGAACGTCCTGAGCGTCGCGGCAGGAACGACATCCTTGAGCGCGTCCGGGCTGCAGTAGCCTCCCAGAATCAGCGCCTTGCGATCCTGCGACAGCGCGGCCGCGGTGATCGTGGCCACGCCCCACTGGAAACGGACGATCTGCCGGACGCTCTGAAGATCGGGCGCCAGCGCAATCAGCATGCCGCACATGTCGGGCGTGTAGGCCTTCAGCACCTTCCGTCCCTGCTGAACCTCAAAGGGATCGACGCCCGAGTGGCTGCCCTTGCCGAGGATGCGGGGGGATTTCGTCGTGAAGAAGGCCGGCCCATAGGCGTTGCCCACGGCCATGATCGACGCATCCGGCAGCGGCACCACCGCCACAAGGCTTTCCGGGCTGGCCGTGCCGACGTAGGTGGCGGCCGCCAGGTTCATCTTCGTCCCCTCAGCCGCCCACCGGGTCAGATCCTCGTACCGGCCGGCCTGCACAGGAATCGCCGCCGCCACGGCTGCCAGCATCGTCAGCAACCCCGTCGTCCGATTCATTGCGAGGCTCCTCCACTGGACCCTGCGGAACGCCCCCGCTCCAGTTGCATCAACCCGGGTCGCGCGACTTCACGTCCGGAACAGCGCGGCCGATGTGGCGCAGGACGGTCTTGAGATCCTCCCAGACGTACTTCTTCATCGTCGGGTTGCGAAGCAGGTACGCCGGGTGAAAGGTCGGCATGAGGTCGATTCCGCCGAAGGACATAAAGGTTCCGCGCAATTTGGTAATCCCCGTTCCCTCGGGCATCTCGATGAGGCCCTTCAGGGCGGTCGCGCCGAGGGCCACAATGACCCGAGGCTTGAGGATGGCGATCTGCCGCTTGAGATACGGCACGCAGGCGGCCATCTCGGGCAGCTCCGGCGTACGGTTGTCCGGCGGGCGACACTTGACGACGTTGCAGATGAACACCTCGTCGCGGGTGAGCCCCATGGCCTCGATCATCTTTGTCAGCAACTGTCCCGCGCGCCCGACAAAGGCCAGCCCCTCACGGTCCTCGTCGGCCCCGGGCCCCTCCCCGACAAACACGATCTCGGGCTGCGGACACCCCTGCCCGGGCACCGTGCGAGTGCGGGACGCGCTCAACCCGCACGCGGTGCATTGGGCCACCTCGCGGGCGATCGCTTCCAACTCCCGGCGGGCGGCCATCGAACGATCAGGGGACGCAACCTTGTCGTCGGCGCCACCCGCAGCGGCGATCCGGGAAGGCTGGGCCGCCTTCTTCGCCGCGGGTGCGGCGGCGGCCGGAGCGCGTGCCGGGGCGCGCGGCGCCTCGCCCGGTGGTGTTTGACGATTCTTCTTCAGACCGGCCATGACCTCTGGGGCCACGGTGGCGCCCACGTTGCCATCCTCGACCTCGCACTCCAGGCAGGCGGATAAAGCGTCGAGGATCTGTTTGAGCATTACGACTCCGTGCCGTACCGGCTGCCGCCGTCGCGCCGCGCGCCACGCCGCGCCTTGTGGACCTCAACCGTCTTGACGAACAGCGGGCCGAACATGCCGTAGGCCAGCCCGAGGCACAGGATGGTGATCGCCACGGCCACGCTGAACCGCTCTCCCGGCACGAACAGCAACGCCACGAGAATAACGCAGGGAATGAACATCCATGCCTTCTTCGTCGGTTTCGGATACCGCAGGTTGGTCACCTGAAGGATGATGAACGTCACGATGCCGACGAGAAACAGCGTCGCCACGGTGCCGTGATTGAGCGACAGCCCGTCGCGCGGCGGCGTCTGGCTGATGAACACAAACAGCGCGACCCACCCGGCGTTGCCCGTAATCGGCAGCCCCGCGTAGCCGGCCTGTCCGCGCAGCGGATCCTTGGCCTTGAACCGCGCCAGCCGCACGACGCCCGACAGCGCCACCGCCGAGGGCAGCACGATGCGCCAGATCGGCTCCTTGCTGGTAAGCGTCACCGCATAGATCAGGATGGCCGGCGCCAGACCGAATGCGGTCAGATCCACGTAGGAGTCCAGTTCCGCGCCGAAGTCCGTCTGCCCCTTCAGGGCCCGGGCCACGTTGCCGTCGATGCCATCCAGGATCATCGCCAGCATGATCAGCAGCGCCGACCACCGGTAGATCGAGTCCACATCCGTCCGCATGCCCTCAATGGTCACCAGGATGCTGAGAAAGCCGGCCAGCATCGCGGCGATGGTGAAGGCGGTGGGTACGATCTGCCGCCAGTTCATGGGGCCTCCTGCCGGGGATTGACGCGGGCGATGACCGACACGCCGGCCGCCACCCTTTCGCCCACCTTCGCCGTCACCGTGACCTCGTCCGCCGGGAAATACATGTCCAGCCGCGAGCCGAACTTCATCATGCCGATGCGTTCGCCCTTCTCCAGCGGCACCGGCCTGTCCGGGTCCGGCCAGTACACCACCCGGCGAGCGACCGGCCCGACGATCTGCTTGACCAGGCAGCGGGTGCTCTCGCCCTCGATCAGGATCGAGTTGTGCTGGTTCACCTCCGACGACTTGTCGTCAAACGTGAACAGACGCTTGCCGGGGAAGTAGCCGAGAAACGTCGAGGTGCCGGCGATGGGGGCGCGGTTCACGTGCACATCAAACAGGCTGAGGAAGATGCTAACCCGGACGCAATCCGCCTTCAAGTACTTGTCTTCACGCATGTTACGAATCTGAGCCACGACGCCGTCGGCGGCAGCCACCACGAGGTCACGGTCGGCAGGCGACACGCGCTCGGGATCCCGGAAGAACCAGCACATGTAGCCGCACGCCACCAGCGCCAGCACGACGCCGGCGATGGCACTGCTGCTCCAGCTGACCCTAAAAGCCCGGCACAGGAGGGCCAGCACCCCTCCTGCGGCCAGGGACGCCAGAATGAACGGAAGCACCTCGACTCGTATCGACATGAACAACGCTCCCCACCTACCCCTGCGGACCCGCCACGGGCACGCAATACGGTGAACAGGCGGTCAAGGATAGGTCACGGCCGGTGTTCCGTCCATACCCATTTTCGGCGGGCTGAACGCGTTTGCCTTCGTGGGTGCGGCAGGCTACTGTGACCGACACCTTGGAGGAGACAGCCACGGATGAAGACGGATCTGGAATCGCTGAACAGCGCCTTTGCCACCCACCGCGACCGGTACATCGCCGAGTGGTCTGAGTTTCTTCGCTTCCCGTCGATCTCGGCCGAGCCCGCGCACGCGGACGACTGCCGGCGGTGTTCGGACTGGCTGACGCAGCACCTGGCCGGCCTTGGCTTCCGCGCCGAGCGCCTGGACACGCCCGGCCGGCCCGCCGTGTTCGCGGTCCGCGATGGACAGACCGGCCGGCCGGTCGTTCTTTTCTACGGCCACTACGACGTGCAGCCGGTCGACCCGCTGGCCGACTGGACCACGCCGCCGTTTGAGCCGGCCCTGCGCGACGGCCGGCTCTACGCCCGCGGCGCGCAGGACAACAAGGGCCAGGTCTTCTACGCCGTCAAGGCGCTCGAGCACCTGATCCGGTCGGATTGGGCGGGCGCCACCGTGAAGGTGCTCATCGAGGGCGAGGAGGAGAACGGCAGCGGCGGCCTGGGGGCGATGATCCCGCTGTGGAAGGAGCGCCTGAAGGCCGACATCCTGATGGTGTGCGACACCGGGGCCGTCGACTCCGGCGCCCCCACCATCACCATGGGCCTGCGCGGCATCGTGTTCGTGGACTTCGTGCTCGACGGACCTGACCACGACCTGCATTCCGGCACCCACGGCGGCGCCGCCCCGAACCCGGCGATGGGCATGGCTCACCTGCTGGCCGGCCTGCACCGCGCGGACGGCAGCATCGCCGTGGAGGGCTTCTACGACGGCGTCCAGCCGCCGTCCGACCGCGAGCGTGCGCTGTCCAACCGCGCCCCCATCGATGTCGCTGCCTACCGCCGCGACACCGGCGTCGACCCGGTCTCGGGCGAGCCGGCCTTCACGCCGCGCGAGCGCATCGGCTTCCGCCCCACCCTCGAGGTCAACGGCCTGCATTCCGGCTACGGCGGCCCGGGCACGAAGACGATCATCCCCGCCATGGCCGAGGCCAAGCTCAGCGCGCGCCTGGTGCCCGGGCAGGATCCCAGGCGGACGCTCGACGCCATCCTCCGCCACCTGGAGGGCCATGTGCCGCGCGGCCTGCGCCTGCGGATCCGCGAGACGCAGATCGCCGGCCCCGGCTTCCGCCTCGACGCCGAATCCCCGCTGGTCGCCAAGGCCGATGCCGTGCTCCGCCGCGTTGCGGGCCGGGACACCGCGTTTCTGTGGGAGGGCGCCTCGGTGCCGATCGTCTCCGCCCTCGCGGCGGCCTCCGGCGCCGAGCCGCTGCTGGTCGGCTTCGGGCAGGAATCGGACCGCATCCACGCCCCGAACGAGTCGTTCTCGATCGAACAGTTCCGCAAGGGATTCCTGTACGTCTCGGCCTTCCTGGCGGACCTGTGAAAGCGCCCGACCCCAAAGACCGGCCGCGCCGCCGCGGACAAGCCGCGCCCCGCCGCCCGCGGGCTGCGACCGCTCCCATCGGCGAGCCGATCGAGCTGACCGGCTCGGTCGAAAGCGTGGTCTACCGCTCCGAGGACACCGGCTACACCGTGTTCCGCATCGACTCGGGCGACGGGCGCGAACCCGCCACCGCCGTGGGCACCGTCGCCGCGATCTGGGTCGGCGAGACCGTGCGCGCCGCCGGCGCCTGGGTGCACCACCCCCAGCACGGCCCGCAGTTCCAGGCCACCTCGGTGGTGTGCGTCACGCCCACGTCGGTCGAGGGCCTCGAGCGCTACCTCGCCAGCGGCATGATCCGCGGCATCGGCAAGGTCAACGCCAGCCGCCTGGTCCGGAAGTTCGGGGAGCAGACGCTGGAGATCATCGAGAAGTATTCCAAACGGCTGGAGGAGGTGGAAGGCATCGGCCCGAAGCGCCGGCAGATGATCAAGGACTCGTGGATCGAGCAGAAGGGGATCCGCGACATCATGATCTTCCTCCAGGGGAACGGCATCGGCACGGGGCAGGCGGCGCGCATCTTCCGGCACTACGGCGCGCAGGCCGTGGCGGTGATACGCGAGAACCCCTACCGCCTCTGCGGCGAGGTGTGGGGCATCGGCTTCAAGACGGCCGACGGCCTCGCCCAGCGCCTCGGCATCGCCCCCGACTCGGAAGTGCGGGCGCGCGCCGGGCTGGGCTACGTGCTGGAGTCCCTCACGGACGAGGGCCACTGCTACTGCCCGCAGGCCGAACTCCTGCTGATGGCGCAGGACCTGCTCGGCATCTCCGTCGAGCGCCTCGCGGAGGCGCTGGAATGCGAGGTCCGCGACAACCGCCTCGTGCGCGAGGAGGACCGCATCTATCTGCGCCCGATTTACAACGCCGAGGTGGCCGTGGCCCGCCGCATCGAGTGCATCCTCTCCACGCCGCCCGCGTTCCGGCCGATTGCGGCGGACAAGGCGCTCCCGTGGGCCGAGAAGCAGATGCGGCTGACCTTCGCGCCGCAGCAGGCCGCCGCGCTGCGCATGGCGCTGACCGGCAAGTGCGCGATCATGACCGGCGGCCCGGGTGTCGGCAAGACCACCATCATCCGGGCCCTGGTGGACGTGTTCGAGGCGCGCCACCTGCGCGTGCTGCTGGCGGCCCCGACCGGCCGCGCCGCCAAGCGCATGGAGGAAGCCACTCAGCACGCGGCGGGCACCGTCCACCGCCTGCTGAAGTTCCAGCCGCGCACGGGAGAGTTCGAGCACGACGCGTCGACTCCGCTGGAGGCGGACGTGGTGATCCTGGACGAGGTGTCGATGATGGACATCCGGCTGATGGGCCACTTCCTTGCCGCCGTTCCCGACGCCGCCTGCGTGGTGCTGGTGGGCGACATCGACCAGCTCCCCAGCGTCGGCCCCGGCAACGTGCTGCGCGACCTGATCCACTCGCAGCGCGTGCCCTGCACGCGCCTGGAAACGATCTTCCGCCAGGAAAAGGGCGGCTGGATCGTCCGCAATGCCCACCGCATCAACGAGGGCCAGGCCCTGGAGCTGCCCGACTCCGGCGGCGAACTGTCGGACTTCTACTTCATCCATACGGAGGAGCCCGATGCGGTCATCGAGCGGACAATCGACCTGATCACGCGGCGCATTCCGCAGCGCTTCGGGCTCGACCCGCTGACGGACATCCAGATCCTCACGCCCATGCGCCGGAACCAGCTGGGCGCTGACAACCTCAACGTCGTCCTCCAGGCGGCGCTGAACCCCACCGGCCCCGCGGTGGAGCGGTTCGGGCGGCGCTACCGCGTGAAAGACCGCGTGATGCAGATCCGCAACAACTACGACAAGGACGTGTTCAACGGCGATGTCGGCCGCATCGCCCGCGTGGAGGCCGAGGACCAGCAGGTGGCCGTCGACTTTGAGGGGCGCACGGTGTTCTACGACTTCTCCGAACTGGACGAACTCATGCACGCCTACGCGTGCACGATCCACAAGTCGCAGGGCAGCGAATACCCCGCCGTGGTCATCCTGATGACCACGCAGCACTACAAGCTGCTGCAGCGCAACCTGCTCTATACGGCGATCACCCGCGCGCGCCGCCTCGTGTGCCTGGTCGGGACGCGCATGGCCGTGCAGATGGCGATCCGGAACAACCAGATCCGGCAGCGGCGCACCGGCCTGCGCGAGCGCCTGGAGCGGGCGCTGCCGGGGCCCTACGGCACCGCGGCGACCGCTTCGTAGATGGGCTTCCCGCCCCGCCGGGAGATGGAGACGACCACGCCGTGGAGCACCTCGCCGCCGAACGTCCGGCGCGTGAACGAGGCGCCCTTGTACTCGGAGGACACCAGCCGCGTGGGGATGGGCGTGCAGTCAATGTAGACCCACTGGTCGGACAGCTCCGGCAGCTCGATCGTATCCACCGTGAGCCGCCGCGGCACGCTCTTTCCCTCGGCGGGAGCGAGGTCGCGGACATAGTACGCGATCGTGACCGTGGCTGCGTCCAGGCGGCGCGTGCGCCGGGTGGTCCGCAGTCCGACCACGATGTCGTTGTTCACCACCGTCTCGGTCGCAGACCCGGTCAGATCGCCCGAAGCGTCCGCCCGGCTCTGCAGGTTCGACGAAATTCCGCGCGTGACCACGACCTCGAAGTTGTCCTGCTCGCGCGCCGCACCCGTCGGCCGCAGGGCAAGACGCTCGAAGGCGCCGCCCTTCGCCGCCGCCCCCGTGCCTCCCATGCGGATGACAGGCGCGGCGGCGCCGGTTTTGGGCGTCGGCCCCGCGGGCGGGGCGGCGACAGCCGCGGCCTCCGGCGGCATGCCGGCCGGCGGCGCGGCCTCTTCGCGGCCCGCCTGCTGCGACGCGAGCACGGCCATGTGGAACGCCGCGGACAGATAGGCCGGATCGGCCTTGGCGCGATCGATCGCGGACTTCACCCGCAGCGCCTCATCGAATCGTCCGGCGCGCGTGTGGTCCTGCTGATCGAGCTCGAGGTGGTGCACATAGAGATCGGCCAGGGCGAGCGTCTTCTGACTCACATCCAACAGCAGCTCCGCATGACGCTCCCGCCCGGCGGCCTGGAGGGCGCCCAGTTCCGGAACCGCATTCGGCGCCGCAGATTCCGGAATGCTCGGGTCGCGTGCAAACCGCTCCCCTTCGTCGCGCACCGCCACCCAGCCGTCCAGGTTGCCCGCCTTCTGCATCTTGTCGCACAGCGCCTCCAGATCCCGCCGGTAGCCCAGGGACCACTCCTGCACCCGCCCTTCGTGATCGCGGCGGATGGTCTCCATCCTCTGGTCATAGACGCGCCGGGCTTCCGCCACCGCAGCCGGCGGGGGCGCTTCGGGGGCGGTCGCTTCCTCGGGCGCGACCACCGGCGGGTGCGGAGCCGCCGGTTCAGCGACCACGGGCAACGTCGTCTCGCTCCCGGGCTCCGACTGGGGCGACGCAGCCCCCCCCGCCGGCGGCGGCGAGACGGCGACGTGCGGCAGGTTCCGCTCCCGCGGCGGGAGCGTTTCTTCACGTTCGACGACGCGGGCGGCCGGGACTTGCGCCGCAGCAGCGGGCACAGCCTTCCGCACGGCTCGCGGAGTGAGGACGTCAAACACCCGCAGACCGACGTCGAACGTGACGTCCAGGTAGATCAGCGCCAGGAGCAGCGCCGCAACGGAAAACACGGTCAGCCAGAGACGCCGGACGAAGGTGCGGCTGCTGAAGGCGGCCAATTCCGTGCCATCCCTGCGCGGCGCGAACACACCAACGGGGGCCGGAGCACCGGCGAGACCACCCGCAGCGGGCTCCGGGTTCGCGGAGATCGATCGCGGCAGGCCCTTCACGCGCACCGTGCCGCCTTCGCTGGACTGGCGCGGAACGGGCTGGCGTTGGGTGTCGTCCGGCAGGGCGATCTGAGCCCGACAGGCAGGGCACTGGAAGGACTCGACCGGCATGCCGGGCGGCGCGTGGAGTTCGTGCCCGCAGCCCGGGCAGGCAAACACGTAAAGCGTGGTCGGAACCGTCAACCACGCTCCGCAGTCGGTGCACGGAACGCGGCACCCGGCCCCAGTTGCTTCAACCGCCAGGTTCTTCGAGCACTCCGGACAGACGAACAGGATGTCGCTCACGCACCCATCGTAGGCGACGGCCCCCGCAGCGCCAATGGAAAAACCCGGGGCAAACGCAGCAGACGGGCCGATATCACGCGCCCGGTTTCGACCCGATCCGCGGCACATCCCCCGTCAGCCTCAAGACCGCCCCCTCCCCGCGGTTGATACCGATGGCGATCCCGGAGATCCTAATCCTAACCTTGATCGTAATCGTAATCCATTCTCCGCTAGGAGATTAAGATCACGATTAGGATTAGGATTAAGAGATGGAGAGCCCCTCAAGTGAGCGCCACTCGACCCCGACCCCGACGCCGAAGGGAAGGGTCCCCACCCCGCCAGCAGCGCGCGGGCAGGGCGCACTCTCGACGTGCAAACTCACAGATGCACCCAGGGCCCGGAAAGGCTGGCAAATACACTTGACGCGGTGGCGGGGGCACAGGCTAGATGGCGGCAGGAGGGCACGACCATGTTCAGGGCATTTTTGACCTATCTCGCGGCGGTCGCCATTCTCGTGGTGATCCTCGGGTTGCTGGCCTTCGCTCTGTACACGGGCTACGGCCGCTACGTGCCGCAGACCTTCACCGCCCACATTGCGGCACCGGCCGACGGCGCGGGGTCCGAACCGCCCACGTCAGCGCCCGCGACGCCCCCGCCGGCCGCCCCCCCCGCGGCCACCTCTCCCGCCGCCCCAGCCGCTTTGTTGGAGGTCCCGCCTGCTGCGGTTTTGCCGGCCGCAACGGCAACAGCGACGACCACGCCGGCCAGCCAGCCGGCGGCCGCCGTTGCCCCGATCTTCACCCCGACAGACGGAACGCCGCCGGACGCCACGCTGCAACTGATCGACATGCGAATGAAGGCGGGCGAGCTGATGCAGGCCCTGGCCTTGTGCCGACAAACCCTCGAGAAGGACCCCAAGAACCTCGATGTGCGCATCCGGTACGCGGCCATCCTCTCCGTGTCCGGCAACGACAACGACGCCTACCGCGAGGCGTCGGCCGTCCTTGCAGACCGGCCGGACGACTACCGGGCCCATCTGCTGCTGGCCGGCATGATGCTGCGCAGGGGCCTGCCCTCGGCGGCCGTCATGCACGCCCGCAAGGCGATCGCCGCCGCCCCCACGGCGCCGGAGTGCGCGTCCCTGCTCGGGCAGGTTCTGCTGGCCGACGGGGCGGTGGCCGAGGCAAAGACCGTGCTGGAGAAGCTGGTGATGACCCGCCCCGATGACGCAGAGGTGCTGATGAGCCTCGGCTCGTCCTACGCGCGGACCGGCGAGACGAACCGCGCCATCGAAGTGTTCCAGAAGGTCCAGGAGCTGCAGCCCGAATCCCCCTCGCCGGACCTGGCGCTCGGCGAACTCAGCATCCTGTCCGGACACCGGCAGGAGGCCATCGAGAACTACCGGCAAGTGCTGGCCAAGGCCCCGGTCCACCCCGTTGGGCTCAACAATCTGGCCACGCTGCTGTTCGAGGAAAAGGGTGACACGGCCGAGGCCATGCGGCTGGCCTCGCAGGCGTGGCAGCTCTACCCGGATTCACCGCAGATCGCCGACACCCTGGGATGGCTCTACGCGCAGACCAAGGACTACGCGAAGGCCACGGTGCTTCTGGGCTTTGCCGTGCGCCGCGAACCGCGCGAGCCCACCATGCGCTACCATCTGGCCGTTGTCCTGCACGCGCGCGGGCTGGTCGAGGAGGCCGACCGGCAACTGACCGCCGCGCTGGAATCCGGAGCCCCCTTCCAGGATGCCGCCGCGGCGCGTAAGCTTCAGGACGACATTCGCGGCGTGGAGGCGGCTCCCGTGCCGCAGCCGTAGTCTGGTTGAGGAGGCGGCAGGACTCGGGGTTCAGGGTTCAGGTTGGCGAACCAGAAGGAAGACCATGTCATTCACATTGGATATTGGACAGAAGGCCCCGGAGTTTCGCCTCCCGGCGACGGACGGGAAGACATACTCGCTGGCGGACTTCGACGCTGCGGCCGTGCTGGTGGTCTTCTTCACCTGCAATCACTGCCCGTTCGTTACCGGATCGGACGAGGTCACCCGCCGCACGGCCGATGCGTTCGCGCCGCGCGGCGTGCGCTTCGTCGGCATCAACTCCAACAGCCGCAACACCTACCCCGAAGACGATTTTGACGGCATGGTCCGTCGCATGAAGCAGCAGCGCTTTCCGTGGGTCTACCTGCACGACGAGAGCCAGGATGTCGCCCGCCGCTACGGGGCGCTGCGCACGCCGCACTTCTACGTGTTCGATCGCCAGCGGCGCCTGATCTACACCGGCCGCGGGGTGGACAACCCGCGCGACACCTCGCGCATGACCGTCAACGACCTGGAGCGCGCGCTGGGGGAGCACCTGGCCGGCAAGCCCGTCAGCGTCGCCAGGACCAACCCCATCGGCTGCAACGTCAAGTGGGAGGGACGGGACGCCCACTGGATGCCGCCGGAGGCGTGTGACCTGGCGTGACACCATCCCCCGGAACAGCTGAGGCCACCGACGGCTATGCCCTGATCGACAGCGGCGGCGGGCGGAAGTTTGAACGCTTCGGGCCCTTCAGCCTCGTGCGGCCCTGCGCACAGGCCGTCTGGCTGCCAGCTCTTCCCGACGCCGCGTGGGCCGCGCGGGCGCACGCCGCGTTCGACCGCGACGACGGCAACCGCTGGCACAACCGTGCGGCCCTGCCCGACCAGTGGACGATGACCGTGGATGGTTTGGCCTTCCGCCTCTCGTCCACCGACTTCGGTCACCTCGGAATCTTTCCCGAGCAGATCGAGATGTGGCGGTGGCTCGACGCCCGCGTTCGCGCCGCCGCACAGGCCGGCGGGACGAGGCCTGTCGTGCTGAATCTCTTCGCCTACTCGGGCGGCGCCACCATGGCAGCGGCGCGAGCCGGGGCCGAGGTCTGCCACGTGGATGCGTCGCGGGGGATGGTCCAGTGGGCGCGCGATAACGCCGCGCTTAACGGCCTCGAAACGGCGCCGATCCGCTGGATCGTCGATGACGTCCACAAGTTCCTCGGCCGCGAACACCGCCGCGGGCGGCGGTACGACGGGGTGATTCTCGACCCGCCCTCCTTCGGACGCGGCGCATCCGGCGAGGTATATAAGATCGAGATCGATCTGCCGGAGACGCTTGAGCTCGTGCGAGCGGCAATGTCCGACACGCCCGCGTTCGTCCTGCTCAGCGCCCACACGCCCGGGCTGACCCCTCTGGCGCTGGAGAACCTCCTCGGGCAGGCGATGGCCAGCCGTCGCGGCCGTGTCGAGTCGGGAGAAATGGCCCTGCGCGGCGGGGGCGACGCCTTGCCGGTACCCAGCGGCTGCTACGCCCGCTGGACCGCATCCCGCTAGAATGCAGCCCTCTGCAGGAAGGGGTGTTGGCGACATGAAATCGCTGTCTCACCGTTCGTCGGGATGGAGTCGGGTCGTTCTGACCTCGTGCCTGGCAGCCGCAGGCCTCTCGTCTGCGCCCAGGTGTCCAGGGGAGCAGAGCGTTGCGGTCAACGGCGTGGCTGTCATGGCGGTTTACACCAACCGCATCGGGGAGGGCGGCGTCCTGATCGACCGCGGGTCGATCCAGCTGTGGGCGCCCTCAACATACCAGGCCCACGCCGAGGTCATTCATTCCTACTTAACAAACGGCTATGACACGCTTTCCCAGCTCTTCGGGGCCCACCTCACCCCGTACCGGTTCTCTATCGAGCACTATCCAGCCGGCAACCCTTATGTGTTGGGCGGCACGGATAGCCAGGGAACGGTTCGATACGACTACACCAATCTCGAGGATGACACCCCGGAATGGAACCTGTATGGCGTGCCTCACATGAGCGGCTATTACGAGGAGATGGCCCATTGCTTTGTCCATGACTTCAGCGATGCCGGTTTCTACGAAACCCTGGGGTTGATGATGGGCGGCGAAGCGACCTTGCGGTCAGCATGGACCCCGCTCACTCAAGCGCAGATCGCCGGCGGCTATGTCACCTACTCAAACACGGCGGCATACTATCTCGCACACAACGAGGGGCCGCCCGGCGTGGCGGCCAACATCTGGCCAACACGGGTCCTCGCCCATGTCTTCAAGTCCCAGGTGGTCGACCCCTTCGGATGGGCCGCTTTTTCGAGAGCCTTCGCCGCCTTGCGCGAGCAGGGCTACCCGCTGCGCGGCTACGCAGCACCGCACAGCTGGGGCGCATTCCTCGACCATTTATCCGGCACGCTGACCAACGACTTCCATGCCGTGTTTGCCGCCTACGGCCTGCCGCAGTTTAGCTGGGCCGGGGATGGAGGCTTTGAATCCGATGCTGTCGAGGCGACGCCGGACGGTGCCGTGCACCGCTTTCGCATACGGGCTCGGGACGTCAACGGAGACGTGCCGACCCAGGTCCGATTGTTTCTGTACGACGGCTTCGGGCAGACACTCCAAAGCCCGTACGCGCTCACGAACGCGGGCGGCAGCGCCGCCCAGGGATGGACCTTCCAGACGGAGATCCCCCTCACCCATCCGGAGCAGGTGTGGTACGCCTTTGCGGCCGTCGATGGCAGACACAGCGTCTTTCAGGCCGTTGGAACGCCCACGAAGCGCCATGCCGTCAGCCCGGTGCCTCCTGTTCCCGCAACGGTGGCATGGCAGATCGGGAACAGCGATGGAAGTTCGTCGGGATTTGACGGCACACCCCAGGACGACCCGGTAACGGTGCTCTACGTGGTTGGAAGCCCCCTGTCCTTCTTCCCCTCCACCCTGGGCACGGACATCGGCGCGCAGCGCACTGTTGTTCAGATCGCATTCACCAACTCCCTTGATTGGGGGGGCACGCTTCGCGTGCGCTGGTCACCAGGTGGATCGCCCTCGCTGGAGCAGTATCGTGTGGCCTGCGACGGGCTGCACCTGTGGGACAGTGACACCCTAGCCGGGAGCAGCCCATACGCCTGGTACACCGATTACATTGACCTGCCCCCTTCGTCGGCCACGAATCACATCATCACGCTGACACACCTTCGCGGCGATGGGCTTGTGTTCGATTCCCTGGGGTTGATTCAGGCCCGCACGCCCGAGCCGCCTCACTTCGTGGCCATTGCCAACGCCGGGCCGTCATCGGCGAACGCCCGCGTTGAATTGCAGTGGCAGGGAGAACTGGGGCGCCGCTATCGACTCCTGCACACAACCAACCTGCTGGCGGGCTTTCCCGAGATCATTGCCTCAGGCGTTCTGTGCTCCAACCTGCCGGTTCACTTCACGCACACCCTGGCGCCGAGCGCGGAGACGCCGCACTTCTATCGCGTGACCGTTGAGCGCTGATGGGTCTGTCGTTCCGGCTGGATCCCTGCCGGAGAGGACGGCAACGGGGATCGGAGAACCGAGGAAGTTCAGCCAAAGGCCCGCGAGGTGTCGGCGAGGTTGCGGACGAGTTCGGGCAGGCGGCCCTGCAGGCCGATGCGGCCGTCATGGACGATCAGCACGCCGTCGACGCCGTCGACGGCCATGGCCCGCCGCATGGCCGGCTCGAGGTCGGCGGCGGAGCCAACGAGGTTCGCCGCGAGGGTCGCCACCGCGTCGGCCAGTCCGGCGTCCCTCGCCACGACGGCCGCCAGTTCGCACCGTCCCAGGCTGAACGAGTGCCCCATCACGCCGGACGACGAGCACACGGCCAGCGGCGCATGCTCCGCGGGCACGAGGAACGCCAGCCGATCGGCCACGGCACCCCCCGCCCCCGCATAGATCGCCATGCGCAGCGGCGCCGTCAGGGCCGCGATGTAAACGTCGCCCCCGTTCTCGACGATCGCCTCGCGCGCGCCCGCTGCCACGGCGGCCTCACCCACCTTCTGGGCGATTGCCCCGGCCACGGCGGCCATCGGCCCCACCCCGGCCCGGCGGCCCGCGTCGGCCATACGCCGCACCAGCTCCGGCGCGTCCGCCTCGACGTCGACCGGGGTCAGGGAGGTCGCAAAGCCAGACCGCCGCCGAAGGTAGGCTTCGAGCAACTCCCGCTGACGGCCCAGTTCCTCCCGGACCACGTCCATGCGGTCGCAGCAGACCCGCAGCACGGCCTGCTTCTGCTCGAGGCGTACGAACTGACGTTGAGGAGTCTGGATGGTGGTGTCCCCCCGCTTCACGCGCCGGGAAGAATCTCCCGTGCGAACGTTAGAACACGGACGTGCAAGCCCCGAACAGGCAGGCCCGCACGCAGGCCAGGCACTCGATGCACTTCTCGCTGTCGAACGCGACTTCGCGCGTCGCCGCACTCGCCAGGTGCAGGGCCCTCGTCGGGCAATGCGGCACGCAGTTTCCACAGTGCGTGCAGCGCTCCCGGTCCCAGGCCAGCCCCTTGCCCGCGTCGTTGACGGTGACCTTGAACGTTTTGACGAACGCCAGGGCCCGTTCGATGTCGGCTGGCGTGCCGGTCACATCCAGCAGCAGGTAGCCTTCCTCGCGCGGTGTGACCTTGGCCCGGAACACGTTGACCACCAGGTTGTAGTCCTTCACCAGGTGGTAGATGATCGGCCTCTCGCACTCGCAGGTGGGAAAGAAGAGCATCAGCTTGCGGGTGATGACGGTCGGTTCGCTCATGATCGGCGCTTCCTGATCCGCAGGGGCTGCATTGTCGAATCGGCGGCCAGGCGCTGCAGCGGCGCGTGCATGAGAAACTCCCCGCGGCGGATCTCGTCCGCCAGCAGGTTGGCGACCTCGAGGGCCATGAAATACGAGGAGAGCGACCCCACCTCCACCCGCTTGCCCTCGACCTCGATCTCGCCCGACCGGAGCTGCTCGTAGCTGACGCGTGTGATCACGCGGCCCGTGCACTCCGGGTAATCGCGGCTGTAGTCCACCACCGGCGCCACGATGTCCCGGTCGCGCACGCAGGTCCGCAGCAGAACCTGTTCGTTGAGAATCGGGATCGGAATGCCGACGCCCAGCGCCAGGGAGACGCCGTAGCCCTGCAGGCTGACCCCGCGCACGAACTTCGGCCGCATACGCTTCATGTCGCCGGTCAGCGCCAGCGTCCCCGCCCCGCCCATCGGCACGCCGCCCTCCGTGCGCGGGACGCCGGCGGCATGCTGCGTGCCCTCGGCATACACGTGGCCATGCGCGCCGGCCAGCCACACGGGCGTGCCGACGCCGATGGTCTCGTAAAACGGGTCGTTCAGCAGCGGCGAGAGCTGGCCCGCCGAGCTGTAGGAGGCGTTGCGCCGGTGCGGATCCAGCCGCCCCATGTACGTGTACAGGACGCGGTCGGAGTCGTTGATCGCGACGTTGTAGTTCTGGTAGCAGTTGCGCGGGTTGACCATCGTCGCCTGGTTCAGGTCGCGCAGCGTGAAATACGTCCGGACCTCGCGCCGGGGATACTCGTCGGTGCCGTACGAGAGGGCGAACAGCTGCAGTTCCTTCCCCGCCACGAGGTCCGCCATGACATGGCCGCCGCCGTAGCGGAACTCGCCCGGGTAGTCCATGTTGGCCGGGTCGTTGTGCCTCAGCTGCGTCGCGCCGAGGAATGCGTCAACCGCCGCGAGGCCGGCGTAGGCGGCCACATCCTCGATCCAGACCTCGGACATGCGGATGCGCGGCTTGCTGTGGCCGAAGTTCAGCACGCAGCCGGACGAGCACATGGGGCCGAACGTCGCCGTGGTCACCACATCGACCTCGCGCGCCGCCGCCTCGGGCCCCTTCCGGTCGACGTAGTCCATGACCTCGTCGGCCGTCAGCACGACCGCCTTGCCCGACTCGATCCGCCGGTTGATGTCTTCGTACGTCTTCATGGCACGCTGCTCGCCTTCTCCCGGCCACGGGCCACGGCGACGGCGCTGGAAACACACACGGTGCGGGATCATCCCCCCCGCACCGTATCCCTGTCAAGCGCCGCCCGCCGACACGGACGCAGAGCGGCCCCACGTACAGCGATCGCTACGAGACCGCTGCCGTGGCCCGTCTCAGCGCGTTCATAGCCCGCGCTGTACTGGTGGCCCTATCCGGCTTCTGCACGGCGGCCAGCATTCGTGCTCTTGAGTTCATCCCCCATTCACCCATCCAACCGAAGATCCTCCACGCATTCCGTACTGCAGGCAGGCCACCCCAACCATCCCGATAAAGCTAACGGTGAGGCTGTGGATTCGGCGCGCCAGCGCCAATATCCACCAGCATCTGGTTGGCGCTTCGTGTTCTGATTCCAGATCCAATCCATCATCCCAGTGCCACATCGAGCAGCATCATCACCGCAAAGCCCGCCATGGTTGCCATGGTCACCAGGTCAATGTTTGCCTCGTTCCGTTGAGATTCTGGGATTAGTTCTTCCACCACCACAAAAATCATCGCTCCGGCAGCGAAGCAGAGTGCATAGGGTAGAATGTTCTGCATGTGCAGCACAAATGCGGCTCCGAGCACGCCTGCAAAGGGTTCGACAATGCCGGACGCCTGTCCCATCAGGAAGCTCTTCGTCCGACCCATTCCTTCTCTTCTCAACGGCAATGACACCGCCGCCCCTTCTGGAAAATTCTGGAGGCCGATTCCAATTGCCAGCGCAATGGCGCCGCCAAGCGTAGCAGAGGGAAAATTCGCCGCCACGGCCCCGAAGGCAACGCCAACCGCAAGGCCCTCAGGGATGTTGTGCAATGTGATCGCCAGAACCAGCAGCGTGCTTCGCTGCCAGGAGGTCTTGATCCCCTCGCTGTGCCCCATCGCCAGGCCTGGATGAAGATGCGGAAGAACACGGTCAGCCAGTCTCATGAATATCCCGCCCGCCAGGAAGCCGATCACGGCCGTCAACCAGGGGATTTGTCCC
>CAZJBP010000013.1:0-31403 GCA_964544115.1 uncultured Victivallales bacterium | reverse complement strand
TGCGGGTGTGCGTGCGCCCGTAGACCATGCCGATCAGGGAGAAGAACAGGGCCGTCATGATGCCGTGGCTGAACATCTGGATCACGGCGCCCTTCATCCCAAGCAGGTTCAGGGTCGCCACGCCAAACAGCACGAACCCGCAGTGGCTCACCGAGGAGTAGGCCGTGAAGTATTTCAGGTCCTTCTGCATCACCGCCCCCAGCGAGCCGTAGAGGATGTTGATCGTTGTGAGCACCATGAAGAACAGGCCCCAGATCTTGGCCCCCTCCGGCAGCAGGTACACGGCAATGCGCAGGACGCCGTAGCCGCCGAGCTTCATCAGCACGCCTGCGTGCAGCATGGAGACGGCGGTGGGCGCCGAGGCGTGCCCGTCCGGAGACCAGGTGTGGAACGGATACAGCGCGCCGAGCACGCCGAAGCCGATGAAGACCATCGGGAAGACCCACTTCTGGAACGCCCGCGCATAGGGGATCGTGCCGAGCTGCACGAGGTCGAAGGTGTTCAGCCCCGAGGCGTGATGGACGGCAAGGATGCCGACGAAAATGAAGGCCGAGCCCAGCATCAGCATCAGGGTCAGCTTCATGGCGGCATATTCCTTCGGCCCGGTGCCCCAGATGCCGATGAGGAGGTACATGGGCAGAACCGCCAGCTCGTAGAACATGAAGAACAGAAACAGGTCAAAACTGACGAAGACGCCGAACACGCCGGTGACCAGGATCAGGAGCATGGCGAAGAATTCCTTGGCCCGGTCCGTGACGCGCCAACTGGCCATGACGCCCGTGAAGATCACGATGGAGGTCAGGATCACCATGCTGAGCGACACGCCGTCGAGGCCCACGAAGTACTGGATGCCGAGCGGGGTGAACCACGCGCAGCGCTCCACCATGTAGACCTTCATGTCACGGGCCGTCGCCATGGAGGGCAGGTCGGGGGAGCACAGCGCCCAGAACTTGAACGTGACCACGGCGGTGAAGAGCAGGTGAAGGCCCGTGCCGGCCGCGGCGATCCAGCGGATCCACCCCGCGCGGCGGGCCGGCGTCAGCAGGACCAAGACGGCGGTCAGGAACGGAATCAGGATCAGCCAGCTTACCATGCCCATGGCGTCGTTCGCCTTTCGCTCACCAGATCAAGTATGCCCAAACCGCGACGAGGATGAAGATGACCCCCGAGATCAATCCCATCCCGTGCATCTGCACCTGCCCGGTCTGCAGCCGGTTCAGGAGCGCCCCGGACGTGCGGGTGACGCTCCCGCCCATGTTCACGCCGCCGTCCACCACCTTGCGGTCGAAGCGGGCGATTGGCGCCGCCGCGTGCCGGAAGATGATGCGGTGCGTGACGAACAGGTAGATTTCGTCGAAGTAGAACTTGTGCTTGATCACCGGGTACAGCCGCCCGAGCAGGGCGACCGCGGCGTTCAGGCGCCGCTCGGGCCCCGCGTAGAGCAGCAGCGAGAGGGCGAGGCCCGCCAGTCCGGCGGCGGTGCCGGGGATGGCCACGGCCCAGTTGATGGCCTCGGCCGCTTCGTGCGCTGCTCCCAAGTGGACGTAGCGGCCGAACGGGACGAAGCCGGAGGCGATGGACAGCGTGGCGAGCGTTACCATGGGGATCCACATGATCGCCGAGACCTCGTGCGCGTGACCCGCGGCTCCGCTGCGCGGCTGGCCCCAGAAGGTCACCACATAGATCCGCGTCATGTAGAAGGCGGTCAGCCCCGCGCCCAGGAGGCCCACGGCGAAGACGACGGGGTGGCCTCCCCCAAGGGCGGCGGAGAGAATCTCGTCCTTGGAGAAGAACCCCGCGAACGGCCAGATGCCCGCGATGGAGAGCGTGGCGATCAGGAACGTTGCATGCGTGATCGGCATCTTCCGCCGCAGGCCGCCCATCTTCCAGATTTCGTTGTTGTGCACGGCGTGGATCACCGCGCCGGATCCGAGGAACAGCAGCGCCTTGAAGAAGGCGTGCGTGAAGAGGTGGAACATGGAGGCCGTGTAGCCGGCCGGATCCTCCGGGGTGGCTATGCCGAGGGCGAACATCATGTATCCGAGCTGGCTCAGCGTGGAGAACGCGAGCACGCGCTTGATGTCATCCTGCGTGCAGCCGATCACGGCCGCGAAGAGGGATGTGAAGGCGCCGACGACCGTCACGACCATCAGTGCTCCATTGGCGACGGCAAAGACCGGGAACATTCGGGCCACGAGGTAAACGCCGGCCACGACCATGGTGGCGGCGTGGATGAGCGCGGACACCGGGGTGGGGCCCTCCATCGCGTCGGGCAGCCAGATGTGCAGCGGGAACATGGCGCTCTTGCCGGCGGCGCCGACGAAGATGAGGATCATCGCCACGGTCAGGAGGCTGAGGCCCGTGGCGCCCGCGTGCAGCGTGGCGAAGTGCTGCAGCACGGTCGCGTTGGTCAGGAAGGCAAAATCAAAGGGAGCGCCCCCCGGGCCCACCACGGGGCCGAGCACGCCGAAGGCCTTGCCGCCGTGATACGCGAGGAGCAGCACGCCGATGAGGAATCCCAGGTCGGCAAAGCGCGTGACCGTGAAGGCCTTCTTCGCGGCGGCCACGGCCGACGGCCGGTCGTAGTAGTAGCCGATCAGCAGGAACGAGCTGGCGCCGACCAGCTCCCAGAAGACGAACATCTGGATGATGTTCGGGGCCGTGACCAGCCCCAGCATGCTGAAGGTGAAGAGGTTCAAATATGTGAAGTAGCGGCCGTAGCTCCGCTCGCCGTGCATGTAGCCGATCGAATACAGGTGCACGAGGAAGCTCACCGTGGTGACAACGACCATGAGCAGAACGGAGATGGGGTCGACCAGAATGCCGAGACGGACGGCGAGATGCTCCTGGTAGCGCAGCCACTCGATGCTCCAGGGGATGAGGGTGGGGCTGTGGCCCGCGAGGGAAGACAGCCGGAGATAGTCCCACGCCAGCACGCCGGCGAGAGCCGCGGAGGCCAGGATGGCCAGCGTAGCCACCAGCCCGGCGAGCCGCGCGGACAGGGGCCGGATCACCATGCCCACGAGCGCGAAGGAGGCCAGGGGAATGGCCGGGATGAGCCAGGCGTGCTGCAGTGCGAAACTCAGTTCTGCCGCGTGTTCCATCGGGGCGAATCCTTCACTGCTTCATCAGGTTCATGCGCCTCAGGTCCATGGTCTGGCGTTGCCGGAAGACGCCGATGAAGATGGCGATCGCCACCACGGCCTCGGCCGCGGCGACGGAGATAATGAACAGGGCCATGATCTGGCCGTCCACCTGGCCCGGGGCTACGAAGCGCCCGAAGATGACGAAGCTCATCGCCCCCGCGTTGAGCATCAGCTCCATGGCCATCAGGACGCCAAGCGCGTTGCGGCGGGTGAGCAGGCCGTAGATGCCGATTGAAAACAGCAGCGACGCCAGACCGATCCAGTGATACACGCCCGGTTCAGCCAGCCGGAGAAGGTGCGTCATGGCTGCGCCTCCTTCCCGGCGGGCTGCGCCCCGCCCCCCGGCGCCGGTACCTTGCGGGCCAGCACGATTGCTCCCACGGCGGCGCCCAGCAGGAGCAGGGAGATCAGCTCAAAGGGGATGAGGTACCCGGAAGCCCCCCGCCCCAGGAAGGACTGGGCCAGATCCGCGGCATTCGGCAGCGCCCCCTCCTGACGCGACTCGAACGGGCTTTCGATGCACATGGCGAGGCTCAGCAGGAAATACAGGGCTGCCGCGCCGAAGCCCAGGAGGCGGCGTCGCAGCGGGGCCACGTCGTCGAGCAACTCGGTGGGGCTGCTCAGCATCACCGCCAGGACGAACAGCACCACGATGCCGCCGATATAGACGAGCACCTCCACCGCGGCCAGCAGCGTGGCGCTCAGCACCACGTAGAGCCCGGCGGTGAAGCCCAGCACGCCCATGAGGGCGAGGGCGGCCCGCAGGATGTGCCGGGTCTGGACCACGGCCACGGCCAGCCCCACCGCGCCGGCGGCGAGGGCGTAGAACAGGATGGCATTCAGCAGGGCCACGCTCATGGGGCGCTCTCCTTGGGCGCTGCCGGGGGAAGGTCGGCGCCAGCGGCCAGCAGGGGCTCGGGGATGCCGGCAAGGGCGACGCCGTTCAAGGGGACGGGCCCGGAGTAGGGGAGGCGCGGCTCCATCATCTGCCGTCGCTCCGCCTCGTTCTCCACCTTGGCCAGCGCCGGGCCCGACGGGCCGGCGTAGCGGTTCAGGCTGTAGACGAGTAGCCGCCGGTCGAAGACGGCGCCCTCAAAGCTACCGCTCATCGTGAGGGCGTTGAAGGGGCAGACCATGACGCACATGTTGCAGAACGTGCACGTGTCCTGGCGCCACACGAAATGGTCGATCTCGTTGCGTCCGGTGATCGGGCCCTTGCGCGAGACCACGCGGATGGAGGCGTTGGGGCAGGCGATTTCGCAGGAGCGGCAGGCGGTGCAGCGGTGCTGGCCTTGCTCGTCATGAATCATTGCGAGCAGCGTCCGGGCGCGCTCGGGGAGCCGCAGCGTGGCCCGGTTCTCGGGGTACTGCTGGGTCACGACCGTGGAGGGGCGGACGAGATAGTGGAACGTGACGCGCATGCCCTTCAGCAGCGACCAGAGGCCCGCCACAATGCCGCCGGCATAGCCGTGCCGCTCCGGGCGGGCAACGGGGACGCCGCCGTCCACCGGCATCGCCTGGTTTGCGTGTTTGTTCGCGGGATCCATGACCGATGTCCTCAGTGGGCGGCAAACGGGTACAGCCGCCAGAAAGCCACCACGGCGGCGGCGGCCAGGTTCACGAAGCCGATCGGGACCAGCACCTTCCACTCCAGCCGCATCAACTGGTCGACGCGCAGCCGCGGGAAGGTCCAGCGGAACCACATGATCAGGAAGATGATCGCGCCGGTCTTGCCCGCGAACCAGAAGAACGGCGGGAGGAGGTCCATGACGCCATTGAACGCGGCCCAGTCGCCGATGTGGAACGGCATCCATCCCCCGAGAAAGAGCGTCGCCGTCATCGCCGAGACCACAAACAGGTTGATGAATTCCGCCAGGAAGAAGAACGCGAAGCGCATGCCCGAATACTCGGTGTGAAAGCCCGCCGTCAGCTCGCTCTCGCCTTCGGCAATGTCGAACGGCGTGCGGTTGATCTCGGCCACCGCTGCGATCAGGTAGATGACAAAGCCGACCAGGCCCACGCCATGGGCCCGCCAGATCCACCAGCCGGCCGCCTGCGAGCGGACAATCTCCGACAGCTGCAGCGAGCCGGAGAAGAGCACCACCACCAGCAGGGCCAGGATCGTGGAGACTTCGTAGGAAATCATCTGCGCGCCGGCGCGCATGGCGCCCAGCAGAGACCACTTGTTGTGAGAGCTCCAGCCCGCCAGCAGCACCCCGATGGTGCCGAGGCCGCTGGCAGCCACCACGTAGATTACGCCGACCTTCACGTCCGCCACCTGCCACGAGGGGCTCAGCGGCAGCACGGCCATCACCAGCAGGGCGGCCATCAGGCTCAGGAACGGGGCGCCGAGGTGCAGCCACTGGTCCGCGCGCACCGGGATGATGTCTTCCTTGAGCAGCAGCTTCAGCGTGTCCGCAACGGTCTGCAGGACGCCGTGCCAGCCGACGCGCATGGGGCCGAGGCGGCACTGGAAGTGCGCGGCCACCTTGCGTTCGACGTAGATCAGGCCCATGCCGAGCCCCGCGACCAGCGCGCCCAGGCCCGCCAGGGCGAGCGCCAGGTACCCCAGCGCCTGCCAGGGATGCCCGGGCAGGGCCGCGCCGGCGCGGTGCGACAGGGACTGCACGTCCCAACCGGGGGCTGTGGCCAGTATGAGGGCGATCGTCATCGGTCGAGGTCCGGGACCACGAGGTCCAGCGAGGAGATCACGGCCACCAGGTCGGCGATGCGCCAGCCCGGGGGCATGACCGTGACGCTCCACAAGTTGTTGAAGTTGGGGGACCGCAAGTGTACCCGGTAGGGCTGCTCGCGCCCGTCCGAGACGATCAGCACGCCCAGGATGCCGCGTGCGGTTTCCACCTGGGTGTAGAGGCACCCCTCCGGCAGGCGGATTTTGGCGTTGAACTTCATCACCATGTGCTTGCCGTCGGGGATGGCGTCGATGAGCTGCTCGATGATCCGCATGGACTGGCGCATCTCCTCGACCCGCACGGCGTACCGGTCCCAGCAATCCCCCACGCGGCCCACCGGCACGTCGAACTCCACGCGGCCATAGGCGCCGTAGGGCTCGAGCTTGCGCAGATCGTGCGCCACGCCGCTAGCGCGCAGCACCGGGCCGGTGGCGCCCACGGACAGGGCCGAGGCCGCGTCAAGGACGCCGACGCCGCACAGGCGCGCGCGCGCAATCACATTGCCGCCCACCAGCGCTTCGTACTCCTCGAGCTTCGGCTTGAAGTAGCTCAGGAACGCCTTCACCTGCGGCACGAAGTCGGGCGTGATGTCGTGCATCAGCCCGCCCGGCTGGATGAAGTTCATGGTCAGGCGGCCGCCGGTGGTCTCTTCCAGGATGCGGGTGATCCTCTCCCGGTCGCGAAAGCCGTACAGGAACGGCGTGAAGCCGCCCAGGTCCATTCCCAGCACGCCCCACCACAACTGGTGGCTCGCGATGCGCTGCAGCTCGACGAGAATCGTGCGGATGACGTTAATCCGGTCGTTGATCTCGATCCCGGCGGCCTTCTCCACGGCCATGGAGACGGCCCAGTTGTTCGCAAGCGCCGAGAGGTAGTCCAGCCGGTCGGTGAGGTGGATGAACTGCCGGTAGGTGAGGTGCTCCCCCATCTTCTCCACGCCGCGGTGTACGTAACCGAGCACCGGGATCACCTCGCGCACGGTCTCGCCGTCCAGCCGCAGCACGAGGCGCAGCACGCCGTGTGTCGAGGGGTGCTGCGGCCCCATGTTGACGAGGTACTCCTGCGCCGACAGGGGGGTGTCCTGGGCGCCGGGCGCCTGGACGCGCTCTTCCAGGGTTGTGGTGCGAACGCTCACTTCGGCAGCTCCAGCATGTGGTCGTCGCGGTAGTCCTTCCGCAGGGGATGCCCCTGCCACTCGTCCGGCAGGAGGATGCGCCGCAGGTCGGGATGCCCTCTGTACAGAACTCCGAAGAGGTCGTAGACCTCCCGCTCCTGCCATTCGGCGATGCGCCAGACCCCATGCACAGAATCGATCTCCGGCGCGCTGCGCGGGACCGAGGCGCTCACCAGCAGCGAGTGACGCTGCCGGGTGGAGTAGAGCACGTACAGCAGTTCGATGCGGTCCTCGGCGGGCCAGTCGACTGCTGTATGGGTATAGAGGAGGTCGAAGGCCAGGAGAGGCGCCTCTTTCAGCCGGCCCATGAACGCCGCCAGGCGGTCGGCCGGCACGGCGACGGCCGGCCGGTCGGCCGCCGGGCGCAGCGTCGCCTGCGGCTCGATCGCCGTCACAGAATCCAGCAATGCCTGGGCGTCCACGGCGTCAGGTGTCCTTGAACTGGTCCGCGGTTTCATCCAGGAAGCGGCGGGTGCTGCGCTCGGACTGCGACTGCAGGAGCTCGGCCATCTCGGCCTGGATCTGTTGGAGGGTGATACCGGCGGGCAGCGCCGCCAGAACGGGCGGCTGCCGGACGCCGATGCGGCGGATCGTGAAGCCATCCTTGATCAGGCGCTGCAGCGTGAGCAGGCCGTAGAAATAGGCTTCCGGGCGCGGCGGACACCCCGGAACGTAGACGTCCACGGGGATAATTTCGTCCACGCCGCGGACGGTTGTGTACGAGTTGTATACGAACGGCCCTCCTGAGATCGCGCACGACCCCGTGGCGATCACGAAGCGGGGCTCGGCCATCTGCTCGTACAGGGTCCGCAGCCGGGGGGCCAGGCGCTTGACCACCGTGCCGGCGATGACCAGCAGATCCGCCTGCCGGGGCGAGGGGCGGGCAACTTCCGCGCCGAAGCGGGCCACGTCGTAGTCCGCCGCTCCCGCGGCCATCATCACCTCGATCGCGCAGCAGCTGGTGCCGAACGTGAGCGGCCAGAGGCTGTTCGCCCGCGACCAGTTGATCATGGCATCCATGCGGCCCAGCAGCAGCGAGCCGCCGGGGATGCGGACGAGATGTGCGGGCAGTTGTTCGGTGATCAGTCCCATTCGAGCGCTCCCTTGCGCCAGGCGTAGAGCAGGACGAGAAAGGCGATCAGAACAAAGACGGCAACCTCGATGAGGCCGGCCACTCCCGCCTCGTGCAGCACGAGTGCCCACGGGAACAGAAAAATCGCCTCGACGTCAAACACCAGGAACAGCAGGGCGAAGAGGTAATAGCCGACGTTGAACCGGATCCACGCCGACCCGATAGGGTGCTCGCCGCATTCGTAGGGTAGGTCCTTCAGGCCGCCCGGCCGGTGCGGGGCGAGCAGCCTGGAGGCAAACAGACCGGCGACCACAAACACCACCGCCAAGCCGGCCGTTGCCAATATGAACAAGAAATCCATGGTCAGCCTTCGCGCCGCAGGCACGGCCCGCCAGTGCCCGCAAAAGACCTAATGCTCCCACCTTCAACGGGGGGATTCAATCGGAATAGACTCTAAAGACAGGGACAGATCTACTCGTCGCGGCGCCTACCGGACAATCACTGTCGGGCCAGGGCTAAGAGGACCCAGCAGTATCTGAACTGCGGCCACGCTCCTCATCCCCAGGGAGTTCAGGGTATAAGGGGGAGGATTTGTAGAGTAAAGCAGTTCGGCGGTGTTCAGCTTCACCCACGACAGACCGGAACCGGAATTTCGGGTCGCCCCAACCAGCGCGTACAGGTCATAGCCGTCAGTGACCAACGACGATGGAATACTGTTAAAATCGATGCTCAGACTTGTCGGGCCCCAATTGTTCGGCATGTTGCCGTTCGAGACACCGGACCTGCCCAGGGTGTTCGCACCATTCGCCGGGTCGTTCCAAGTGGTGTTTGCACCCCAGCCACCATCATAGAGGTCAATACGGAATGAGCCCAATCCAGCACCCGATGCTGTCAGATTGCTGTCGAAGGCCCATGATGTCCAACCCGAGTTGTCGGCACTGGCCGCATAATTTGCGTTGTTGGCAGTGACCCGAGTCATGTTCATCCAGCCGCCAAACGAGGACCCGGCTCCCCCCGTTTGCTTTCCGGATACCGTTCCGTCAGAGCCGATGGCCAGATTAATGCTGATCGCATCCGAGTAATGGTCGCCGGCATGCGCCGGAGTCGCGACCCAAATCAGACCCGTCGCAATGACCAAGCCGACAGCATTACCAGTACTACTTTTCACGCGCGCCTCCCGCTGCTTTTCCGCCCGCAGCCATGCGACATCAACACGGGAGTATAGTAGCGGGATGGGGCGGGGGGTTCAAGCCCCGCGTCCGGCGCTGTCGCAGCGCTTGAAGACCAAGGGCCTCGAGGCTATGCTCCGACCTTGCCGGGAGGTGCGGCCGTGTGGCTGACCGACCCGAAAAGGAAAGGCGGTGGGTTGTGAGACTCTTGACGGCGTGCGTATTGATGGCGGCGGCCCTATTTTGGGGTGCGGGCACCTCAAGGGGGGAGGCGCGGGTGTTTGACTTCAAGGATCCCAAGGGCGTCAATGCGATCGCCATCCGGCTGGATTCGCTGCTTGAGCCGATTGTGGGCCTGGCCACCGGCGTGTCGGGCAGGGTCACCTTTGATCCGGCCAAACCCGAAGCCACGACAGGGACGATCACGGTCGCCTCCTCATCGATCGCGATGTGTCACCCGCTGATGACGAAGACGCTGCATTCGCCGGACTGGCTCGATGTTGAGAAGTACCCCTCCGTGGTGTTCGCCATCCGGCGGGTCGATGCGGTCAAGAAGACGGGTGAGGCTGAATGTGAGTTAAGGGTAACCGGAGACATGACCATCAAAGCCGCGACGCGGGAGCAGCAGGTGGTTCTGACGGTCACGCATCTGCCGGGAAAATACGCCGAGCGCAACCACAAGGGCGCTGGAGACTTGCTCGTGCTGCGGTGCGGCTTCTCGGTGGATCGCCGTCAGTTCGACATTAGACCCGACATTCCGCCCATCAGCGTGGCCTACGAGATCCAGCTCGGCGTAGGGATCGTCGGCGCCTACGCCACAGAGTAGGCGTTCCGGTCGGCGAGAAGAAGTGCTCGCCTCTTGGCTTGCATTATGCTACAAGCAAGGTAGCACTATGAGCCGAACGCGCACACAGACGGCCCTGCTGGCGGCGGGCATAGGGCTCCGGCTGCTCATGAGTCCGGAGTCGGCGCTTCCGCACGGCGACATCCACGACCGCCTTGACGCCCTGAGCCAGCGCATTGCGGAGGGCGGCGCTGGAGCGGACCTGTATCTTCAGCGGGCGGATCTCCTGCTCCAGCACGGCGACCCCGCGGCCGCGCTGGCGGATGTGGTTCGCGCGAGTGAGGGGGGCTCTCTCGCCCCCGAGCTGGCCCTGTTGCGCAGCCGCGCGCTGCGGGCGCTGGGCGAAACCGGCGCCGCCCGGGCCGCGCTCGATGCCTTCATTGCCGAGCGGCCGGACGATCTGCGCGGCTATGTCGCGCGGGCCGAACTGCTGGCGGGTGTGGGGGAGGACCGATCGGCCTGTGACGACTATGCCCGTGTGGTGGAGCGGTCCAGTTCTCCGAGCCCCGACGTGTTTGCAGCGTGGGCACGGTGCCTGGACCGCAGCGGGCAGTGGCGCGGCGCGCTGGCCGCGCTCGACGAGGGGGCCCGACGGACGGGGGCGGTGTCATTGACTGCGATGGCCGTTGACATGGCGCTGGCGCACGGCGCCGCGGATGAGGCGCTGGCGCGGGTGGACGCGATCCTGGCGGGGGCCGGGCGAAAGGAGACCTGGCGGCTGCGGCGCGCGGAGATCCTAGCTGGCGCCGGTCGCGGGCCGGAGGCGGCCCTGGTGGCGTCCCAGGCCCTCGCGGAGGTAGAGCGACTGCCGACGGCGGTGCGCGAGACCGCCGCCATGCGGGACCTGTGCGCGCGGGCAGGCCGGTTGGCCGGAGAGCAGGGAACAGGAGAGGTCGCTCGTGACTGAAAGAATACGAATGGGCTGGATCTTGGCGGTGCTGCTGCTGACGGCGTCGGCGGCCTGCGCCGATCGGGTGCTTATCCCGCCGGGCTCCACGTGGAAGTACCTGTCAAATGGCAGCGACCAGGGGACGGCCTGGCGTCAGCCCCGATTCAACGACGCCTACTGGCCGGAAGGGCCGGCGGAACTGGGGTATGGGGATGGCGACGAGGGGACGCTGCTGAGCTACGGCGGCGTGGCGACGAACAAGTACATCACGTACTACTACCGCAAACACTTCTGGGTCGACGACGCCAGCCGCTACCCGGCCGTCCGGGTGGGGTTCGTGAATGACGATGGCGGGGTCGTGTATCTGAACGGCCGAGAGGTGGGCCGCTACAACATGCCCGCCGGCTCGTTCTCCTTCTCGACGTGGGCCACCGGCGAGGTCTCCGGGGACGCGGAGAAGATCTACCGGCCCTTCTACCAGTCAGGCGGAGGATGGTTCAGTAATGGCTGGAACGTGGTCGCGGCCGAAGTGCACCAGCGCGCCCCGTTCTCTTCGGATACCAGCTTTGACCTTAAGTTGACCGGCGTGACCGATCCGTCGCAGCCGTGCGTGATCCGCGGACCGTATCTGCAGATGGGCACCTCCACCGGGATGGTGGTGCGCTGGCGCACGAGCACCGCCACAGACAGCGTGGTGCGCTACGGCATCTCCGCCGGCGCCCTGACGCAGCAGGTGGCGCGCACGGGGCCGTTTCTCGATCACGAGGTCTCTCTAACGGGTTTGTCAGCGTCAACGCGCTACTTCTACAGTGTCGGTACGACCGCAGGGGCGCTCGCAGGCGGCGATGCGGATCACACGTGCGTCACCCCTCCGCCGCTTGGCTCGGACGTTGATCGGCGCATCTGGTTGCTGGGAGACTCCGGAACGGGCAATGCCGCCGCCGGGCGCGTGCGCGACGCGTTCTTACAGTGGGCTGGCGGCCGCAGGCCCGATCTGTGGATCATGCTGGGCGACAACGCGTATATGTCCGGCACCGACGCGGAACACCAGTCGGCCCTGTTTGACATGTATCCCCAGACTCTCCCTCAAGGCGCGCTTTGGAGCACCATGGGCAACCATGAAGGCTATTCGGCCTCTTCAGCCACCGAGAGCGGCGTCTACTACGACGTGTTCACACTGCCGCGCCACGCCGAATCCGGCGGCATCGCCTCCGGCACCGAGGCCTACTACTCGTTCGATGACGCGAACGTACACTTCATCTGCCTCAATGCGTTCGACGTCGACCGCTCGACCAACGGGCTGATGATGACCTGGCTGCGGGATGACGTGGCATCCATGACGCAGCGGTGGTGCGTGGCGTTCTGGCATCACCCTCCATACAGCAAGGGCTCGCACAACTCCGACACCGAGATCGAGCTCATCGAGATGCGCCAGAACGCGTTGCCGATTCTCGAAGCGGCCGGCGTGGACCTCGTGCTCTGCGGGCACAGCCATTCGTACGAGCGGTCCTATCTCCTGCACGGGCAGTACGGACCGTCGTCGAGTGTCCTGCCGTCGAACATCGTTGACGGCGGGGACGGCCGCGTCGAGGGAAGCGGGCCCTACGACAATGGCACCGGAACCGGCACGGTCTACGTGGTGGCAGGCAGTTCCGGGCAGATTTCCGGCGGCGCCCTGAATCATCCCGTCATGTATGTCTCACTGAACGCCCTCGGGTCGGTTGTTCTGGATGTGCACAGCAATCGCATGGACGTGACGTTTCTGGGGGATCGCCCGGTGGTGAAGGACCATTTCACCATCGTGAAGGGCGGCTACGACCGCAGGCTGACAGCTCAGACCATCGGACCCGGTAACATCAGCCCGCCCGGCGGCTACTATCCGGCGGGCGCATCTGCGAGCGTCACGGCTGTGGCGTCGAACTACTACGCGCTGGGCGCGTGGGGCGGGGACCTGTCGGGCCGCGTGAATCCAACCAACTTGGTCATGACCACCGACCGCGCGGTGACGGCACGGTTCGATGCGATCCTGGTGACCAATCAGGTTCCGCAGTGGTGGCTCGCCGCCCATGGCCTGCCGACCAGCGACGCCGGTGCCACGGCCGACACGGACACAGACCGGATGCGGAACTGGGAGGAGTATCACGCGGGAACCGACCCCACCGAGTCCGCGTCCGTCTTCCGGGTAGACGGCGTGGCGAGATCTGCGGGAGGCGCCGTGCTGCGCTGGCCGAGCGTGGGGGGGCAGATCTATAGCGTGTACCGTGCACCCGACCCGGCCGGAAGTTTCACCCCTCGCGTGACCGGGGTGTCCGCTACGCCACCCACCAACACCTACACCGATGCGCTGTCGGCCGGCGAGCCCTCGGGTTTCTACCGCATCACGACACAGCGTTGACCCGCTCGGTTGGGGATGGGTGACCTTCCGCGCCTTCAGAGCCGGGAAGCGACTACCGGGGGAGGTCGGAAACGACGCTGCTCGCCGAGGGCTCAGGCTTGGCGGTCAACACGGCCCCAAGCCGATGGCCTTCAGGGGTGAAGGCCATCAGACTGAGAACAACGGCGAAGACGAGAGCCCCAACAGCCAGCACCAACAGGCACACAGCCCCGGAGCCTTCGTCTTCCCGGTCAAGCAACATGTTCCCGTCCGATGTCATCCGGTCTCCTGTAGCGACCTGCCTGCTGCCCTCGACAAGACTCACACTAGGCGTCTCCGTTTCCATTCCGCAAGTATGATCTAAACTGTGGCGCATGAGACATCTCCTGAACAATGCATCAGGTTTTGTCTTAGTGTCGAAGCGAAACAACCTGATCGTAGGGCTCAGAACAGCACAGAGATAGCGCTTCACATCCTCACAGTCGGGATGTATACCTAAAGCGGAGCGGCAGAGGTGCGTCGTTCGGGAAGGTGGGCGTTGTGGTGGGTGGGATCCAGAGTGTCCGCGGCCCTCAAGCGGCCGCAGCGACTGCTGTACGCATACTGGCGGTCGAGGATAACGCGAGCGATCTCGCGTTGCTCCAGGCGCAGCTTTTCTCGGAATCGGGCGGCCCGGAATATGAGTTGCGCACGGCTCGCACGCTCGAAGAGGCGCGCCTGGGTTTGCAGGCCGCGCCGGCGGACGTGATCCTCCTGGACTTGAACCTGCCGGACTCCTTCGGGTGGGACACCTTCGAGAGCGTGATGCAGGTCGCCCCGGACTCCGCGATCATTTTGTTGTCGGGCGGGGATCATGAGGAGCTTGCGGCCAAGGCGGTCAAGCACGGCGCTCAGGACTACATCGGCAAGACAGACCTCACCGGCCGAATTCTTGCCCGCGCGGTCCGGCACGCATTGGAGCGGAAAGCGGGTGAGCTGCAGCTGCGACTCTACCAGGAGGGGCTTGAGGAATTGGTTCGCTCTCGAACGGAGCGGATCCAGCAGACCAACGATGCGCTGCGGCAGGAGGTGGAGGAGCGCCGACACGTGGAGGGGGAACTGCGCCGGGCCATGGAGTTGTTGCGGGAGGTCGATGGGGCCCGGGTTCGATTTGTGTCCAACGTGTCGCACGATCTCAAGACGCCGCTGTCCTCGATGTCCTTCGCGATCGAGAACCTGCTGAAGGGCGTTGTGGGTCCGATGGAAGAGGCGACCCGGTCCTACATCGTCATGCTGCAGGAAGACTGCGGGCGGATTCTGCGTACGGTCAGTGATGTGCTGGACTTCAGTCGTATCGAATCCGGCAGGTTGATTCTACACTGTGTGAGGGTGCCGTTCCGGCGTCTTGTCGGGCACGCCGTGACCTCGCTCGGCTTGATGGTGGCGCAGAAAGGGGTGAGCGTACGGTGTGGCAACCAGTGGGTGAGGGGGTTTGTGGAATGCGACCCGCACAAGATGGGGCGCGTGATTCTGAATATCGTGCAGAACGCCGTCAAGTACACGCCCGCCGGCGGGGTGATCGACATTATGCTTCGGCGTGCCGCTCCCCCGGAGAAGGGCCTCGTTCTGGAGGTGAGCGATACGGGCATCGGAATTCCCGAGGAATTCCTGCCGAGAATTGCAGAGCGGCATTTCCGCGTGGGCGAAGAGCTTGAGGGCTCGGGGATCGGCCTGTCCATTGCCAAGGAGATCGTGGAGCGTCACGGGGGGCGGCTGGAGGTCGCAAGCCCCGTGCCGGGCCGCCAATGCGGGACACGGGTGAGCGTCGTATTGCAGGAAGCGCCCCCGCCCCGCGTCGTCGTGGCGGCGGGCGATGCCGCTGTACGCGAGGCGGCGAGGTCCGAACTGGCGGCGGAGGGCTACACCGTAATCGTCTCGTCGGACGGAGCTGACGCCTGGGCCCGGCTGTCGGACGGTGACGTGCCTCAGGCGTTGATGATGGACTTCTCGTTGTCGGCGATGGACGGCGTGGAACTCATTGCGAGGATCAAGTCCGATCCGCGGTTGCAGCGGATGCCGCTGGTCGTGGCGCTTGAGAAGGGTGCTGACGGCGTGAGGCGGGAGCTGATCGAGGGGTTCCGACTGTCTTGCGTGCCGGTCCCGCCGCAGGCCGGAGAGACCCTGAATGCCGTGGAACGGGCGACTCAGGAGCCCGTGCATGCGGAGAACTGACGCTTCCGGCGCGGGGACGGGTTTGTGCGTGGAGTGGCGATCTCGGAGAGAGTGACGCAATGAATGAAAAACTGTTACTGGTGGATGACAACAAGCACCTGCGGGTGACGCTGGGCGACCACCTGACGCACGAGGGCTTCGTGGTCACGGCCAAGGAGAGCGCCGAGGCGGCGCTCGTGTTCTTAGAGTCGGGCGGTGAGCCCGATCTGATCATCCTGGATATCAATATGCCAGGAATCGGCGGGGTGGGATTCCTTAGGCGGATTCTTAGCGAAGACGGTCGCCCCCGCTACCCGGTGCTCGTGTTAACCGCGCGTTCGGGGATGGATGCCTTCTTCGACACCGTGCCGGTCGAGGGTTTTCTGCCTAAACCGTGTGGTGTGGACGAACTGCTGGCCAAGATCCGCGAGATCCTGGCCCGGACCTCTGTGCAACGCCCCCGGGCAGCGGCCTCGGACGGTCTGAGAACGAAGGCCGCCACCGAGAACTTGGTTCTGCTGGCCGAGGACGACCCGATCGTTTCTGAGAGCATCGAACGTCTCCTGCGGAGCATCGGCTGCCGCACGGTGATCGTCCGCACCGGCCCCGAGGTTCTGGAGGCGGCGGCCCAGATCAAGCCGCGGCTGGTCATTCTCAAGCAACTCATGCCGAAACTGAACGGCAACGTCGTTGCTCCGGCCCTGGCCGGTATGCCCTCGACACGACAGACTCCGATCTTGCTCTACGACGAGAGTCGCAGACTGGAGGACCCGGGCATCTTCGGAGCCCGATTGCCGTCGGCCGTCACGCGCTATGTGGCCAGCAACCGGGCCGTCGACCTGCTGCGTGCGGCGCAGCAGCTGCTGGCGGCACCTCAGGCTACGCAAACAGCGAACTGATATCGGAGTCGAACCCGGTGCGCGCCAGGCGGTACTTGCCCGATGGCTCGGGCCCGAAGTCCTCCTCAATCGAGGCATCGACGCGAGTTCCCGGTCCATACAGCCTCTCGGCGGCCCTGCGCGCGGGGTCGAGGGGGCTGGAGTCGCCGTCGGCGACCAGCCGCAGGTGAATCTGCCCCAGGGCGGGTTGACTCACCTCGTAGGCGGCCAGCCCTGGAACATCTCCGACCGCCGCATCCAGCGCCTCCACGGTCACCGCGGTTCCGTCAGCCCGTAGCGTGAGATCGGAAAGCCGGCCTTCCAGCCGGTCCAGGACTAGGCCGTCGCTCCGACCGCAGGGGCAGGAGTCCTGACTCACGTGTCCGAGGTCGCCGATATGGAATCGCAGCAGCGAGTACCATGGATGATGGAAAGGCGTGACCAGGAACCGGCCCACACCCGGGTCGCCGCGGCGCGCATTGAACGGCTCGACGTCGACGCGGCAGGAGCGCACGTTCTGATGATACCGGCCGTGCTCGCATTCGGCGAAGACGTAGCCAGTTTCGGTCGAGCCGTGGGATCCCATCTGCGGCGTCTCCGGGAACAGGCGGCGGATGAGACGGCGGTGAGCGCGGGATGGCAGTTCGAAGGTCAGCACAATCAGGCGCGGCTCCCGTACCTTCAGCCCCAGCCTCAGTGCCCGCAGGCAGAAGCGAGCGAGAAAGGACGGGTTGGCCTCGAGGGCGACCGGTTCGAACAGGTCCAGTTCGTCGGCGATCCGGCGGATGTCGTCATCAGTCCAGCGGGTCGGGTCCGGTTCCTCGTTCAGAAAGAGGAAGCGCCCCTGGCGTCTTGCGTCCATCGGCAGGCGACTGCCGTCGGGGCGAGCGATGCCGACGCTGCGCGGGCTGGCCAGGAGGGCTTCACGGTGGGCGCCCAGGCCTGCGGCCGCCGCATGGGCGTTGAGAGTCCACGATGCCCGCTCCGACGCGTCCCACCATGGCTGGCACCAGAGGGTCGTGACTTGCTCGGAGGTCGTCCCGCTGGTCTGGGCGAGGGAGATCTCGCCTTGCGCCAGCCCGCTCTGGAGGTCGCGGCCGGGCAGCAGGAAGCCGGAAGGAAAGAACTCGCGGATCCGCTCCTTTGTCGTATGCGGCAACGCAGCATAGCGGCTCCCGACCGGATGATGTGGCCCCGGATCGCACTCACGCCACTCGCGGTAGGCCGGCAGGTCCCTCAGGGCGCTGTCCAGCGTCGCTGCCGACAGGCCGGCATAGGACGGCATCCCGGGTGGTGTTTCCATGGGCAACTTTCTCCTGTCCCCCTCTTACCCCACGCGCCGCCGTGAGTCCACCCCCATCGGCCTGCCGCCGGGCTGGGATGCGCCCTTTCGCCAGGGCAGACGCATCTAATCTTCTTCTGTCGTTTCGGGGGCGGAGTCGGCATTGGCAGCGAATGGCGCTTGGTTAAGCGCTATTTCCCATCCGAGTCCTAATCTTGATCTTAATCGTAATCCATTATGCACGAGCGGATTAAGAGCAAGATTAGGAGTACGATTAAGACGGCAAGGACCCCTAAGTAGGCGCCATTCGAATCGGAATCGGCATCGAGGTTGGCGTGCCGCTCATTCTCGGGTAACGGCCCTACGGGGTTTCGCCAATTCCGACGCCGACACCGAGATGGAATCGTACTGAAAAAGAAGGAAGGTTTAGATGCGTTCGCCCTGGCTCTTTCGCCGACCGCGGTTGACGGGCGGAGACGCTTTCCATAGGTTGTGTGTCATGTCGAGACCTCGCAGACTCCGCGCTGCCCTGGCGGCAACGCTGCTGCTCCTCGTGTCGGGGTTCTGTGCCCTGAACGTGCTGGCCTTCAACCATGCCCGCGCCATGATGCGGTTTGTCGAAGGCGGATCGCGCACGGCGCCCCCGGAGCGGTTATCGCGCAGCGCGCGGCTGCTGACTCTATTCCGCGGGGTGCGCCTGCCGCGCCCGCACGGTCCGGCCACCCCGGCGGACTGCGGGCTGACCTTCGAGACGCGCACGATCCACGAAGCCGGCGTGATGCGGCTCGGAGCATGGTACTGTCCGGCGGCGTCGAACGCGCCGCTGGCCATCGTGTGTCACGGTTATTCGGCGGACAAGTCGGCCGTCCTGCCCGAGGCGGCCGCGCTGCACGGGCTGGGCCTGGCCTTGCTGCTGATCGATTTCCGGGGGTCGGGCGCGTCGTCCGAAGCCTACACGACGGCCGGCTTTGTCGAGGCTGAGGACGTTGCGGCGGCGGTGGCCTACGCGCGGGCGTCGCTGCCGGAGCACGCGGCGCTCATCCTCTACGGGCAGTCCATGGGCGCGGCCGCGATCTTGCGGGCGGTGGCCGAATGCGGGGCGCAGGCGGACGCGCTGATTATCGAGGCGGTCTTTGATTCGCTGCTCAACACCGCGCGCAATCGCTTTCGCCTCATGCACACACCGTCGTTCCCGTCCGCGGAGTTGCTGGTGTTCTGGGGCGGCGCGCAGATGGGGTTCAACGCGTTCGAGTTCCGGCCGGTCGACTACGCCCGCGCCGTCACGCAGCCGGTGCTGTTCCTGCACGGGCAGAGCGACCCCCGCGCCCGGCTGGCCGACGCCCGGCGCGTGTTTGATGCGGTGCCGGGCCCGAAGACCTTCCACGTCTTCGAGAATGCCGCGCACGAGTCCTATGCGGCCTCGCATCCGGAGGCCTGGCGTGAGGTGGTGTCGCAGTTCCTTGCGGAACGCGGGATCGTCAGTCTTCCGCCCTCTGCCACGTGTCTGCCGGCAGGCGCAGGGCCCGGCCCTTCCAACTGAGGCGCTTCGCGGCGGAAAGGCGGTTAATGAGGCGGCTCAGCGTTTCCGGCGTTGCCCCGATGGCGGAGGCGATATCGCGCTTGGAGAGCGTCACGCGGACGTCGGTCTTCTCGCCGTATTGTTCGCGGATGAAGCGGAAGAACCGCTCCTCCACGTCGCACGATGTAAGGTCGTTCACACGCTCGGCCAGGTAGCGCAGCTTGGCCATGAGGAAGCCGATGAAGTCGTCGCGGAACTTGCGGTCGGCGAGAAGGCGCTGAATCTCCGCGCGCTGGATTTCCAGGACCTCCGATGCGGTCAGGGCGATGGCCGAGACGGGATAGCGGCCCTCTCCCTGCAGGACGATTTCGGCGAACACCTCTCCGGGCTTGAGCGTGCGGATGACCGTCTCGCGCCCGTCGGGACTGGTCTTGAAAAGCTGCACGTTGCCTGCCGTCAGCAGGTACATGGCCGTGCCGGCCGCGCCTTCCATGAAGATCGATTCGCGCTTGCAGAACCGCCGCGCCCGGCAGGCGCGGGCCAGGGCCTGGCAGTCGGCGTCCGGCAGCCCCTTGAAGAAGGAGGACTGCGAGAGCTGTACCCAGGCGGTCGTCGTCAAAGTGCGTTCGGGTCGTGGCATAGGGCGTTCCTTCTATGGCCTGATCTCTATGGGGGTGCCATCCGGGACCGCCCTGGCGACTTCTTCAATTTCCCAATCCGTGAGGGCGATGCAGCCTGCTGTCCAGTCGACCCATCGGTGCATCTTCCCCATCCATGACAGACCGTTGCGGATCCCGTGAATCATAATGTCTTTGCCTGGCGAAACGCCCTTTTCTCTCGCCCGGGCTGCGTGGTTCTCATCCGGATAGGAGATGTGCAAAGCGAGATGAAATGAACTGTCGAGTTTCCGGCTGTCGATGGAGAAGACGCCCTCTGGGGTCTTCTTGTCGCCTTCACGCTCTTTGTCACCCCTTGGGTGCCTGCCTAGTGACACCCGGTATTGCCTCACGACGTTGGTTCCTTGGAAGAGTGTCAGCCTTCGGCTCTCCTTCTCCACGAGTACGAAGTCGGCCGTCGCGGCCTCGGGCAGGGGGCTGATGGGCTTGTGCGCCCAGACAAAGATCCCGACCATAACGGTTCCGGCGGCCACCGCAGCGGCGCTCAGTTGTCGTCTCTTCATTGTCCCCTGAACCCCGAACCCTGAGCCCTGATTCCTCTCCCGGCCTAGTACGCCAGCTCGCGGAAGCCGGGGATCACCGCCAGGCGCAACTCGTCTGTGTGCAGCGGCTGTCGCCGGCCCTCCGTCGCACCGCGATACAGGACGCACAGGTCGGCGCCGCGCACCGCCATCGTAGGCTGGATGCGCGTCATGGCCGGGGTCGCGCCGGCGGCGATTACCCCTGCCAGGCACCAGTCCACAAGGTTGCGCGAGAACGACAGCTGGAGCCGGTGGCATTCTTCGTCCGGCAGCCCGACCCGTTCGCGAGGCAGATCGCGTACCCGACGCAGGCTGTCAGCGCTGAGGTTCGACGCCAGCCAGTACAGGCCCGACACCTCGTCCCGGAAGAGGTCGAACGACTGGTTGCCGCCGGGCACGGGCAGCAGGGCGAGCCGCCGACCCGACGGAACCACGGGGATGTCGAACGCCACGCTGTCATCCTCTCCGAGACGGGCGGTAATTGCCACGGCGATGTTGCTGCGCTGCGCGCGCAGCGTGGAGACGATCAGCAGCGTGCGGCCCTTGGGGTCGTGCCACGGGTGCCCCGGGTCCTCCACGCGCAGAACCACCGGCTCGCGCCAGCCCGGCCGGCTGGCCATGCGGCGGCCGCCGAGGTCGGTGTCGCGCTGCGGGTCCGACACGTTATAGAACGGCGCCCCAACGCCGTTGAACGCCTCGTCGGGGATCAGGTCGCGGAAGGCGGGCGTTTCGCCCAGCCGTGTCCAGTTGCGGCGGTCCGTCAGGTCGGCGCCCTGCCGCGCGCGCCACAGTTCCAGCGCCAGCACGCTGACGGGGTCGCCCCGGTAGCCGGGGTCGGTCTGCCGCAGGAGAGCCATGAAGACGTAATCCCCGGCGGCCAGCGGGCGGGCGGGCGAATGCAAGTACACGGTCGTATCGGTTCCGGGCGCGGCGAGGGACGACGGATTGCTCCAGGTCGTGCCGCCGTCGGACGACTTCATGGCCTGCAGCCCGCCGCGATGACCGAACAGGTACACGGTCTGGCCGTCGCGAAACAGGCAGGGCCGGCAGAAGCCGAACTCCTTGCGCACGGCCCACGTCTCGCCGCGGTCGCGGGAGACGAGCACCTTGCCCTGCAGCCAGTGGCTGGTCTGCGGGTCGCGCGCCTTGGGGCCGGTGAGGTGCTTGACGCCGGGCCCGGACTGATCGAACGCGGCGACGAGGTTGCCGCCGGGCATGGCCGCGAGGGATGCGTTCTCGGCATAGACATCCTCCGGATCGCTCGAACTGTAGACCGCAGCCGCCTGCGGAGCCAGGGGCGTCATCTTCCAGGTTGCCGGATCGCCGCCGTCGCGCGCCATGGTGCGTGTTCCTTCTCCGGGCCCGTCCCGCCGTGGGTGCCGCCCGCCCCGACAGCAAAGCCGACCCGGGCACGCGGAGCAAGAACGAAAGCGGGTGTAAGTTGTGAGGCGCGTCTGTGTTTCATTGCCTGTCGCGTCCCCGCGCGGGCCTGCGCCTCGGAGAGGCGCGGCCTACTCTGTTGCACTGGCCATCTCGCTGGACAGGTGCGTATGCGTAGGGCGGCGCTCTCCGAGCGCCTGCCCCTTGGAGCGCCTGCCCCCTGTACGGCGTGCACTGAAACGCAGATGTGCCCGTTGTGAAGCGGCAGCCGGATACCTTACACAGGCATCGCCGATCGGAGCATGATTTGTAAGGTATAGGCGGGCTGAGAGCGGGCGCTCGGCTTGATTTCCGGCTGGGGGTGGACTATTAGCCTCTTCCGAAGAGAGGGGCGGATCGGGTGGAGTTTTCGGAACGCATGGTCATGGCTGTGGATCGCGACTGGCGGTTTGTGCGGCGGCACGCCTCTCGGGCGTGGCTGCGCGGGGCGCCGGCTGACGACGACGAGACCGTCGACCTGCCGCACTGCTGGAACGAGCGCGATACGTTTCAGGATGCCGTCGCGTACTACCGCGGCCCGGGCTCGTACTGCCGCACGGTCGCCGTGCCCCATACGCCGGTGACTCCGGAGGCGCGCTGGTGGCTGGAGTCGGATGGGTTCTATGGACGGGCCGAGGTGTGGATCAACGGCCGGCGCGTGGCGCGGCAGGATGGTGAATACCTGGGGCTGAACGTGGATGTGACGGAGCACCTGAGGCCCGGAGAGCCGGCCGTCCTCGGGCTGCGTCTGACCAACCGTCATTCCCGCAACGTGCTGCCCGGCATCGAAGATCCCGACTTCCTGCTGTACGGCGGCCTGGCCGGCGGCCTGCGACTGGTGCGCCGCCCGTCCCCGTGCCTGATTCCCGAGAGCCTTCGCGTGCGCTCGCGTCCGCTGGCCGGCGGCGCTTGGGAACTGTCCGTCGCGGCGGCCGTGGCGTCGCCCGCCCCCGCGTCGCTCGAACTGCGCTGGCGACTGCGGTCCCCATCGGGCGAGCTGGCGGCCGAGTCGGTTGTCGCTGCGGGTGCCGACTCCAAACCGGCCGCCTGCCAGTTGCGGGTGGAGCAGGCGCAGGCGTGGGACGTGGACCACCCGGCGCTCTACACGCTTGAGGGCGAACTGGTGTGCGCGGGCGTCGTTCGCGAAGCGGTCCGACTGCGCGTAGGATTCCGCACTGCCGAGTTCCGCCCCGACGAGGGGTTCTTCCTGAACGGCCGGCGCCTGGAACTGCGGGGCTGCAACCGCCACGAAAGCATGCCCGGCTTCGGCAACGCGCTGCCGACGTGGCTGCATGAAGAGGATGCCCGCCTGATGCGCGCGGCCGGCCTGAACTTCGTCCGCCTCTCGCACTATCCCCAGAGCCCCGCGTTTCTCGATGCCTGCGACCGCCTGGGGCTGCTCGTGTATGCCGAGCTGGCAACGTGGAAGAGCGTCACCGCCCGGTGGGGCTGGATGGAGGCGGCGGTCCGGCAGTGGGGGCGAATGATCGCGCGCGACCGGCATCATCCGTCGGTCGTCATCTGGGGCATGGGCAACGAGTCGCGTTCGCGCCGGGCGTATATGCGCCTTGCGGCGGTGGCACGCGAGTTGGACCCCGAGCAGCGGCCGGTGACGTACGCTGAAAACCACCTTCACCGCGCCGTGCGCCGCCGGACCGTCGGGCTGCCCGATGTGTGGGGGCTGAATTACGAGTTTGGCGCGATGGAGGCTGGCCGCGATGCGTCGCGGCTGCGAATGGTGCTTGTGACCGAGTGCTCCAACGAGCCGGCAACACGGCGCGAGAGTCTCGATGCGCAGATTCGCCAGGTCCGGACCCTGGACGCAGACCTGGCGCGGCTGGCGGGGAAGCCGTGGGTGGCAGGATATGCATTATGGTCGTTCAATGACTACGCCACGATCCGCAAGGGACGCCAGTACCGGCACTGCGGGATCGTGGACGCCTGGCGTCAGCCCAAGGCGGCGTGGGCGTACCTGCAGGCCCGGCACGCGCACGAACCGTTTGTAAGCGTATGGGCCGACTGGGAGGAGCGGGCGCCGGGGACTGCCGGCGACCTGCGGACGGTCTGCGTGCTGACCAACTGCAGCGCAGTGCAGGTGCGGGTCAACGGGCGCGAAACGGCGACCCCGCCGGCCGGAAACCCCATCGTGCTGGGCGTCCCGTTTGAACCGGGAGAATTGGCCGTGACCGGCTGGCTCGGAGAGCGCAGCGTTACCGAATGCTGCCCGTCGTGGTCTGCGCCCGTATCGATCGGGATCGAGGCGGAGCCGGGCGTCCTGCGCGCGGGGTCCGGCGACGTGGCGGGCCTGCGCATTCGGGTTGTTGACGCCGCCGGGCGCACCGCTGCACACTGGGCGGGATCGCTCGCGGTCTCCGTGTCGGGTCCGGCCCGCGTGCGCAGTTACACCCCGGGTGACGAGGTTCAACTGGGCAGGGGCATCGGTCGCTCATTTCTGCAGGCCGGGCGTGAGGCCGGCGTGGCGCGGGTGACCGTCAGTGGTGCGGGGCTTGCACCGGCGAGTTTGGATGTGAGGGTCGTGTGCGCATGAACGTCTTCCACCTCCACACCAACGATGAATGGGGTGGGGGGGAGTATCAGATTCTCAACCTCCTGAGGCGGCTGCCTGCGCACGGTGTGGGTGCTGTTCTATGGACCCGCCCGGATGGGCCGCTGTATGACCGGGCGCTCGCGGCCGGCATCGAGGCGCGTCCGCTCGCCGGCCGCTCCGCCGCGGCCGACGTGCAGCGGGCGGTGGCCGCCTCCGGTACCTCTCTGCTGCATCTGCACGACTCCGGCGCCGTCAGCATCGGCGTGCGCGTGGCACGGCAGGCCGGATTGCCTGCAGTGTATTCGCGGCGCATCACCTCGCCCATTCGGCGCAACCCGCTGTCGCGCCTCAAGTACTCGCCCGGCCGGCTGGCGGCCGTGCTGGCCATCTCGGAGGCCGTTCGCAACGTGTTCCTGATGACGGGGTATCCCGCGGTGCGCGTCCACGTGGTACCCAGCGGGCTGGATCTGGCTGAACTCGATGCGGCGTCCCGCAACGATGAGCTGCGCGCGGCCGAAGGCTGTCGTGCGCTGGTCGGCGGTATCGGCAAACTGGCGCCGAAGAAGAACTGGGGGCTGCTGATCGAGACGGCGGCCCGGCTGGCTCACGAGGCGCCGGGGTTGCGCTGGGCGGTGGTGGGGGATGGCCCCGAGCGCGGGCGTTTGGAGGCCCTGGCGATCGAGCAGGGCGTGGCTGACCGCGTCTGCTTCACCGGATTCCGCGCCGACGCGCCGGCGTTGCTCAAGAGCTTTGACGCGCTGTTCTTTCCGTCGATCATGGAGGGCGCGGCGGTGACCGTGCGCCAGGCCATGGCGACCGGGGTTCCCGTGGTTGCGGCGGATGCGGCGGGCACGGTCGAGTCGCTGGGAGGGCAGGGCTGGGTGATCGGGCACGGCGACGTAGAGGCCGCAGCGGCGGCGGTGCGCGAGATTCTGTCCGGCGGCGCGACCCGCATGGCGCGGTGCGCGGCGGCAAAGGAGCGCGCGCGCCGGCTGTTCGACATCGAGGCGACGGTGGCGGGGACCGTGGCTGTCTATCGCCAGGTGTTGGCCGCCTGGCCCGGGTAGCCGTTCAGGCGCGCCGCTCGAACGAACTGCGGCCGATCGTGCAGCCCTGCTTGACAAACAGCAGTTCAAAATCGGTCCGTTCATCGTCGGACGGAAGGAACGGCTCGACCTCCCTGAACTCCGGCGTCGCCCGCAGGCGCTTCACCGCCGCGGCAAAGTAATCCGCATGATCGGTTGCGAAGTGCAGGCGCCCGCCGGGCTCCAGCGCGCGGGCAAGGTCGGCGAGCACCGCGTCGCCAATCAGCCGGCGTTCATGGTGGCGGCGCTTGGGCCACGGGTCGGGAAAAAAGATGTAGAACGTCCGCACCGAGGCGGGCGGCAACAGGTGGTGGATCGCGTGTGCCGCCTCCACGCGCAGAAGACGTACGTTGGCGATCCCCTCGCCTGTGGCGCGCCGGTCGATCTTGTGCAGGCGCGCGATCATGCGGTCGACGCCCAGGAAGTTCACATGGGGAAAGGCGCGCGCGCGCGCCAGCAGAAATCGACCCTTGCCGCAGCCGACGTCGACTTCCAGCGGCGCCGCGCGGCCGAAGGCGGCGTCAAGGGGCAGGGGGTCCGCGATGCTTGCGGGCGTCAGCAGCAGCGGGAGAGGGGTTCCCGGTTTGGGCTTCGGGTCTCGAGATCGCGGGCTCACGCTTGTCCCCGAGTTACCCCCGCCCGAACAGTCGTGCAAGGAAGGATGGATTGGAAGCCTTGTCCATGGCTTGCTGGATGCTTTCGCTGGCCATGATGCGGAACGTGTGCGGGCTGTCCGAGGGGCGATATCTCCTGGCAGCCTTGACGAGGCTATCCTTGCCGGCCTTGGTGAACTCGGACTGCTTCTGCGGATCCTGGGTGCGTTTCTGCGCGAGGGACGTGATCAACGGTTGAAACGTCTTGGCCAGGTTCTGCTTGGCCGTCCAGTCGCCGCCCTTCGCAGCCAGGATGTCCCGCTCCAGCGCCCGGTCCTGCGCGGCACCGCCGGTCGAGTCCACTTCCCTGCCCATGTTCAGCGCGATCTTCATCCTGCTCCGATCTCCCCACCCGTTATCCCTGTCGACGGTGTGTAGCACAGGACCAGAGCACGTGCAAGACAGGGCTCAGTAGGTCACGCCGAGGCGATAGAATCGCACCGGCCCGTCGCCCGTGAGGGGGCGGATGACCGCGTTGGTCGGCGGCGTTGCCGCCATGCCGCCCAGCAATTCCACGGGGGATGAGGTCGCGGTTGGCGCACCCCAGAGGCTGTACGTGCGGTTGGATACGCTGGCCCAGCGAAGCACCAGGCCCGAAACGATGGGCACGCGCGCCGTGGATAGGCCGTACTCGTTGGTGATCGGAACCAGCAGCACGTTGGTGACGTGCGGGCTTACATCGGCAACGGCAAACGTCGATGCCGCGTTCGTCGGATCGGTGCCGGCCACGAACTCGGCCCAGGTTGGCAGCCGGTCGCCGTCCGGGTCGGCGTCGGCCTCCGCGTCACTCGAACCGTTGGTCAGGCTGAACATCGCCAGCCACCATTCCGGCGTGCCCTGGGTCGTCAGGTTGGCGTCGATCCGGGCACTGAAGGTCGTATTGGCCGTCACGTTGCTCCACACCACGTTGGTCACGCTGACGTGGGCGCTCGGCAGCGCCTGTGTCACTACGCCCCGGACCACGGCGGCGACGTGATAATACGAATCGGCCTGAACGGTGAAGGATGCGTCTGCGCCGGCGGTGACATAGACCGTCCCCGCCGGCGTGATGGCGCCGTGCCCCGGCTGGGCCACCGAGATGGACCGGCTGTTGTTGTGCAGAAAGACGGGCACCGTCCGCTCCGGCGCGGAGGGGTCGTTGGATCGGATGCGCAGCGTGGCGCCGAGGGTCTCCCCCGGGGCCAGGCTGTCGGTGGTGAGCGTGATGGCGACCGGCACTGCGCTTCCCGGCTCCGTCGTGCCTTCAGCGACCGACAGCGAGATCCACGGGGTCTCACCGCCGCGCGGCGTGACCGCAATGTCGTCGAGGTGCCAGCCGGCGGCTCCCACGTACCCGTCTGAGCCGAAACGGAACCCGATGCGCACGGTCTTGAACGCAAAGGCGGAGAGGTCGAACTCCGCCCGGCGCCAGTCAGTGGCGCCCGCGAAGCAGGGCGTGCCGCCGGGGAAGGGCGAGGCTGAGTGTCCGTAGATGACATACGGGTAGCCCCCCACGGGAGTGATCTCGGCGAAGGTGGCCCCGTTGTTGGTGGAGATCTCGACGTAGCCGCCATCCCAGGCGTTGGCCGCATCCTTCGGGGTTTCGGTGGCGAGCCAATGCATGAACGACAGGCGCCCTCCGGGCGGCACGAGCACCGCCGGCGAGACGAGCGCCGCGTTGGCGTTGTCGGGGTAGGGGACGCCAACGCCCTGGGACCCGAAGTGCCACGAGGACGAGCCCGAATAGCTCCGGTTGGTGGCAATGTGCCATGCGTCGTTCCGGCCGGTGTGCGACCATCCGCCGGCGCCGGCTTCGACATCGTTCGTCAGGCCGCCGGGCTGGATCTCGAGGGTCCAGTTCAGCGCCCGATGCCCAGCGTTGGACACGATCAACATGCGGTTGGTGGTGGAGAACGCCGGAAGCAGCGTGACGCCGAGGGTGAGCGGCTGAAGGTCAATCAGCGGGTAGCGGACGGCGAACGTATAGGGGCCGGCTGAAGCCTTGAGGCGCGCGGCATCCGCGGCTTCGACGCAGTAGGTCACCGTGTCGCCGGTCACCCCGGGGGCCGTGATCGCTCCCGAATAGACCCCGGCGGCGAGCGCGAGCGCGTTGGTCTGCCACGGGCCGCCGTTGCGGGACCAGCGGACCGTCACCGACGCCACGGCGTGGTTGTCGGTGACGACCGCGGAGACGGTCCAGGGCGCCGGCGAGGTCACCGTGGATGGCAGCGGCACGTGAGCGATGCCCGGCGGCGCGGGGATCGAGTCGTAGTCTAACGGGTCCGTACCGTCCTCGTATTCCTTCTGGTTGGTGAAACCGTCGCCGTCGGAGTCGGCAGAGGCGACCGCCGAAGTCGAGCCGAAGAAGTAGTATTCCCACCAGTCAGGCAGGGCGTCGGCATCGGCATTGGTTGATTCAGGGAGGTACATGGCCGAGGCCGTCCGGGGCAGCGTCATCAGGATGCCGTCCGCCGGGTTCGCCGCCCGGCCCGCTGCCGGTGCGCGCTGCCCGTCGATGTACCAGCCGCAAAAGCGGTGGCTGGTGAGCGACACGAAGTGGGTGGTGGGCGCCGTGACGGTCGTCGCCTGCGATCCCACGGGCCACCAGTTGGTGGTGTTGACCGCGCCGGGGATCGTGGACGATTGCGTCAGCCGGAACGTGGGTTCCCATCGCCATGTCAGCGTCGAGGCTTCCCGAATCGTAAAGGCGAGCGCGTTGGTCGTGCCGCTGGCGGGCGCGCTGCCTGTGCCGATCCACCCGGCGTTGCGGTACCGGAAGCCGCCCAGGCTGTCGGTGTGAGCGGCCGCCGAGGCGGTGACGACCACGCCGGAGGCGAGTATGCTCATGCCGTAGGGCGGCGAGCAGGTGGCGAGGTCCTCCGGCGTGCCGAGGACTGTCAGGGAGACCGGCTCGGACAAGCAGAAGCTGAACGGCGCTGCAGGGCCTGCGGCCGGCAGGCGGGTCGTCAGTCCGTTGACCGCCTGGGCCTGCAGGTAGTAGCGCAGCGTCGTGCCGATCGGTTGGGGAGGGATCGAGGCGGTGTAGAAACCGTTCGTGGTGGCCGTGAGCACGTTGGTTGTGAAACCGTTGGTGGCCCCGGACGCCCAGCACAGCACCAGGCCCGCGGGGGACAGGGCGCCTTCGCTGAGAATCTGCGCGTCGATGCGGTAGGGCTGAACCGTGTTGGTCGTGTTGACCAGCGGCGTGTGGAAGATCTCCGGCGGCGTGGTGGCGCCGCTCACGACCAGGGAGAAAACCTGCGCGGAGGTTGTCAACGCGCCCTTCACGGACACCTGCAGCCGATAGGTTCCGCTCTCGGAGGGGGCGGCGAGGTCGACCTGTTCGACGTTGTCGACCTTGTTGTCATTGCGTGTGGCGGGCGCCGCGGGGGTCAGCACGTTCAGCACGTAGGGCAGGTTCGTGATGCCGCCGGGCGTGATAAGACGCAAATCGAGGTCATGCACGAGGTTCGGCGAGCGGTTGTCCAGTGTGTTGTGCGGCGAGCCGGGCGGATCGGTCCAGCACAGGGTGGCCCGCAGGGGCGAGGTCGTGTCCCAGTCGAACGCGTATTCGCATGTCGCCTGCCCGGGCGTCACCGCCGCCTCGACCATGCGGAGAGATCGGGGGTTGGCGGCGTGCGCCCGCAGCAGGTCGGCGGCCGCTCGAGTGTTCATCAGCCCCCAGCCGAAGCGGTAGTCCGGCCCCACATTACCCACGTCGTCCGCCGTGTGAAGGATCAGCGCCTTCAGCGTGCTGGAACGCATCGCCCGGCCGGGGAAGAGTCGGCTGTACAGGTCGACCAGCAGCACGGCTGACCCGGCCGCGTTGGGCGACGACATGCTGGTGCCGCTCATCGAGGAGTAGGACGAGTCCGAGGTTGAATAGGTGGACCGCAGGTCGGCGCCGTTGGCGACGATGTCGGGCTTGACCCGTCCGTCGTCCGAGGGACCCCAGCTGCTGAAGGTCGTCATGGTGGCCTTCGCCAAGTCGCGCAGGCCGGCCGTCACCGCATCATTCACAGCCCCAACCGTCACCAGGTTCTTCGAATTGCCCATGTAGGAGACCGTATCGTAGCCCCCGCCGTCCCCCCCGTCGGCTGGCGGATCGGTGGCGGGGTCGTACGGTTTGGTCTTCAGTTGCCCACCGTCGTAGTACGAAAACGTGGATCCGGCGGCGGGCGGCGTGTCGTTGCGGTCGTTGCCGGCAGACAGGAAGGGCAGGTAGTACGGAGCCCCGTAGCACACGGCGTCCCACATGGCCGCGTAGGAGTCGTACATCCCGAATCCGTCGGCTTCCGAGCGGGTCGCCCAGGTGCCGAACCACTCCGAGCCTTCCCACCCGGTCTCCAGGCCATACGAGTGGTTCGAGATCTGGATCACGCCAACCTGCCCGGTGGCCGACATGGCCACGGAGGCCATCTCGGACAGGTCGGAATTCCAGTCATAGGACCAGATGCGCACGGCCGGGGCCATGCCCTTGGCCGTGGCGTCGACGCCGCGGGCGCCAATGGTGCCACCGACGTGAGTGCTGTGATAATGCGCCGCGACGGCGTTCTTCAGGATGACGCGGCCGCCGAACTCTTGATGGGTGGAGCGGACGGTCCCCGCGTCCCAGACGCCGGCGGCGAGGTTGGTGCCGTCTACGTTGTAGGGCGGGGTCTGGCGGACCAGGTTCGCGGCGGTGCCGATCGCCGCGTTGGCGTTGCAGGTCTTGTAGCGGTACACGCGCCCGTCGCGCACGGCGATCAGCTGGGTGCAGGTTTCCCCGTCGTCGGTCCGGGCGTCCTGACCTCCGGCCAGGGCCGCGGCCGCGCTCTGTCCGGCGGCCTCCCATGCCTGCAGGGCGTTCACCGCGCGCTCCCGCGCCCCTGGCGCCGAGGTGTCTGTCGGCAGCAACAGTCCGGTGTCCCCCGGCGGCGGGGGGAGGCTTGGTGGAGTTTCATCGCGGGCCTGACCGGCTGACGCGGAAGGCACGGCGACGGACAGGGCCGGTTGCGCGGGAGGCTGCGCCGCTCTGGTGGTCGAAGCGGACGCGCTCGGGGCACGGGGGTCGGAGGATCGCATCAGCGCAACCATTGCCGCCAGGGCCAGCAACGTCCCGCCCCCCGCCATCCATCGCCCTGTACGGCCTGTTCGCATGCAGTTCAGCTCGCGCCGGTCGATTCTCGCCCTCCGCATAAGTATACGCGAAGCACGGTGACGGGGGGAAGCAGTTCCTCCCCAGCCGACTCGTGAACGCGTTGCGTCACAATTCCTGACACCGAAGCCGTCGGGTGAATGGGATGAGGAAA
>CAZJBP010000012.1:0-32397 GCA_964544115.1 uncultured Victivallales bacterium | reverse complement strand
GTGCACGGCGGGCGACGGGCCGCCCTCCCTCCACCGAGGGCGCGCCGGTTGCACACTGAAAAAGGAACGGCCGCCCGAGTGGGCGGCCATTCAGATTGCAAACTCTTGACCTCTAGACTAGGCCTTCTTCTCCACACGCCGACGACGGGCGAACGTGTAGCCCAGAGACATCACCGCAGTCGAGAGCAGCATATACGTCCCCGGCTCTGGCACGGGCACGTCATCCAAGAACTGATAATCGCGCAGCCCGTAGTCCTGCGCCAGAAGGTCTGGCTCGTACATGACCCGGATGCCGGCATAATCCAAACCGCCAGCCAGCGACGTGGCAAACGTGCTGCCGCCAATAGCGTACGCATCGTACCACAAGGGGTCGCTGAACGAGACGGAATAGTACGTCCAATCGCCCTGCGTAGCCGCAGCCACGTCGTACCACCAGGAAATGTTGTCCGACGTCTGCAGATAGATCGAGAGTTGCGATGGCACGTACGCGCCGTCCGTGTAGAACCAAACTGCGACACTCGTGTATGTAGGACCAAATCCCGTAAGCAGGTTTCCGCTGGTTACGCGAACCAAGTCATCGTAGACGCCTGCCACTGTTGTGTCAGGCCCACTAAATGTAACTGCGTTGGGTATGCCGCTGTTTACACCGGGGTTGCTGCCGTATGCATTGGCCTGCCCATCAGCGCCAAAGCTACCGGTTCCAATTCCGCCCCCCGGGGGCGTCGAAGCATCCTTCAACTCCCACACCCCGGCACCGTCGTCTATGATTGGGGCCGCGTGCCCAACCCAAGCCAGCGACACGAGCCCAACTACCAGAACCGCACCCAGCTTACATTTCGCTCTCATGCCTTTACTCCCGTCCCCTATCGTTCAATCCTTCACGCCACGACCTTCTTCGATCAATGCCCTATTCCTTCCGGATTCGATAGTAGTACGCACCAGAACTTCCCGACACGCTCGCGTCGACCTTTGTCATAAACCCTGTCTGATCACTCGGCATTGCCGTTAGTCCAGACACTGTGGAGAGTGTATCATCTATCCCTGCGGATCTCAAGACCGAATACGCCGCCCCTTTCACGCAGGTCCATGTGAGGGACACACCGGTGTCGAGTACTCTTATTGCATCCACTGCAAAGATTGAGTTGGCGTATGCCGGATCGTTCTCACACCAGATCTCAACGTAATCCGGCATACCGTCGCCGTCAGCATCCCACTGCTTCATCGATTCCGTCAGGTTGGACACATCGCCGTAGCCGTATCCAAATCGCGAAATCAGCGCCTGCTCCAAGCTCGACATCTCGCCCGGCTTCGACGATATCGAATCATCATTCATGACCGCACAACCGCTGATCGTGTAATCCTGTGCTGGGTAGTAAAGCAACTCCCCAAAACCAGGTGCGAGTTGGATCGAAACGCCCGTCACAGCCTGAAGATCCTTCGCAAACTCCGCATCCGCATTTGTGACCGCAGGCAACGCGGTCCAGCCACTGACGGTCAACGGCACAAGGACCGTCTGCAGAACGCTACCTGTCTCCGAAACCTGACTCCTGAAGTCGTACGTCCATATGCGTGTCGCCGACTGCAGTAGAAGTTTGGACCCATCCGGCTTGACCCCTGAACCCGTGACGCCAACTCGTATTGTATTGGCGCCACGGTATATGTAGTTCCCCTTGAATAGACTATTGGTCACGGATGAATCTATCACAACGGTCGCCTTGAGGATCGCTATCGACGGTGGCTGCGGCCCCTGCCCAAATGCCACGGTCATCACGTTGCTGCTGACAGGAATATACGTTACCGTCGCGCCAACCCGAGTCGTCGAGCCACTGCTAACGCCCTGAGCGGCTCCGCCGATTATCGGTACGATCTCCCCTTTCGCCGCCACTGATGTCAGCAGCGCCGCTGCCACCATCACGCTGGCCGCAAAGGCCTTCATAGATACTTTCTGGAGCACCGTTCCGTTGGACCGATTCTGGTTAACCGCCGCCAGGCAGTTTTCCGGTGTCCTCAATCCCACTGGAAGTCAGAGGTCTTACGGAAGAACCAGAACGCCTGATTGGGCTGGATGTTGCCTAGGGCTTCATTCGCTCCGTCCTTCCAAGTGCCGGTCGCGTCGCGAACGAACCGCTTGAGGACACCGTTAATGCGAATGTACATGATATCTCCCTGACCCACGTCGGCTCCACCATCGGTAAGGCCAAGGCCAGCACCGTTAACCGGGATTGCGGCATAAGACTTGTTCCAGGCGAGCGAGTTCCATCCGCCCATCGGGGGTGACAGCGGTCCGACGGCACCGTACACCTGCTTCGGGGTGGCCTCGTGCAGTCCGTTGCAGTCGACGAAGCAAACAAGCACCCCGTTTGCGGGCTTCGTGATCCACAGGCCCGTGCCGGGCGTAATGTGCGCGTTCTCCAAGTTTGCCGGTCCTGTGACGGTGTTCCATGCGGATGGAGTTCCCGTAACAACGTCATACTGCTGCTGGATGCCCGTGTTACTGTCATACGGGAGCCGGAGAACCATGGTATCAGAATTGCCGAGCCAAGTCAGGAGGTCGTCACCCACGAGGCCCTCGAGGGAATCTTCCGTCGGCGCAATGCCGGTGCTGTCGTAACCCGCAGGCAGGCCAACATGCGTTGCGATGTTAGCGGGTATGGAGTGGGCGACAACGTAGACGTTGGCTTTGTCAGATGACGCCGCCAGATGATCGTTGGCCATCGCGATGGCATCCACTGTAGCAACCCCCGTGACGGTGAGTTGGGACAACCCAGAACCGTTAGCAGCGAACCCCAAGGGGCTCGCATTCAGCTTCACGCATCCACCCTTGTAGTCGCCACCGGCGTATAGGTTCCACACATCATTAGGGTAGTCGAGATGGACGATGAACGTATACCAGCCATTCGCGTCAGGCGTAACGGAGTACTCCGTCGGCGACCAGATAGCACCGTCGCGGACGACGATTTTGTTGCGAGTGGCGGCCAGGTAGAAAGCGGCCCTGCTGGTGCCTATGTCGGGACTAGCGACGCTGTCGTCGAACGGTGTGGGCTTCGCAACAACGCGGCACCAGACGTTGGCGGGGGCTCCCCCGAGCGCCAGTGTGAGGTCTGCCTTGTCGGTTAGTGCCGCTTTGGCGTCATCGACACCCCCAACCAGCGACAAGGAGCCCGCACCAGGTGTCGTCCAACCGGTCCCGGCCGTAATGGCGGCTGCGTTTGCATAGTCAAAAGTTTCTATTAGCGGGACCGTGGCCCCCATCGAGACGCTAGCTGCTGCAGCCAGCAAACAGGCGATCGGCGTTACCTTCTTGAACTGGATGAGTCTCATACTGGCATCCCCTTTGCTATGTGGATCCTGCGACATTTCACTCACGTCCCGACACCAATCTGACTGCCACATGCGCTGAATAAGACCTTTTCTTACACCCGGCTGCGGCGAATCCTACTTCTGCCAACGGAGATAGTATCCCAAATCGTACGGGCGTCGTCAACGGGAAATATAGGACAGAGTCCTACACGATCTACGCGGCGGATGTGTAATTCATAACGCGTTGCATGATATTGCGTTACGACACTCACGTCATCACGTCGGACGTACAACGGCCTTGGTGATGACCATGGAACCGCGAACTTTATCTCCGGCCGGCGCGTTTTCGAAACTGATCTTAGAAACGCGGAGCATCCCGGGCTGAGATCCGACGTCATAGAGGAACTGCACCAGTTGCGGGATCTGGCACTCGAAGCTGCCGATCTCGACGATGTACATATCGTAGTGGTCCCCCGGCCGGGGCTCTCGCTGCTCCATCGATGTAATGCTCAACCCGGTCTTCCCGGCCAGCGCGTCGACCTGAGCCTTCATGCGGTCGACGATCTCGGCGGGGCTGGCGCTTACATCCACCAGTTGTTCGACACGGGCGAACTCCCGCGAAACGATGGGCTCCTGATTCGCGATGCTCCGATCGAGGACAATCTCGCCCTCAACCACAGCAATCTCGTCGTCAAATCCATGCAGGCGCGCCAGCAACGGCCGGACCACAACACCATCCGCCACGAAGGCGAGCAGCGCGAGGCCCGCCACAGCCAAGGCTTTCTTCTCGTGGCCGCCGAGTTTCTGTATCTTCTCTCCGATCATGGCTGCACCTCCAGCCCGCACGACACCTGGAAGGCATAGCGACCCTCGCGGTCCAGCGTGGTGTTGCCCGGCTTGATGTCGCCCAGCAGCGGCGATTTGTCGAGGTTGTTGACGAACGTCCTGACGTCGCTCATGGACGCGCCGGAGCCGGAGATCGTCATCCGCCCCCGGTCCTGATCCACATCCATCTGCGTGACGTAAAGGTTCTCGACCCGGGAGCGCTGCACCTCGGCCAGAAGGTTGACGTTGTTTCGCCCCCGGCTCTGCCGTTCGCGAACCAGCTCAATCACGGAGCGCTGGCGCTCGACCAGGCGAACCCGCTCCTCCAGGCCGGACTTGATCCGGGCGAGCTGCTCCAGACGATAGTGCCGGAAGTACAACCCCAGCGTGCCCAGCATCGACAGGCCGACGGCGCAGGTCATGAGCAGAACGCCGAATTCCGTCATGCGGCGAGACCGGACCACCAGCCGCTTTCGGAGCATCACGGTCTCGGGCGTCAGGTCCAGCTCGAGCGAACCGGGGAAGAGAAGGACGCCGATCAGCGCCGTCAGGGACACGGTCCTGTACGGGTCGGCCGCCATCGACACGGCCTGCGGCAGCCGCTTGACCTGACTCAGCGCGTCAACAGACTCGACCGGCATGCCGAGGTGCGACTGCAATTCGGCGGCGAGGCCCGACAGCGCCGACTTGGCGCCCGTGACCAGAAGGCGATCGAACTCCAGCCCCGGACAGTCGGTCCGGCATGCGTCCAGACAGCGTTTCAGCTCGCCGGCCAACGCCTCAACTCCGCCAGCCCCCTGCCCCTGCAGCGCCCGGGCACCCGTCTGGATGCTACGAGAGAATACGATGCCGCGGCCGAGCGAGACGCAAAACTCGGCGAACGCAGCGTCCACCTCCAGCACGGCCAGCCCCCGACCGGTCCCACTGTCGAACGCCTCCTCGGCCAACCAGCCGTAGAGCCCCTCGGAGCTGAGGCAGACGCGCTCGACGTCCAGCCCCGCCTCCTCAAGCATGGAGACCCGCTCACTCACAATCGAACGTTGCGCCATCGCCAGCAGCACCCGCGTGAAGCCCTCGGGTTCGGAACCGAGAATGCGGTAGTCAGCCAGGATCTCATCCCTCGAATAGGGGCTCTGGCGGCTGACCTGAAGGTCCACCATGTCGGCGACCTCGGACGGGTCGCGCGAGGGCAGCTTGAGAATGCGAACCGTCACCATGTGCCGCGGCAGAACCAGGATGGCCGGAACGGAACCCAGGTTGAGGTCGCGGCACGCGGCCGTGACGGTCTGCGCCAGGTTGGCGGATTCCTCGTCAATGCGCTCAAGGTGCAGCTTCGAGAAGGCGACGGCGCGCCCCGCGCTGTGCCCCTCGGCCACTTTGAGCCAGTCGCGGCCGATTTCCACCGCCACGACCTTCTTGCCGCGCGATCTGCCGTGTCGAGCGCTAGTACTCATACCCGTCGACCCATTGTCCCTTCTCTTTGGACACCACGAACGCCATCCTGAAGCGCACGGGAGCCGACTCCCTGGCCCGCCCCTCGGCCGTGCCGCCATAGAACGAGGATCGGCACTGTGCGGACCTCGCCATCATGCGCAACAGCGTCGATTCGGAACTGGTCAATTCAACGGCCTCACCCAGCTTCCGCGCCATATCGGGCGCGCTCGCCGAGTCGAACACCCCGCCCGCCTCACGGTACCGGACGAGCGTCCGCGCCAGCGACGCCGCCACGGAGGGATCCCCGCCCCAGCGCCGTCCGAGCGCCACCCACACGGTCTCTCCCGCTGTATTGACGTTGAGCTTGCCGTTGCCCCAAACCGTCAGGTGCGGCGCGCAGGCCGCGTAAACCCGGTCATCCACGCCTTTGACCAAGCGCCACTCCTCGACGCAGCTGAACGGAGCACCGCCAGCGTATACTTTCCCAGAACCGCGATCATAGGCGCCCCCTGAATCCGCTGTCAACCCATCATGCCGCGTCTCGGCCGTGCGCCACTCGACCGTCCTGCGGGCCAGCGCATCCGCGTCCTGCCGGCCCAGCCCGCCCGCCACCAGGAACAGCGCGGCCAGCAGCGGCTCATCTGCGCGATTGAGGTTCACGCGGCTTTCTTCGTCGACGAGCCCGCCGTTCGTGATCGAGGCGCCATCCCCCGCGCGGCGAAGGCCCGTCACGCTTCCGCGGCCCGCCCCCGGCCAGGAGTCCTCCGGCCCGCCGCTGCCGCCGGCCCACGCCTCGTCAAAACTGTCCCACGTGTTCGTGTCGGACATCAGGATGTCCAGCGAGCGCTCCATGGCCCCACGGGCTGCCGCCGCGGCCACGGTCTCGTCCTGCAGGTCCGAGGCCATCCGGATGCCGGCGGAGACGTGGGCGCCGACGGCCAGAGCCAGCGCGGAAAGGAACATCAGCGTCCACAGCGACAGGATCAGCACGCTCCCCTCTGTAGCGCTGCGCTTCACGGTCCACCCTTCGCGCTCGGCCGGAGCACCACGGTTTCGCCGAGGCGCGTGCGCGCCGGCCCTGTCCACGCCTCGAACCGAACGGCCGCCGGGCTGTTGGTCTTCCCCGTCCAGTCCTGGGTCCACTGGCCGTCCGGCGCCGGCAGGTATGACACCCGCCACGCACCGAGATGGCGCGCCAGCGTTTCTTCCCCGGCCGTGCCGGGATCGGCCTCAGGGTACGGCCAGCGCGAGCGGCGCAATGTGCCGCTGGATCGGTCGAAGCGGTAGCGGACGGTCCCCAGGCGACCCAGCCCGGATTCGGAATCGCGCAGGCGGACCGCACATCGCACGTCCTCCGCATCGCCCTCGAGCGGAATGGGCCTGAACGGCACCGTGCTGGCGAGATCGCGCCGCACCATGCGCAGCGCTGCCAGCGTGTCGGACTCGCCGGCATTGAACACCCGGGCCGCCTCCCACGCCCGGATGCCAGCCGACAGCGACGCTGCGATCACACCGAGGACCAGGCCGAGGATCGCCGTCACCACCAGCAACTCGATCAGCGTGAAGCCGCGCCCTGCCCCGTCGATTCTTTGGCCGGCCCTCACGGCGAGGCCTCCTCAAGGCGCAGGACCTTCGTGGCTCTACGATGAACGCTGGATCCGCTCCGCCACGCGGAAACCGTTACGCGGAAGGAGGGGTGGGCGGACTCCACGGCGAGCGGGGTCGCTTCAACCTGCTGCGACCAGGCATAAGCCCCGTACTCCCCCGCGAAGCGCCCGCTGCCGTCCGCCGGGGGCGCGCCGGGCTTTGCGAGGGCCATCAATTCGACTTCGCCCAGTTTCTCGCGCAGGAGCATGTCTGTCCGCAGCGCCTCGCGCGTCCGCGACAGCGAGGTCAAGGAGGTCTGAAACGCCTCCAGAACCAGCACGATGCCGGTCGACAGGATCACCAGCGACACCAGGAGTTCCACCAGTGTGAACCCGCGCGACGCGGCCATCCGCCCGCCTGCCGCCCGCCGCATCCCGTATCCCGGATCGCGCATCACGTGGCCCGCATCGCTGTTTCCAGGGGCTTGGACCCGCCGCAGGATCATGACTCCCAGTTGGCGACGTCGTCGTCGGCTTTGGCCGTGTCAGGGCCCTGCGACCACAGGTCGAAATCCCCCCCGTGCGTGGCGGGGCACTGGTACTTGTACTCGCGCTTCCACGGATCCAGGGGCTTGCGCTCAAGGTAGGGCCCGTTCCAACTGCTCGCCGAGTCCGCCCGCGTCATGAGAGCGCTCAGCCCCTCATCCGTGGTCGGAAACCGGTCGTTGTGAAGCCGGTAGAGCTTCAGGCCCACGGAGATGTTCGCGAGGTCGCCCTGGGCGATCTTGCGCTTGGCCTCGTCGGAGGCCGGCCACAGCCGTGGCAGCACCATGCCGGCCAGGGCCGCAATGATGATCACCACGACCATCAGCTCGATCAATGTAAACCCCGCGATGCCTCGGTTTGTCTTCATGGAACACACTCCCATCGCCCTGCACAGCCAGCCTGGCGGGGCTGCACCCCGCCCGGGCATCTCACGCCACGTCATACTAGCCGCCACCCGGCCGCAGTGCAACCGTCGCCATCTGCGACCTGCGGCGGGCCCTCGCTTCACCTTAGCCCCGTTCCCAGCTCAAAGATGGGCAGCAGCATGGCGGCCACGATGAAACCGACCAGGGCGCCCACTGTGAGAATCAGGATCGGCTCCAGCAGGCTCGTCACGAGCCGCCCCTGCTGGTCGAGCTCCTTCTCGTAGAACACCGCCACATCGGTCAGCGCCTCGGGCAGCCGGCCGCCCTCCTCACCCACGGCAACGAGGTTCACCAGGAACGGGGGCACATCGGGCGCGCGTCGCAAGCCCTCCGAAAGGGCTCGCCCCTGGCGGATCGTGCTGTCGCGGGCACCCTCCAGCTGAAGCCGGAGAACCCGGTTGCGCACCGTCGATGAAGCCAGGGCCAGGGCGCGATCGATGGAGATCCCCGCATCCACCAGCAGGGCCAGGGTGCGCGAGTACCGCGACAGGTCAGAATAGAGGAGCATCCGGCGCATCAGGGGAATCCGCAGCTTAAGGGAGTCGAGCCACTGCCGGCCGGCAGGCACGGAGGCCAGTCGAAAGAGGACGGCTGCGGCCAGCAGAGCCGCGATCACCAGCCAGTACCACCACGCCGCGAAGAAATCGCTGAGTGCGATGAGGATCCGCGTCGGCAGGGGCAGCCGGTCATAGTCGCGGAACAGGGCCACAACGCGCGGCAGGAAGAAGGTCAGCAGCGCGAGCACCGTCGCCACTCCGGTCACCAGGATCAAGAGGGGATACGCCAGCGCCGCCTGAACGCGCCGGCGCATGTCGTCCTCGCGCTCGCGCGCCTCGGTCAGCCGCGCGAGGATAACGTCCATCACGCCGCCGGACTCGCCCGAGCGGACCATGCTGACGTAGAGCGGCGGAAACAGGCGGGGATGGCGGGACAGGGCGTCGGAGAGCATGTGCCCATCCCGGATGGTCCTCTCGATGTCCTGCACGACGCGGGCCAGCGCCGGGTTCTCCGTCTGCTGGGCAATCGTCGACAGGGCGCGCAGGATCGGCACGGCCGAGCGCGTCAGGCTGGCCAACTGGCTGGTGAAGACCGTCACATCGCGGCGGCTGATCCGCCGCGGCGGCCGGCGCCGTCCTGCGCGCGCGCCGCTTTCCTTCTCGCGCACCCACACGGGGCTGTAGCCCATCCGCTCGATGCGAACCACGGCATCGGCGTCGGAGTCCGCTTCGATCTCGCCCTCGACGGCCTGATCCGGTCCGCTCTTGGCCTTGTAGACGTATGCGGCCACCACCACCCCCAGACGGAACGTCGATCACATCCGCGTTACGCGCAGGACTTCTTCGGCCGTTGTGATGCCGGCCTCCACTTTCTGCCAGCCATCCTCGGAGAGCGTCCGCATCCCGAGCGCGCGGGCGCGCTCCTGAATGCGCAAAGCAGGCGCCCGATCGAGAATCAATTGCTGAATCTCCGGCGCCAGCGTCAGCACCTCGCAGACGGCCACGCGTCCGAAGTAGCCGCTGCCGCTGCACTTGCGACACCCATGGCCGCGGTAGAACTCCCGGTCGCCCTGCCGGTACACTTCCCGGCACGAGGGGCAGATCACGCGCACCAGGCGCTGGGCCACGAAGGCCAGCACGGTGGAGGTGATCAGGTAGGGATCCACCCCCATGTCGATCAGCCGCACGGCGGCGCCGGAGGCGTCGTTCGTGTGCAGCGTGCTGAGGACGAGGTGGCCCGTCATGGCGGTCTGGATGGCGATCTCGGCGGTTTCACGGTCGCGCACTTCGCCCACCATCATGATGTCCGGATCGTGCCGCAGCATGCTGCGCAGCGCGTGAGAGAAGGTCAGCCCGACCTGCGGGTTGATCTGCGTCTGGGTGACGCCGCGCAGCTCGTACTCCACCGGGTCCTCGATGGTGATGATCTTCCGGTCGCGCGTATTCAGGCGGCTGAGGAAGGCATACAGGGTGGTGCTCTTGCCGCTGCCGGTCGGGCCCGTCACAAACAGGATGCCGTGCGGCTGCGCGATCAGCGCCTTGAGCGCGGCCAGCTGTTCCGCCGAGAACCCGAGGTGTTCCAGGTCGAAGAGCATGCTCGCGGGCAGAATGCGAGCGACGATGTCCTCGCCGTGCACCGAGGGAACGACCGATACGCGCACGTCGTAGTCCAGGCTCTCGAACCGCACGCGTGCCCGCCCGTCCTGAGGCAGGCGACGCTCCACGATGTTCAGCCCCGACATCAGCTTGACGCGGGACACGATGGCCGGATAGAGCCGGCGCAGGTCCCGCGGCAGCTGCGCATCGTGGAGGATGCCGTCGATGCGGCGGCGCACCGCGATCTCGTCGCGCCCGATCTCCAGGTGGATATCGGTGGCGCGGGACGCAATGGCGTCCTGAAAGAGCTGATTCACGAGGCGCACGACCGAGGCGTCCTCGGACATCCGCTCGAGGTCGTGCGACTCGTCGAGCGTCTGGACTTCGCCGGGGTCAGGCTCGGACTTGAGGATGCGCTCGACCGTATCGGCGCCGACTCCATAGTACCGGCGCAGGGCCTCCCGGATCTCGCTGCGGCAGGCCAGCACCCGCTCGACGCGCAGGCCCAGATTCGTTTCGATGTCCTCCACCGCCGTCAGGTCCGTCGGGTCGGCGACAGCCACCGTCAGCACCCCGTTGACGAGCGACACGGGGACGAGCGTGTAGTGCGCGGCGATGCGCGCGGGAAGCGCGCGAATGGCCTCGGGGGAGGCGGGCGCGTCCCGGATGTCGACCAGCGGCGTGCCCTGCTCCTCGCCCACCTCGCGGAGCACATCCGCCTCCGGCGCAAAGCGCTGGTGGATCAGCACCTCGGGCAGCGGGCGGCCGGTCTGGCGGCTGATGTCGCGCGCCCGGGAAAGCGCCTCCCCGGAGAGCAGGCCCGAATTCAGCAGGCGGTTCTCCAGTGAGGTCACGCCATCCTCCCTTCCTCCGCGTTCCACCTGTCGCGCGTTAGATGGCGCCGATCATGTAGAACTCGTCCTCTTTGCGGTCGTCCATGCGCCCGTCAATGATCTTCTCGACGCTGTCCAGCGTCTCGCGAAGCTTCACGAACTGCCCCTTCTTGCCGGTGAACGCCTCGGCCACGAACATGGGCTGTGTCAGGAAGTTCTCCAGCTTGCGCGCGCGTTCGTACAGCGTGCGGTCATCGCGTGAGAGCTCATCGATGCCGATCACGGCCACGATCCGGCGAAGCTCATCGTACTTGGTGAAGATGCGCAGCGCCTCCTGCGCGATGCTGAAGTGCCGCTGGCCGACCACATTGGCATCCAGGTTTGAACAGGACGACGCGAGCACGTCGATGGCCGGGTACAGCCCCAGCTGGGTGCGTTCGCGCGAGAGCACCATCACGGCGTCAAGGTAGCTGAAGATCGTGACGACGGCCGGATCGGTCAGGTCGTCGGCGGGCACGTACACCGCCTCAAACGCCGATACGGAGCCCTTGATGCGTTCATGGATGTCGCCCACCTCGGAGCTCAAGGTCGGCTGGTACCCGGTCTCGGAGGGCGTGCGCCCCAGCAGGGTGGAGATCTCGGCCCCCGCCTGAACGAAGCGGAACACGTTGTCCATGAACAGCAGAACTTCCTTGCCCGTGGACTGCAGGTACTCCGCCAGCGTGATGCCCGTATAGGCGACGTTGAAGCGTGCTCCCGGAGGCTCGTCCATCTGACCGAACGCCATCATGATCTTGTCCAGGATGCCGACCTTCTCAAACTCGTAGTAAAGTTCATTCCCCTCGCGGATGCGCTCGCCGATGCCGCTGAACACGCAGGCTCCTTCGTGCTCCTCGACGATGTTGTGAATCAGCTCCATGATCAGCACCGTCTTGCCGCAGCCGGCGCCGCCGATGACGCCCGTCTTGCTGCCGCGCACGACCGGGAACAGGAGATCGACAATCTTGATTCCCGTTTCCACGATCTCCGCCTTGCCGCCGGCCAGGGCGGCCAGGTTGACGTCCAGCCGCGCGGCGTCGCGGTGAATGGGCCGGCGCTCCTTGGTCAGCACCGGTCCCTTCCCGTCGATGGGCTCGCCCATGACATTCACAATGCGGCCAAAGAGCTCGTCGCCGACCGGCACGGTCAGCGGCGACCCCGTGGAGGTGGCCGCCGCGTTGCGCTGCAGATTCAGCGTGGACGCCAGGGCCACGCAGCGGGCGATGTTGCCCTCGAGGTGTTCCGCAACCAGCAGGGTGACCTGGCGGCGGTCGAACGTGGTTGTCAGCACGGTCTCGTGCATGTCCGGCATATCATCCACAGTGTCGAACCGGACATCCACGACAGGCCCTTGCACGGCCACGACGCGTCCCTTTCGGGGCTCTCTCGCAACGGCTGTCTCCGCCATGATTGCCTTCCTCCACCGGCCCGCGGGTTAGGCGGCCCCGGCATTCCTTGTCTTCCGCTTGATGGACTTGGCCGCAAAACTCTCGCGCATGCCCTTGTCGATGCGCTCGTGAGTGGCCTTGAAACACATATGCTGGAGCTTCTTCTGCTGCCGCTCCACGTTCTGTACGCTGCCCTCCAGATGCATGGCGCGGGCCGAGAACTCAGCCAGCTTGCTGGCCTCCAGCACCTCATACAGCTTCGACGCCACCCACGTTGAGGCCAGGTATCCGAGAATCTCCGCCGGGCGGGACTCGACCACGACCCGGTGCGAATCCGCGATGAACCGCCCGATGTGCGTGCGCTGGGACACCTCGCTGACCACGCCGGCGTTGAACAGCGCGCCGCACGGCAGGATCGTCTGGGTCTCAATGGTTTGAGTCGTGAACGACAGGGCGCGCGGGTAGGCGACAATGACCCGCCCCATCCGGCCCGCCTTGACCTCCCGCACGATGTGGTCGCGGATCTCAGCCGCACGGGCGTAGACGACCTCCCGGGACTGCGTCACGCCGGGAAAGAACGTGAAGTCCCGTTGCTGGTCGCGCAGCCATCCCGCCCCTTTTTCGCCGACGACCATCGGGGCAACCCGACCGGCAGGGACGTCCCTGACGGCGGCAAAGCCCGCCCTCAGCACACCCTGGTTCAAACCGCCCATGAAACCGGAATCGGATGTGACCACCACCAGGCCGGTCACGTCCGTGGAGGCCCGCACGAGCGGGTCGTCGATGTCGGCCAGATTGATCACGCGGAAGAACGTCGCGAACGCGTTCATGTACCGGTCGAAACGCAGACGGTCCTTCTCCATGAGGTGGTACTGCGACCCGGCGATGTTCTTGAGCGTGTCAACCAGGCTCAACAGCTCCCCGTTGAAACGCAGATCCTTCCTCAGTGTCGTCAGCAGCATGACTGTCCCGCATCCGTTCGGCCGCCGGCGGCCGGTATCGCACAAGAGGGTGCCCCCTCATCTGGAGGTGCATCCGGGGGCCCTAGGGCTGGGCCGTCTTGGTCACTTCCTCAATGGCCTCTTTCATCCTGCTGCTCAGGCTGCCGTCGATTTCGAGGCTCCCGAGCTTCACGACCATCCCCGAAAGCAGCGCGGGATCGATGCGCTCCACCAGGCGGATGGGGCGGCCAAACTTCGTGCTCAACAGGTCGTCGAGGCGTTTCTTCTGATCGGCCATCATGGCGTGGCCCGTCTTCACCTCCCCTTCGTCCGAGTCCACCGTGATGCTGTCCCCGTCGAGTCCCTCCAAGGCCTCGATCAGCTCATCGTTGAACTCCCGGTTGACCTGCTCGCTGACCTTCTCGCCGAGGACAAGCCGGACCACCTCGCCGGCGTATTCCACCGCCTTCTGCTCCATCTCCAGGGCAATCCTCTGGCGGAAACGCTCTTCGTTCTTGTGCGCCTGGTCCAGGATGCGATCGCCTTCCTTTTTGGCCTCGGCCAACATCTGGTCGCGCAGCCGCGCCAGATCCTTCTCGGTCTGCACCTTCTGCCGCTGGAGATCCTCCTCGGCCTGCACCTTCTGGCGGGCAAAGGTCTTCTCGTGGTCATGGACCTCCCGGCGGATCGCCTCTTCCTTCTTCCTCAGCTCGGCTTCCACCAGCTGGATCCGGCCCACGGCTTTCATCGTGTCGCTGAAGAGCAGACGCTTCACCACGACCACGAGAATGGCCAGCACGGCCAGATGGGCCACAATAAGCGGGATAATGGCTTTCAGAATGTCCTGCATGTGTGTTCACTCCCTCCGCGCGTTGGCGATATCAACCTCCACGACCGAACAACTGGAACAGAATCAGAAGGGCAATGACGGCAATCGCCATCGCAAAGACCAAGGCAATGATCATCGCCTGTAGAATCTTCGGCGCCGCCGACGGGTTGCGTCCCAGCGCCCGTATGCTGGCGTAGCCGATCGAAGCAATCACCGCCGAGGGGCCAATGATCGTCACAAACATAACCAGAAATATGAAGAAGTTCTGCAACGCCTTCGCCCTCTCATTCCTCGACCAGAACGACGCATTCGTTCTGGTCAAACTTCACCATTCCGTTCTTGATCGGCACCCGGTTCTTCCAGTCCACGGTCACGTACCCTTGCCGCAGAAGGCTCACGATCGGGACGTGGCCATCCAGAAGCTCGAACTCGCCCCTGTCGCCCGGCAGTAGGACGCTCTCGGCTTCGCCCTCGAGGACCACCCGCTTGGGATCGAGAATCAGAAGCTTCATGCCGTGGTTCCCGCCCGCTTGGCCGACGCCGCGATGTCGCCCGCCCCGCCCACCCCCAGATCCCTCAGGAAGGCCGAGCTCACGTCCCGGACTCGCCGGCGAAGTTCGTCCGTCCATCCGTCGGAGGCCTCGAGATCGGCGATCAGGCCCTCCTCCCGCTGGCTGGTGTAGGCATAGATACCGTCCCGGAATTGAGCCCGCTGGCTGTCGGTCAGGGGCTCGAGGATGCCCGTGTGGATGGCGCTAAGGAGCAGGGCGCTTTCTGTGACCGATGCCGGGCGATTCTGATCCTGGGCCAGCATCGTCCGGATCACCTCACCGCGCCGCACGATGCGCTCGGACTCGCCCGACAAACCCGCCGACACCCGGCTGAGCTTCACGACCTCGCCGTACCGCGCGTAGTCCGCCGCAAGGCCGCGCGAGAGTTCCTTCAGAAGGGCAGGCTGCACGCGTCCGCCAACGATGGAGATCGACAGGCTTAGATCGACGGCCGGGCGATGCCCTTCGGCAAAGATCGAGCTGCTGAAATAGACTTGCCCGTCGCACATGGACGCCAGATTGGAGGGGATGTAGCCGGTCATATCCCCCTGGAGCGTTTCCGCGATCCCGAGGAAGGTCATCGACCCCCCGCCGTGCGCTTCGGTGAAGCTGCCCGCCCGCTCCATCAGCTGAGTCTGCACGTAGAAGACGTCGCCGGGATACGCCTCGCGTCCCGGGGGCCGATCCATCAGCAGCGACAGCTGGCGGTAAGCCCATGCGTGCTTGGTCAGGTCGTCCAACACGACCAGCACGTCGCGCCCCTTGGACACGAAGTATTCGCCCATGGCCGCGGCCGAGAAGGGCACGAGATACTGTTCCCCCACCGGCGCGTTGTCCGTGGCAGCCGCAATCGCCGTATACTCCAGAGCGCCGGACTCGCGCAGCACCGTCAGCACCTTCTGCAGGCCGGACACGGACTTGCCGATGCAGCAGTAGATGCAGACGACGTCACGGCCCTTCTGGTTCAGGATCGCGTCGACCGCGACCGCGGTCTTCCCGGTCATGCGGTCGCCGAGCAGCAGCTCGCGCTGCCCCTTCGCCAGGGGGAACAGCATGTCCACAACCTTGGTGCCGGTAGACAGGAAACCCGACAGCGGCGTGCGCCCGGTCATGGGCACGGAATCGCGAAGCACCGGAAGGAATGCGTCGGGCTCGATGTCGGCGCCCTGGTCACAGCGCTCGCCGAGGGCGGACACCATCCGGCCCAGCAGGCGTTCGCCCACGGGGATCCGGAACTCCTCGCTGATCCCCGTCACTTCCTGGCCCAGCCTCAACCGGCCGTGGTCTCCGAGCGCCAGCGCGAGCACGCTCTGTTCATCAAACCCCATGATGATGCCCTTGACGTTCTCCCCCAAGGTCACGATCTGGCCATTCATGCAGGACGGCAGGCCGTCGATCCGCACGATCATCTCCTTGATGTCGCGGATCGACCCCTTCTCCTGGACCTTGACCTTAAACAGGGGGATTCGTGAACCTGCCAAGCTCGGCATCCAACCCCTCCTTGATCTCGTCGGTTAACTGCCGGCAAAGGACCAGCGCCTCAACCAGATCCGGCCTCTGCGCGCGGACCTGATGGATCAGGGCGGCAAGGCGAGGGCGCGCCTCACTGGGTTCGACATTATCGAGGAATCCGCGCTGCAGGGCAAAGAGCGCAATGACCTGCTCCTCCATCGGCACGGGGCTGTTCGCATCCTGCTTGAGGAGCTCTTCCAGCACTCGCCCCTTCTTCAGGCGGCGCTCAACATCGCCGGACACGCCGGCCTTGATGCGGGTGAGCTTCTCCAGCTCCTTGAACCGCACGAACTCCAGTTGCAGCATCCCGGTCATCTTCTTGATCGCAGGCCACTGGACGCGGTTGCCGATACGGGACACGGAGAGGCCCATGTCGATGGCCGGCTTGAACCCTTCGCCGAACAGCGCTGAACTGAAGTAGATCTGCCCGTCGGTCATGGAGATGATGTTCGAAGGGATGTACCCCGCCACATCGCCCTGCTGGGTCTCGACGATCGGCAGATGCGTCATCGATCCGCCGCCACGCTCGGGACGCAGCTTGCCCGCCCGCTCGACGAGCTGCGAGTGGATGTAGAAGATGTCGCCCGGGTAGGCGTCACGGCCGGGCGCGCGATCCAGCAGCAGCGAGATCTGGCGATAGGCCCAGGCATGCTTTGTAAAGTCGTCGAACACGACCAGAACGTCGGCATGCTTTTCATACATGAAGTACTCGCCCAGGCTGGCGGCCACGTACGGGCAGAGGTACTGCTGGCCGATGGGGTCGGCGGCGGTCGCGGCGACCATGATCGAATAGTCCCATGCGCGCTTCTGCTCGAGCACCTCGGCCACGCGGTTAAGCAGAGCCTCGGACTTGCCGATCACGACGTAGATGCAGATGACATCCTTGCCGCGCTGGTTGACGATGGCGTCCAGGCCCAGCGTCGTCTTGCCGGTCATGCGGTCGCCGATGATCAGCATGCGCTGCCCCTTGCCGACCGGCTTCATCATGTCCACGATCTTCGTGCCGGTCTCCAGGACTTCGACCAGCGGCACCCGCTCCAGCACCGACGGCGCCGGAGCGAAGATCGCATGCATCATCGATTCATGGATGGGGCCCTGCCCGTCGATCGGCTCACACAGCGCGTTCACGCGCCGCCCGAGGAAATTGTCACCCACGGGAACCCGGAACTCGTCCATGGACGCGACGACCTTGTCCCCCGGCCGGATCGCCGCACCCGAATCCACCGCCAGCGCCAGGACATAGTCGGGGTCGAAGCCCACCACCACGCCGCGGGAGCCGGCCGCCCCGAACCTCAGCATCTGTCCGTTCATGCAGTTGCTGAGGCCCGCGATGCGGACGACATCCTGGCGCACTTCCGCCACCGTGCCATGCGCCTTGAGCTTGAGCAGGTCGATCTTCAGAGCCATTGCAGGGCGGCCTTAAGGTGTTGGACTTGGGGGCGTGGGAGGCGGTAGATCCTGATCCTCGCGACGCGACCGCGAGAGCTCTTCCCACATCCGATCTTCGCGTGTCTTGCCGTACCATCGCAGGAAGAAGAGCAAACTCATCAGCGCCAGAAACGCGAGGATGGCGTAAATGATGAGCCACGTCGTGCGCGTGCTCGGCGCGCGCATCCTGAAGCCGTACTTCTTGGTCTTCTCGATGGGCTGCAGCGCCGCCCGGATGCGGTTGATGCGCTGTTCCAGTTCGTCAATCCGGCGGGCCTGGTCCCGGTAGAACGCCACATAGTCCGGCCCCAGCGTCGCGGGCCCCGACTCGGCGGAAATGGCCGCCAGCTCGGCCATGGCCTCGTTGAGCATCTTCTCGATCGAGACGAACTTCTCGCGCTTGACGACCCGGGCCAGCACGTTGCTGGCATTGACCGACAGGGCGAGGATGCGCGGCCCGTTGATGTTCCACTTGTCCCGGATGGTCACGTCATACTGCACGCTCTTGCCCGGGCCCACCTCCACGCCGTTCTGGTACACGTAGCTGACGCCCGTCTCCGCATCGGCGCTGACGAGCAGCCCGCCCGCATCCAGCACGTCGTCCACCCCGACCTCCGGAGGAAGCTGCTGTTTCACGTCGATCAGCCGCGTCTCGGACGGCGAGGTGTTTTGTACCGTCACCCGCACGGTGGCGGACCGGTAGTCCCCCGCCGGCAGCTCGATGTCGCGCCGCAGCCGCAGGGCCCGGCTGTCTTCGCCGACGAGCTTCCCGGGGTCCAGCCCGGTCTCCATGACCAGGTTTTCCATGTGGCCGATGTCCCGCCGCACGCGGCCCAGGAGCTTGACGTCTGCCTCGTGGGCGCCGATGTGCTGCAGCGGGGTCACGCCGGGCCGTATGGCGTTGTCGACCTGAGACTGCCGGACGCGCTGAATGCCCTCCTCGACCTGCCGCTGCAATGCGTTGGCGCTGTCCGCGACCTCGGTGCCGGCAAGCTTGGCGGTCAGGGCCCGTGCCTGCGCGGCCAACGCATCAAGCTCCGACTCGGAAAAGACCCAGATATCGTTGATCTCAACGTTGAAATCCTGTATCTGCTTTGGCCCCAGAGAGACCTGCTTGTGGACGTAGTACACGTCATTCTGTACGTCGTACCCAAGTTCGAGACCATCCAGATTGGCGACATCGTTGCTGCCAACACCCTCGGGCAGCGCCGAGCGGATGGCGACGACCTGCGATTGGTCGAGTGGATTTGCCGCCTTGATCCTCAGGACGAGGCTGGCGCCCGAGGCTGCGTGACCCAGCCCCATCGCCAGGAATAGCGCCGACGCGCAGACCCATCGCAAGCCATGAAGTTGACGGTGTGGCCCACTCATATGCTGTGCCGATGCTATCAGGAAGGCCCAACTGCGCAAAGCCAAAAGGCGCGGCTGAAGCGCCTGTCACAACGAGAAACGGGTGGCGGAAGCCCTTCGGAGGGGCCCCATCTGCTCCCGGTACCCGGCAGGGCCCAGGGATTCTATTCCACCCCGATCAGCGTGCTTTCGACGACGGGCTCGTAGAGCTTCTCGTCCATCAACTTCTGCATCACCTGCATGGAGAGCTTCATCTCCTCCAGGTTCCGGCTCAGGGTGCCGATGGACTCCTTGTCGGCCCCCTCCACGCCCTCCGCCGGCAGCTCCGACGCCGGCAGGTTCAGGAGGTTCACGTAGCCGGCGCTGGAGGCCAGCTCCTGAATCGTCGACGCCATGCTCATCATCTTCTCGTGGTAGTTCTCCGGGCCGACCACCTTCGGAATCTCGTCGATGTTCTTCTTGGCCTCCATCAGCGCCTGCTGGATGGAGGCGACAGTCTCGGCCACCTGACTGTAGTTGCCCTTGGCAATCTCGCTGAGCAACTGCTGCACGCCGGAAGAAGCATTTCCGGCCTCGGTCTTGGCCGAACGCGACTTGGAGGCGGCCTGAGATGAGCTGGAGGCGGCCTGAGATGAGCTGGTGTTGACCTCGGCCAGCTGCTCGTCGATGCTGTTCACCGTGCTCTGTACCTGCCCCACTGCGTTGGACAAGGTGGAGCCCACTCGGGCCAGCGTCGTGACATCGGCCAGTTGGGTCAGGTAAGACTCAATGCTCGCCACGCCGCCGGTCACCGCGGACAGGGTGTCGACCAGGCCCAGAACGTCGTTCCAGTTCATGCCACCGATCGCATTGGTCAGGGCGCTGACCTGCCCGGCGATGTTCGTCAGCGAGGCGAGATCGACGCCGGCCAGCTGCGTCTTCAGGCTCGCCACATCGCCGGCAATGCCCGGCATGTTCGTCAGCGAGTTCCAGTCGACCTTGGCCATCGCGTTGCTCAAGGACGACACGCCGCTCTCCACCCGCGCCAGGTCTCCCGCAAGGGACGCCACGTTGGTCAGGGCAGACACATCGATGCCCTGGATGGCCGCTGCGATCTGATCCAAGTTGGTCAGGGCCCCCAGCGCGGTCTCGACGCCGCCGATCCGCGTCTCAATGTTGGTCAGGATGCCGAGATCGGTCCGGATGCCGCCGACTTCCGTTCTCAAGGCCTGGATGTCGGTCGCCACGGCGCCGATATTCGTCAGCGCCGAGAGGTCAATGCTCTGGATGGCATCCGCGATGTCGGTGAGGTTCGTCAGGGCCCCCAGCGCCGTCTGGATATCCCCGACCCGCGTTTGGATGTTGGTCAGCGCCGACCACTGGACCCCGCGGAAGGCCTGGTCAAGCTGGGTCAGCCGGTTGCTGACGTCGGAGGAGCTGCTCTGGAGCCGCCCAACGGTCGTCAAGATGCTGCCCACGTCGCCTGACAGGGCCGTGAGGTTGGTCAGCGCGGACACGTCGATCTTGCCCACCGCGGCGGCAATGTCATCCAAGTTCGTCAGGGCCCCCATGGTCGTTTGCACGCCCTGGACGCCCGTCAGGATGTCGTCGATCTTGCCGGTCATCGCTGTCACGTTCGTCAGGGCGGAGAGGTCCAACCCCTGAATAGCAGAGGCCAGCGTGTCCAGGTTCGTCAGCGCGGCCAGTTTGACGATGATCTCGTCCAGCTTGACCGTCGCGTTGGAGACCGAGCTTAGAGTCGCGGACATGTTCAGGATCTCCGACTCGACGCGACGGAGATCGTTGCTCATCCCGGTCATCATGATCGGCACGTTGTAGAGGTCCTTGGCGACGACGCGCAGCGGTGTGCTGTCGCGTGCCTTGCCGCTGGGGTCGGTACAGGTCACGATGTACGAGCCGAGGCCCCAGCTGGCCGTCACTTCCAGCTCGTAGATGCCGCCCACCACCTCACGCATGGCCTGACCGCCCAGCACCGCCGTACCGTCCGGGCGGGTCACCGACAGCAGCACGCCGGTCCCGTAGCCGGCTCGCGTCTTGTAGAGGATCGTGTTGACCGACCCGAGGGCGACCACCCCGTCGCGCGTCAGGATGCGCGCCGTGCGCTCGTCCACCTGCGCCTCGAGCGCGGTCACCTGCGCCAGCGTCGATGTGACGGCGGGCGCGATCACGCCCACCACTGCGGAGGTCAGCACGTTGAGGGGTGCTATCACTCGCTCTTCCAGGCTGGTGGTCAGCGCCGACACGCCCGTAGCGATGGAGGCCGTGTTGGTCAGCAGCGTGCCCAGCGCCGCCGTCGTCGCGCTGCGGAACTGCGCCTGGGCCGTGGCAAGGTCCGTCAGGTTGCTGCTGATCGAGACCACCGCCGTGTGAAGACCTTCCGTGTCGGCCAGCCGCAGGGTGTAGGTGATGACCGATGAATACGGTTGCCCGGAATACAGAATCTCGACCTTGGCATAGTAGGTCTGACCGCGCGTCAGCGTCTTCGTCACCTGGTCCCAGCTATACCGGAACACCCCCGTGGTAGGTTGCGGGGTCGTAGAGATAAGGTTCGTCACCGAATTGCCGTCCACGTCATAGACGTAGACGGTGCACTTCGTCGGATCGGGCTGCACCGCCCCGCCGCGCTCGATCCAGGCGTAGATGGCGAGGCGGTCATTCACCCCGCCCTCATACGTGAAGTTGGCCCGGACGCTGTAATCGGGATCGACATCCGACCGCTTCATGGTGACTTGGATCGTCCGCGACGGCTCGGACAGCCAGTTGAAAAGGACGTTGTCGTAGAAATACTCGCGCGACCAGACCGTGTCGAACCGTCCATACGGGTACTTGCGCGTCACGGGGGCGGTCAGGCCCGAGGCGGACACGCCGCTGCTCTCGGTCACGCTCAGGTTGCTGAGGTGCTGGCCGGTCTTCTCATCGACGACGTCCCACACGATCGTGTAGTAGTTGATCGAGAAATCGGCATCGGAGTCGTCATACGCGCCTGGCCGGTCCGCCTGTTCCACGCGCACCCTCACATTGCCGATCGCGCCCCCCAGGTCGGCTACCTCCCATTGGTAAGTCGAAGGTTCAGTGCCATGACCCGGATTCGCAACGGGCGTCGTGTTGATCTTCACCCACGTCCCGTCTGCGTGCAGCGGATCGATCGAGTAGTACAGATTCACCTCCTGCACACTCCCCCAAGTGTACCACACCACCGTTGCCGGTTTGCGGGCAAAGAGGGTCTGCTCGCCACCGTTCGGGGACACAAGCTGGAACTTGCCCACAATGTAGAACTCCGCCGACTCATCCAGGATGGATGCGTTGCCGTTGTTGACGACGGTGATCTTCGTCGGTCCAAGCTCGTCAGGAATCGTCCATGGATAGCTGAAGGCGTTGTTCACCGCGTCATACGCCGCCGGGCCCTTGTAGAGCAACTTGCTGCTGCTGTACGGTGCGGTTGATGAATAGACGGAGAAGTCATTGGTCATGCCGCCGCCCCGGCTCCAGGTGATCGCGTAGGTGTCAGTGACCTGCCAGAAGTCGCCCGGCTCCGGGCTACTGATGATCACCGTGGGATTCGATACGATTCGGAAGACGTCAGACGTGCCGACGTATCCACCTGCGTCGCGGACGCGCACGGTCACACCCGTCCCAACCACCGAGGCGTTGGGCGCCCACGTGAGTGACGTGCCCGCATACGCCGCGGCCACTTGGACACTCGGCCCGCCCGGTCGTTCGACAAAGACATCGTACGCATTCGCCGTCCCTACGCCCACCCAAGTGATGGTGTTCGTCTCACCTACGGCCCAGATGTCTGTTGCGTAAGGACGGAGAACCCTGACCCCCTTCAAGGTGAAAGGTTCTGAAAGGGTGGTCGCCACGGATGAAACGGCCTTCAGGCGGGCTGTCGTGCTGGGAAGCCGGAACGCCTCAACCCGCCACGGGATGTGGCTGTGCCCGTCCTGAAGCGGGAGGTTGCGCACGACCGGGTTGGCTAAATCGTATGTGGCCCCGTCAGGCGAGTAATAGATCGATACAAACGATCCGGCTCGCGAGGCAACTAGGTGCACTTGGTTGCTTGACCCGTGCGCCCATCCGTCACCCAGTTTCGGGGAGACGATCTTCATGCCGCGAAGGATAAAGGGCCGGCTCGTGACTGAGTAGTTAACATCCTTCGGGCTCAGGGATGTTTGCACGACGAACTTCAACACAGCCTCCGTGCTCGGAATGGCATTGGTCGGGACGTCCCATTGGAACATTCCGTCCACCACCTTAATGGGACTGATGTTGATCGCCGACGCCTCATATGTCTGTCCATTGTCGGCGGACAGGAAGATGAAGCCCTGTGCCGACGAATCCAGGCCGGCACGGTCCCAGGTCACGGTTGTCCGCGACCCGATGTCCAAGACCGAGCCGTCGGTAGGTTGTTTGAACCGTATGCCGCGCAAGGTAAAGGCGGGCGACTCACCCTTGAATGGACCCGAGCGTACAACCACTTTCGCACTCGTTGAGGGAGTCAACGCGGCCGGCACGTTCCACTGGTAGCCGTTCGCACCGGGCGGGTTCTCATTGTTGGCCACGGTTGCGATGAGGTTGGACTGGCCACCGGTCAGGTAATAGAGCCGCGCAAACCCGTCGCCCCCGGAGGCAGCCGCTCCCGCCGACGTCCAGCTGACGCTCGCCAGGTCACCGATCGTGATCAGTTGGCTGTTTGTTGGCGCCGTCACGACAATTCCACCAACGGTGAAGAAGGCGTCCGACTGGTCTTTCATGTCCACCGCGCCGACCGGCGGGCTGACGGCATCGATTCTTGCCAGGCCCCTGGCGGTTGGGAAGTCGGGGCGCCAGTTGATCGACTGGTTGCCCATGCCTCGTGCCCCAAGGTAGGTCCACGTTGTGCCGCCATTCAGCGAAACGTAAAGGGCACCTTCCGACCCGGCATCGCGGTGCTCCCATCGGATTGCGTCTGTGCCACCCAGCGGCCATATCTCGCCGCCGTTGGGATAAGCAATGCGCACGCCAGCGATGTTGAAGTCGGCCGTCTCGTCGCGCAGGTTCTCAGGGTCCAACTGCGACACCACCCGGATGCGTGCCGTTCCGCTCGGATACGGTGCTACGGTCCACGTAAAAGCGTTGCTGACGGCATTCACCACGTTGGATTGGATAAGCGTCCATTGGGCCCCGGCATTCGCCGAATAGTAGAGGTTCACTCGGTCGCCCGCGCCCCCCGATTCCCAGCGGATGACTTTGCTCTGGCGCAGCTCCCAACTTGCCTGAGCGGCTGGTGCCGTGATCCGGATGTCGGCCAGCTGGAAGGTTCCGGAAACTCCCCGCACTTTCGGATTACTCAACGACCGCATCCTTAGCCGCGCGGTGTCCGATGGCGCCAGGTTGACGTTCCATGGGTAGATATTCTGGCCGTCCTGATTAGCCAGCGACGGAAGAACATTCGTCCAGGTCACCCCGTTGTTCCGCGAGAAATCGAGGGCCACGTGTGAACCGGCAAGCGCAGACCACCAGGTCAGGTTGATCTGCTTCCCGTTGTTGACATACGCGCCCTGCGCTGGATTCACAATGGCTATGCCCCCCAGTGTAAAAGTGCCATCGGAATCATCCTGCCCGTTGAACTGCGCATCCAGATTGTCAGCCGAGTGCACGCGGATCCTGCCTCCGACCGTGGGCAGTGGCATCGGCGTCTGTCCTGGTGTAACCGCCCAGGCATACGAGTTGTTCGTGGAACCCTCGGCATTCGCGACGAACTTGGCAATCGTATAGTCGAACGTGGAGCCATCCGCCGCATACCGGATGTCAACCTGTCCGCCCCGCGCTGCTGCCGAACCCGGCGCGATCCACTGCACGCGGTTGGTTTCGGTCAGGTACCAGGTCTCACCACCGTTGGGCACGGTCACCTGGAATACGTCGACGAGCTCGAAGGGCGCATCAGACGCATCCTGAACCGTCGCATCGCTCATGTCCCGGATGCGAACAAGCATCTGGCTGCCTGGAGCGGGCGGCGTCCGCCAACCCTCATATGATCCGTCGTTTGCCTGCCCCGATGCGATCACGGTCCAAGTCTGTCCGTTGTCACGGGAATACTCGATCCTGAGATTGCTGCTGACCTTTCCCGACGATGACCATCGGATCGTGTACGGTGTGTCGACCAGCCAAGCCCTCTGACCGACTTCGCCGCCGTTCGGGACCAGCACTGTGATCCGCCCCTCGGACTTCACAACGTTCACCTGATCAAGGGCAACCTGATCGTTTCCCTTTGAATGCAGAAAGGCTTTGAACCGGAAGTTGCCACCGTTCTTGTCGTAGATCTGCTTGTAGAAGGTCCCTATGTTCGCTGTGACGTCGTCAACAAGACTGGCCTGGAATGCGAACTCGTCCCCGCCGGAGGATGTCGCCTCCGTCCACGCCTTGCCTGCCTGGTCCCAGTAGAACCAACGCGGCACGGCGCCCGAATCTCCGGTGATCTGATACCTCACCGTACTCGACGTGTTCGTCTGCATGACGTGGGAATATGCCAGCAACTCACCCACAAACGCTGAACCCGCCGCGGGTCGTACGGCCACCCAAGGGTTGATCGTCGCATAACTGGCACGGCTAATCGTCGCGCCATAGAACACCGGGTCAAGCTGCCCATTCTCGGTAGCCATCTCTAGACGGTATTGGAAATACCTGCCCAGCGGAATCCCACCTAGCATGGACTCTCCTATGGAGGTGCCAAAGTATGAATTGGTTGCGCCGTCTGGGCCGCAGAACGGCTTCGACGCCAGCGCCGGCAGGTCATCAGCCGCCCGGCCCTGGAACCTCATGGCTGCAAAACCTGATCGCGCATGATCAAACAGTTGGGCGGGGGTCAATGCGACATTGTGGTATGCCGCCTCGTCTATACGCCCCCTAAAGGACTCGCTGCCGTCGGACTTCTGGCCGATCCAGAGAGGCGAACCACTCGCGATCAGGAGGTTTGATCCAGCGGTCTCGCCTACCACAAAACCGTTAACGTAGAGCCGCAGCATCCCGCCGTCGTAAGAAGCCCCCAGATGCGTCCAACCCCCACCAGCCACTCCACCGATTGCTTTACACGTTGATGCACCAACGCGCAAGTACGGGCGGGAATCCCCGTCAAGCGCCAGTTGGTACCCGTCGCCGCCTGCGGACTTCTCGAACAGGGTTACGGTAGACACTTGCTCTGGATGTATCCATGCTTCGACCGTGAAAGCGTCAGCCTCCAGACTCGTCGAATGCGGCACCTGCAGTGCTCCTGCACCCTGTAAGTTGATGCATGCGCCGAATCTGCCTGCTGCATCGAGGGTCGCGCCGGCACCTACGGTCGCGTCCAGTGAGTGACCTGTGGCATCAGCAACCTTCCCGCTGGCGATGGCATCCATATGCCAGAGGGCTTCAACAGCCCCGTCACTCTCCGCCACCAATGGGTCCCCCAGCGGACCGTTCTCCCTCCACGATATTCGCTCCCAGATGGCGGGCTGGCCGGCGTCAAACACGGAACTCTCATACGTGCCCTTGGCCTGCGTGTTGGCCCCCGCAGCCAGATACCGGCCGATCTCTTTCTCGCTCAGGGCCCGACTGAACACCGCAATCTCGTCGGCTGAACCACTGAGGTACCCTCCGGACGAAACGCCACTCAGCCGCCCGATCCACCCACTGACTCCGCTTAACCCACCGAAATTAGACCCAGCGCTCTTCGATCCCACCATTACGCCATCCACGAAGATGTGTACGTGCGTCCCGTTGCAGACCCCGGCTATATGATGCCAGGAGCCGTCATTGATGCCTCCTGTCCGGGCCGTCACCACCCGCCTTGTCCCGTTCATCAAGACCAACGCCGCCACTCCGGGGACGTTCTGTGTTCCATCACTGTTCAGTTCCAGCGCGAACGTGCCGTCGGTCCGGGAGAACAGAGCCGTGCGACTGGACTGCCGCGTGCGGAACCAGCCCATGACCGTGAATTGGGCTGGCAGGGAAAAACCCGGGACCTCGATGTAGTCGTTGACGCCATCAAATGCTGCGCAATGCGTACCCACTCGCGCCGAGGTCGACGCAACGATGCCATTGAAGGGAAAGCCGCTTCTACCTGAATTGAGGGAAGAATCCAAAACGAGTTCGCTCGCGCTCCAAGCTGCCTCGTCCATATGCCAGAGCCCCGCCATATCCGCTTCGGGCAGCATGTTAATCAAACCTGGTTCAGAGCCCAGTTGCTCGAGTCCGATTTGGTCGCCGAGAACAACGGTCCCTCCCGCCCCGGCCTCCCCTGCGCCAAAGTCGGCCGCAGTAGTATCTGTAAAAACTAATCCCTCCAACGTCCGCACGGTGACGGACTCCACCGAGGGCGTGAATTCTCCATCGCCGGCGAGCACAATACGATACTGCAAGTATCGCTTATTGCTCTCCGTTCCTGGGATATTTCCGAGGCCACCTCCTCCTGTGTAGTCACGAATCGTATCGGCGGCCGAACCTCCAGGACCGACGAAGGGACTGGTCAGCGGCAGTGTGTTGCCACCCCTCACCTGGAAGCCTGGCCGGCCCGCCGTGTCAGGCGACATCCTCAGGTAGTGTCCATAAATCTGCTGTTCGTTGAGCGGCGCTGAGAACAAGGCCAGTTCATCCACCTTGCCGCTGAACCAGCCGCTCTGAGTGCGCCCCACGACCAGATTGGAGATCGGAAGAGGCGCCGCACACACGACGGCAACGTGGTTCCATCCTGGCAGAAGTCTACGCGACTCACCTCGACCGTTGACATATATCCTGACGTCACCGGACAGCGTACCTTCGATGGTCACCATGCCGTTTGTGACGGCAATACCCACAGGGAACGGGAGACTGCATAATTCCACCACCGGAGTGTCGATGCTGTCCGCGGCAATCCAGCATTCCAGCGCATAGATCGAATTCGTCGACACAAAGCCTATCCTGGCAGCCCCGCTTCCGCTGAACACGGCTGCTTGTGCCCCCACTTTCGCATAGGAGCTGAATGCTACACCTGTCACGTTCGTTGCGCTCTTACCAAACGGCCCCGCGTCACCCCAGCCGCCCTCGGCGTGATATAGCGACACGACGCCCTCTTCGCCCGTTAGATCCTTCGTGACCGGCCACTGCAACTGATACCAGTTTCCAGCCCCACCATTGTCAAATACGCGAGACGTGAAGGTTCCCCTGCTGGGGTAGCCACCATTGGGACGCTTCGAGATCCGGACGCTCGTCTGTGGGTCGGGCACGTAGTACGCTAGCTCGACGCCTGAGGTGTCGCTCGCCCTCCTAAAATCACTCAGAACATCGTCGTAGATGGAAACTCTCGACCCACGAAGACCCACGGAATCCAGATACGGCGTCCGCTTACGGTCTGACTGTCCGTATAGGTAGGCTTTGTACTGCGCAAAACGTCCAACTCGATTAAATGCCGCCGATTGAACCGTCTCGGCGTAGCCAGGCTGGTAGTATGTATCGCCAGTTCCGTCGGGACCAACAAACGGACGGGCTTGAAGGTCGGACTGACTGCTGCTGGCGCGCAGTTGAAACGCAACGGTCCGCATCCGGCCGTACAACTCGGCGATCTCCTGATCCGTTAGGGCTCGACCAAATATGGCCACCTCGTCCAACTGACCAATGAACACGCTATTCTCATCTGAGCGAGTTCCAAAGTAGACTCGATTTATGCCAGACACCGCGCCGCTAGATTTTGAAACAAAGAGCGGTAGAGGCACACCATCTTTGAATATTCGGACCGTAGGGCTTTGTCCCGCATCGTACGCAACCACAATGTGGCGCCAGAGATCACCGTCACCGACTTCCGAAAACGTTCCCGCTTGACTGGTGGACACACCCGCATCGCCCTTGATGAAGAAGCCTATCGCACGTGGCGCCATTCCTATTGCATAACTCCCACCAAGGTTGATATCCGCTTGCCTGCCTGTGGGGCTTGATAAACTAATAGCGTAACGCACTAGGGAGCCCCCATCGTAATTCCTTCCTTTTGGAATCTTTACCCAGAATGCAATCGTGAAGGCGGAGGACACTGGGATTGAGACGGGGCTTATCGCGCGTGCGCCAACAATTCCAGGCACACTTAGAGAGGCGGCACCGACTTGCGCGTCCATAGAAAACGACAACTGAGATCCTATTGACGAGGCAGCGACACCTGACAACGCCTCGTTATAGGTGTTCTCAAAGTGCCACACGGCCAGCGCGGCACGGTCCACTGGCGTGTCCGGCAGGCCAATCTCAGCCGGCGTATCCGCTGTCTTTGAAACAAGATACAGCCATTGATTCCCAGAAGCCTCTGCGTCAAATACCCTGGACTCCACTGATCCAGTGAGGCCGTAGTTACCACCCGTCTTGCTCAATCGGAGAGCGGCGTTGGGGCCTATTGCCACACGAGATAGGTCGGTTACCTGAGGGATGTAGTTACTTGCGGCACCGTCAATCCTCTCATCCTTCAAAAGCTTGAGCTTGGCAACTCCATCGGCCACTTCTACTTGGGTTGTGCTTGAGAACTCGTAGTCCGTCGGGTTGTTGAATGACCACGAGTTCGTGACGTTGGCACGAACGACAGGGGCGACGCCACATACAGCCATCATTAGTCCGATCACGGCAATCCTAGAGGAGGCAACCGCTGACAGTCCACGGGACTGTTCCAAGACACTATTCTGAATGCTCATGGTCGGATCCTTCTGGGGTAGGTGACAGTAGAACAAGGAGGAGCGGCAACAGAGCAACGAAGCATACGAGCCGCTTGGCGGCGGATTGGCGGGTCGATGGGGTTGGTTGATCATTGTTCGGTTGCGCCCTGTCCCTAAGCCCTGTAATGCCGGCCCTCTGCGACTCTGCACCACTCTCATGTCGGCTATGGTAACAAGCTGCCGAAGGGTGAGTTGTCATGAAATTGTCAAGACGGTGTGGAAATTGAGGGGGCGGAGTGGATCCGAGATCTCTCACTGCGTTCGAGATGACGAGAGGCAGGCGGCCGACGCCCTGACCGTCAGGCTCATCCTGTGCATAGGCCGCCGAGGCCGTCGGCCCTCCAACAGGGCGAGACAGGTGCGTCCTTTGGCTGGAGGGCGGGAGGCCTCAACCGCTTTGCGCATGCCTGGTGCATTGTGCGTGCGCCAACTGCCGGACCGGCTGGCGGCGCGACCTTCTTGCTCATCTCGTACAATGGCCCCCGGGGCCGTCGGCCCTCCAATTACAGTGCTGTTCTCTGGCGGTAGATCCCCCACTGCGTTCGGGATGGCGGCAGGTGGGCGTGTCGGTGGCGGGGCCTTCAGGATGGCAGCGAAGAGGCGCAGGGGGCACAACAAGTTGTGATTTCCGGCATGGAACCGTTCGCGCGTACCGCACCTTCCTTCCGGTTCTCCATCGAGCCCTGAATCCTGCGACCTGAAGAGGTTTGATTTGGTTTGATTTCGTCGGATTCGGCGTCAGCGTGCGCCCCCCCCCGCTCGTTGTTCATGTTTCGCTTGCGTGCTACCGGGACGCCCGCATCCACATGAGGGAGAAAATCAACAGGGGCACGTCAGCGGGCGGCGGGGTACTGACGCCAGACAGCAGACTCGGGGCTCCAATCGTGTGCATCATGTCATCCCCTACCCTTGGCCGCCGGGGCCGTCGGCCCTCCAACGGGGTGCAGCAGGCGCGTCCAACGGTGGAGGGAGGGCGGCCTCAACCGGCGTTTGTGTTGTGGCGGGGTCGTCAGAACGGCCGCGAAGAGGCGCAGCGGACGCAAGGGACTGCGCGAACGCCCCCGATCGACAATCGAAAATCGTCAACCGCCCTACTGCCGCTCGATCGTGATCGTCCCGAGAACGCCGTTGGCGTCGCGGGTGTGGACGACGTTTACGCCGGAGGCGTAGGCCTGATAGACGGCCGTGTCGCTGGTGCCGCCGCTGATGATCTGGCCGAGCGCCTTGCTCCGCACCGTCCACGTGTAGGGCGCTTCACCGCCTGAGACCGTGACGGTCGTGGTGTTGGTGGCCGATGTCAGCGTGGTGTCATCGGCAGTCATGGTCAGCGAATACTGTGCCGCCGTCTGCTCGATGGTCGCATACCCTTCGTTCTTATACTGGTCGCGGGCCGTGACGATCTGCGTGCCGTTGGCGGTGGTTCGACGATAGGTAGCGCTGTACCCCGAACTGGCCACGATCGATCCGAGGGCGCCGTCGCTGACGCTCCACTCGAGGGGCAGAGCCAGGGAATTGGTCACACCGGCAACGGCCAGAACTAACGTGTTGGACTCGGTCGACAGGGTTGCCGACTCTGGCGAAACGGTCAGTCCGGCGATCCCGTCCGCCGATTCGCACCCCGTCAGCGCACCCAGTATGGCGGCCATTCCGAGAACCACCACGCACGACACACACGCGAGAAGCGTCTTATTCATTTGGACCGGTCTCCCACCGTCGCATTTGGATACGCTCGAGATGCTGCCAGACCCGTTACCCGGTGTCAATGCTTCACGAACTTGTACCCCACGCCATGCACCGTCGTGATATGCAGGGGCTTGGATGGCTTGACCTCGATCTTCGATCTGAGGCTGGCGACGAAGCTGTCCAGTGACCGCTGGGTGCCGTAATACTCCATGCCCCAGACATCGTTCATCATCTGGTTACGGGACAAAGCCTTGCCTTCGTTGGCACAAAAGTACGCCAGCAGGTCGAATTCGGTGCGCGTCAGCGCGACCTCCCTACCCTTGCGCCTCAGGACGCGCGCATCGATGTCCAGTTCGCAGTCACCGAAGGTGTGCATCTTCGGCCCGCTGTCGTGACGCGCTCCGCGGGCCAGGACCGCCTTGATCCGCGCAAGGAGTTCGTTGACGCTGAAGGGCTTTGTGACGTAGTCGTCAGCGCCCATCTCAAACCCGTGGACCTTGTCAAACTCCTCCTGCCGGGCCGATAGCATGATGACCGGCACCAGCACACCCTTATCGCGCAGCTCACGGCAGACTTCGTACCCGCTCATGCCTGGAAGCATCAGATCGAGCAGAATCAAGTCGGGCCGCCGCTCCAGCCCCAGCCGCAGGCCGACCAGCCCGTCAGCGGCCCTCAACACCTCGTACCCGGCATACGTGAGGTTTTCCTCAAGCCCCATGGCGATGGCGTTGTCGTCTTCGACAATCAGAATAGTTGTCTTGGGCTCTTTCATGGTCGTCTATCCTGCGATGCGACAGGATTAACAGGATGGACATGATTCTGGCGGGGCCTGTCACCCCTCCTGTCACTCTTCCACTCCGTCACCTCTCGGACTCTGTCCACGCCGGCAGCCAAACCGTGAACGTGCTGCCTTTGCCTTCCTCGCTCCGCACGTCGATCCGCCCGCCGTGCC
>CAZJBP010000011.1:0-34031 GCA_964544115.1 uncultured Victivallales bacterium | reverse complement strand
GCCGATGCGTCGGGGGAATGATGTGAGAATCGCCACGTTCAACGCCAACTCGCTGCGCGCCCGGATGGAGGCGGTCACGGCTTGGCTGGCGCGCCACCAGCCCGATATCCTCTGCATTCAGGAGACGAAGGTGCAGGATGCGGAGTTTCCGCTGGAGGCGATCCGCGCGGCCGGCTACCACGCCACCTTCCGCGGCGAAAAGAGCTACAACGGCGTGGCCATCCTCTCACGCGATGAGCCGGACGAGGTGCGGTTCGGGTTCGACGACGGCGGGCCGGCGGATGAAACGCGGCTGGTCTGGGCGCGGTTCGGCGCGCTGAACATCGTCAATACCTACGTCCCGCAGGGCCGCGAGCTGGACCATCCCATGTTCGCCTACAAGCTGGAGTGGTTCGGCCGGCTGCGGGCGTACTTCGAGCGGCATTTCACGCCCCGGCGCCAGGTGCTGTGGCTGGGCGATATGAACGTGGCGCCCGAGCCGATCGACATCCACAACCCCGAGAAGCAGGCGATGGATGTCTGCTTCCACGAGAGCATCCGCCGCGCCTACTGGGAGACGGTGGGGTGGGGTTTCGCCGACGTGTATCGCCGCTTCCATCCCGAGGCCGGCCGGTACACGTTCTTCGATTACCGCGTCGTGAACTCGCTCCAGCGCAACATGGGCTGGCGCGTCGATCACCTGCTGGCCACCGACCCGCTGCTGAAGACGGCCACGGATGCCTGGATCGACCTCGAGCCGCGCGGCGGCGCGCGCCCGTCGGACCACACGCCGCTCGTCGGTGAGTTCGACGCGGGTCAGCGCGTCAGCCAGACGCGGTAGAACTCGGTGGCCCGTTCGCCGGCGCCGGACAATGCGACGGCCACCACGCGGCCCGTGCCCGGCACGCTGGCGAGCACCACGTTGGTGAAACCGGCGCGCAGATCCCCCGCGCTCTCGACCCGGTAGAGCATGCCCGGGAGCGTGGAGAAGTCCAGGTGCACGTCCGCGCCGTCCAGTGTGATGCGCCGCACCTCCGGGGCCGCCGGCAGGGCGCCCCACTCGTACGCACCGATGTCGCTGGCGGCGCCCGCGGGCCGCGTCAGCCAATCCATGTCGGTCGTGACCTGCGGCAGGGACTGCCCGGCATCGATGGCGGGCGAACCGGCTTTCAGGTGGTAATCGCCCGGGGCGGCCACGACCAGGTTCGCGATGGAGCTGCCGATCGTATGGGGCTCGTGACCCGACGCCTGCCACGCGGCGAGCGTCTGGCGGCTGGTGGCGTCATTCGTGGAGACGTAGGCGTTGCCGCCCCACGTGTTGCGGTCGGCGTCCGTGAGCCGGGCGTCTTCCGCGGAGCCGTAGAGCACGCACCCGCGCACGCTGGCCGTATTCCGCTGGTGCAGGATGTTGTTGCGGACGACGTTGGTGCCGGACGCCTGCCCGATCAGCAGCGGCCAGCGGGCGTCCGTGGCCTGGTCGATCGTGTTGTGCGCGACGAGGTTTCCCCGCGGGCCCTGGGCCCCGTCGATCCGGAAGAGCGCGATGCCGGTGGCGTGATTGCCATAGAGCAGGTTGTTGCAGACGCGCGAGTCCTGCACGCCGTCCATGTTGATGCCCGATCCGCCCAGCGCGCCGTTGTTCCACACCACGTTGTTCTCGATCAGCGCACCGGTGATCGTTCCGTCGCCGCCCACGCTGACATCGGCGTTCATGTGGATGCCCGCGGCCGCGTTGTCGTGGCAGCGGTTCCCCCGCACGACGGGGCGGTCGCCGCTGTTGGAGACATAAATCCCGTGCTGCGTCTGGCTGCCGAAGCACTCGTTGTTCTCGATCAGCAGGTCATCGGAGAAGTCGGTGAAGATGCCCCAAGTGGCGTTGGCGCCGAAGCGGCCGTTGCGCACGGTGACGTTCGGGCTCTGGTCGATGCGGACCGCGGCGCGCGGCGCGTTGGAGCTGTTGAGCCCGTCCACGACGAGGAACGAGGAAAAGGTGATGAAGATGTTGTCGCGGTTGTCGGACCGGTCGGTGGTGCGCTGGACCCAGGCCTCGCTGCCCTGGGCCGCGACGGTGATGGGCGCCGCGGCCGTGCCGTGCAGGCCGGACGCCGTGAACCCCAGGTATTGGCCGTCGGCCACGCGCACGGTGTCCCCGGGATGGACCAGCACCAGGGCGCGGCGGATCTCCCGCAGCGGGCTATTCGAAGAGCCCGTGTTGCCGTCAGCCCCGGTGGGCGAAACGTAGTAGGTGCTGCCCGCCGCCGAAGCCGCGCCTGCCCAGAGCGCTGCGCCAAGAGTTGCCACCCGTGCGAGATCTGCGCGTGCGGTCATGCGGCAATTCTACCCCATCGCGCCGCGGGTGTACACAGCGCGGCCGGGCTCTCCGTGCGAATGGCCATCGACCGTCGGCACCGACCCGGAGACTTCTGGCTCCTGAATCACGCCCCCCTAGCCTTGTTGTGCTTGCGATCCGTCTTGACGGATAGATCTCTTTATAGTGTGATCAATAGTACTAATCGGAGTCTATGTATGGGTACTATTACGGCATCTGACATCAAGAGAAGGGGCGTTTCGGCCTTCGGATCGGCACTGAAAGAGACCGGAGAAGCCACCATCAGCGTCCGGGGAAAAGAGCGCTATGTCGTGATGACGATGGATCAGTATGGCAAGTTGAGGGAGTCGGAACTCGCTGAAGCCGTTCGCGAAGCACGGGCCGACTACGCAGCCGGCCGCGTTGCGGATGACACCATCAAAGGTCACATGCGGCGGCTGCGCGATGAAGTATAGAATCGTCTTTACGCACAGCTATACGCGAAGGGCGGCCCGGTTCGCCCGCAAGCATCCGGACGTGCTCGGGCAATATGAGAAGACCCTTGAGTTGCTGGAATTGAACCCCTTCCATCCCTCACTGCGGCTGCACAAACTCAACGGATCGCTGGAGGGCTTGCATTCGGTCTCGATAAACCTCGCCTACCGCATAGCGATCGAGTTCCTGATCGAGGGTAGCACCATTGTCCCCGTGAATGTGGGATCACACGACGAGGTATACTGATTCTATCCTGCTCCCCTCGCGGTGCGCGGCGCGTGGAATGCCTCGCGGATCGGGCTTGAGTTTGGCGCGCGCGCGCAGGACAATCCGGGCCACTGAGGTAGACACGACCGGCGGGGCCGAGTGGCGCCGGACGGGGCGTGGGGCCCGAATGACGTGATGCGGAGAACTGGACCATGAGACGGAATCTGACTGCGGTGGTGGTGGTCATGCTGGCGTTGGCGGTGGTGTGCAGCGGCTGCATGCGCAAGAAGCGGCAGGAGATGAAGGAAGGGCTCCGCCAGATGCAGGCGGCGGCTGAACAGATGCAGAAGGCGGCGCCGGCCATGGAGCAGGCGGCCAAGGCCATGGAGGAGGCGGCCAACGCGGCGCCGGTCGATCCCGTCGACTTCCGCGAGCTCAAGGCGCTGCTGCCCGAGGAGCTGCCCGGTCTCAAGCGCACCGAGGCGTCCGGGGAAAAGAACGGCGCGATGGGCATGGTCATCTCGCAAGCCAACGCCCAGTACAGCAGCGACGAGGGCGCCTCGATCCGCGTCAAGATCCAGGACATGGGCGGCATGAGCGGCTTTGCCGCCATGGCGCAGTTCGGCTGGGCCATGCAGGAGGTCGACCGTGAGACCGAGACGGGCTACGAGAAGACCGTCATGATCGGTGGCAACAAGGCGCTGGAGAAGTACGACCGGGAGAGCAAGTCCGGCGAGATTCAGATCATGGTCAAGAGCCGCTTCATGGTCGAGATCGACGGCAGCAGCATTGAGCCCGCGGCCCTCCAGGGCACCGTCGCCAAGCTGCCGCTGGACAAGCTGGCCGGGCTGGCAAAGTAGCTCCTGTGATTGACACGCGGGGGGCGGATGGTCTAGCGTGACCGCCTTGTTTCTGGCTTTCCCGTGCGGCGGCGTAGCTCAGTTGGCAGAGCAGAGGAATCATAATCCTCGTGTCCGGGGTTCGAATCCCTGCGCCGCCACCATTTCTTCTTGAGGGGGGGAACACCTTGGCTAAGCAAGCACAGACCGCGATCAGCCCCACCCGGGCCGACGACTACCCCGAATGGTACCAGCAGGTGGTCCGTGCGGCCGACCTGGCGGAAAACAGCCCGGTTCGCGGCTGCATGGTGATCAAGCCGTGGGGCTGCGCCCTGTGGGAGAACATCCGCGCCGTGCTGGATCGGAAGTTCAAGGACACCGGCCACGTCAACGCCTACTTCCCCCTGTTTATCCCGCTGAGCTTCCTGCAGAAGGAAGCCGATCACGTGGAGGGGTTTGCCAAGGAGTGCGCCGTCGTCACGCACCACCGGCTCGAGGCCGGACCGGACGGGAAGCTGGTGCCGGCCGGCGAGCTGGAGGAGCCCCTCATCGTGCGCCCGACGTCCGAGACGATCATCGGCGCGTCGTTCGCGAAGTGGGTGCAGAGCTACCGCGATTTGCCGCTGCTGATCAACCAGTGGGCCAACGTCGTGCGCTGGGAGATGCGGACGCGGCTCTTCCTGAGGACGGCCGAGTTCCTGTGGCAGGAGGGGCACACGGCCCATGAGACACGCGACCAGGCGTGGGAAGAGACCGTCCGCATGCTGGAGGTCTACCGCGCGTTTGCCGAGGACTACATGGCGATGCCGGTCCTGACCGGAGAGAAGACCGCCGGCGAGCGCTTCCCGGGCGCGGAGAACACGTTTTGCATCGAGGCCATGATGCAGGACTGCAAAGCCCTGCAGGCGGGTACGAGCCACTTCCTGGGGCAGAACTTTGCCAAGGCGTCGGGCATCCAGTACCTGGGGCGCGAGGGGCGCCAGGAGTTCGCGTGGACCACGTCCTGGGGCGTTTCGACGCGGCTCATCGGCGCCATGGTCATGACGCACGGCGACGACAACGGCATGGTCATGCCGCCGCGGCTGGCGCCCAGCCACGTCGTTGTCCTGCCCATCTGCCGCACGGACGCCGACCGCGCCACGGTGCTGCCGTACTGCGAAGCGCTGACCGCCAAGCTGCGCGCCCAGAGCTACGACGGGAAGCCCGTCGTTGTGGAGCTGGATACGCGCGACATGAACGCCGGCGAAAAGTCGTGGAGCTGGACCAAGAAGGGCATCCCGATCACCGTGGAAGTCGGGCCGCGCGACATCGCGTCCGACTCGGTGTTTGTCGCCCGGCGGGACCGGCCGCGGACCGAACGCTACGGCGCGAAGGTGGAGGAATTCGTTCCGAGCGTCCCCGGCGTGCTGGCGTCCATCCAGGAGACGCTGCTCAACCGGGCCCGCGCGTTCCGCGACGAGCATACGCGCGTGATCGACGATGCCGGAGCCTTCCAGTCGTTCTTCACCCCATCCAATGCCGACAAGCCCGAGATTCACGGCGGATTTGCCCTGTCCCACTGGTGCGACAGTCCCGAGTGTGAGCAGAAGATCAACGACCAGCTCGCCGTGACCATCCGGTGTCTGCCGTCCAACCGCGCCGAAAGCGGCCCGGGCGCCTGCATCGCCTGCGGGAAGCCCAGCACCGGCCGGGTTGTCTTCGCCAAGGCCTACTAGGCGTTCGTCACTGAATCGAAGCCTGACCCCAGAATCAGGCTTTTTCCTACTATTCATGCGGCCGCATAGTGCTCTAGAATGTGAGAGTGGTACGGGAAGGCAAATATGTCATTCTTCTGGTGGACGATGACGAGCATCTGCTCCGGGTGCTGTCGGACAGCCTGCGTTACCAGAATTTCACGGTGGTGACCGCCACCAAGGCCGAAGATGCCCTCGTGCGGTGGGAGATCGACCGGCCTGACCTGGTCATCCTCGACCTGCAGCTCCGGGGGATGAACGGCGTCGAATTTCTGCAGCACATCACGGAAACCGAGGGCTTTCTGCCGTTTCCCGTTCTGGTCTATACGGCCCAGACCGATTGGAGTCGGCGGCTGGAGGGGATCCCCGTCGATGGGGTCCTGCTTAAGCCATGTAATGAACAGGATCTTGTGGATCGCGTACGGCGCACCATCGCCAGTCGTCGGGTGGCGTCCGACCGCGATGGCGATAAGCCGGTGGGCGTGCTTCTGGCCGAAGACGACGTGGCGTTTGCCGGCGAACTGACCGATCTTTTCCAGGCGGCGGGGCACAGCGTGGAAACCGTGAAAACCGGGATGGAGATTCTGCATCGGGCGCCGGTCAGCCGGCCGGACGTGATCCTGATGAAGGAACTGCTGCCCGTGATCCGGGCCAGCGCCGTGGCGCCCATCGTGGCAGCCATGCCCAGCACCCGGAGCATTCCGATGGTGCTGTACGACGCCCAGCCGCCTCCCGCTCCCTCCGGAACCGAATCGAGGGTGTTGCCCCCCGGGGTCAGGCGGTACCTGACCACGCCGCGAGCCCACGAATTGCTGTGCGCGGTTGAGGAGGCTCTCGGCGCGTAGCGCGATCGGCGAGCTACTGTAGGAATGGGGCCAGTTTGGTCTTGAGCGTCGCCTTGTTCATCGCGCCGACCATTTGAGCCTGGACCGCTCCGCCCTTGAGCACCAGCAGCGTCGGGATCGAGCGGATGCCGAACTGCCCGGCGAGCTCCTGGTTGCTGTCGACGTCCACCTTCACAATCTTGAGCTTGCCTTCCACTTCGCCGGCCAGCTCCTCGAGCACCGGCGCAATGGCCCGGCAGGGCCCGCACCACTCCGCCCAGAAGTCCACCAGCACCGGCACGGCGCAGTTCGTAACCTCAGCCTGCCAGTTGCCCGCAGTCCCGTGGATGATCTTGTCTCCGGCCATGGTCTGTGCTCCGTGTTTCGCAGCGCTTGCGCCGCGGTTTTCAGGGCGGGGGAACCCGACGCGACTGCCGTCAGCGCCCGCCCACGAGTTTGCCGGGCCACGCCAGATCGAGCGAGGGCGTGCCGTAGGACAGTTGGGTGAGACAGACGTTTGGGCCAAACGCCTGGGCGGTCAGCACATACACGAGCACCAGACCGACCACGATGGCCGCCACGGCACTGAAGATAAAGACTCCGTGCGGACGGTCTTCCACGCTCTCTTCGAGGTCGGGCTGAGAGGCCGCCGCCGCCGGAGCTTCTGAGCCCAGTTCAACCTTGCCGGCACCGCCCGCCCTCTTGACGCGGATGGTCCTGCGGCGCGTGGCGCTGGAGTCGTCGCCCTCGTCCACGGCCGGAATGGCTTGCGTGTTCTTCTTCGACTCGGCCGCACCTTCGGCAATGGCCGTGGTGTCCCCCTTGACGGGCGTCGCGGGCGCGCTCTGGCCGACCTTCACGGTGGCGAGTTCGCTCGGCTTCTTCAGGCGGATGGTCTTCGGCCCCTGATCGTCGGCGGGCGCATCCCCCTCGCTGCCGAGAACCGCATCAAGGGAGATCCGGGAGGTCTTGCGTTTCTCGGCCGTCCCGGCTGCGCTGTTCGGCGGCGTGGCTGGCGGCGTAATCGTGCCGGGCTTGGCCGGCTGCAACCGGATGGTCTTGACCGTCGAGTCCGGCCCCGCGACCGCCTCGCTCAGCGGAATCTTGGAGGTGGCTTTCTTCTGTGAGTCCGGCGCGGCGGCCGACTCGGCGGGTGGCGGAGCCTTCATGCGTACCGTGGCCGGCGGCTGCCCCAAGGCGGAGGCCGGAAAACCCGGTTGGGCCGGCGGAACACCCAGAGGCTTGATCACGAGCTTCGGCGGAATGTTCTGGCCGCCGGTGTTGTCCTGATTCTCTGCCATGACACACTCTCCCGAATAGGCCCGCAGTATAGAAGGCCCCGTTTGCGAGGGTCAACCGTGAAAGCGGTCAGACCACCATCAGGTCCTTCTCCTTGGCCTGCTGGATGTCGTCCACCTTCGAAATGCACTTGTCCGTGCGCTTCTGGATCTGGTCCAGCGTCGTGTCGCGCTCGTCCTCGGTCACCTTACCGTCCTTGTGCAGCTTCTTGATGTGCTCGTTGCCGTCGCGGCGGACGTTGCGCACCGCGACGCGCGCTTCCTCGCACATGCGGCGGACGACCTTGCCGAGCTCGCGCCGGCGCTCCTCGTTCAGCTCGGGGATCGGCACGCGGATCACGCGTCCGTCGTTCATCGGCGTGACGCCCAGGTTCGCCGCCAGGATGCCCTTTTCGATGTCGGGCAGCGCGGTGGGGTCATACGGGTGGATGACGATCAGCCGCGTCTCCGGGGTCGAGATGTTGGCGATGTCGCGCAGTCGGGTCGGCGTGCCGTAGTACGTCACCTGCACGTTCTCGACAAACTCGGGCGAGGCCTTGCCCGAGCGCACGCCCAGCAGCTGCTCGTGGAGCACGTGCTGGGACTTGGCCATCTTTTCGTCCACTTCCTTCATCACCGTATCGATCAGACCCATGGCGTTCCTCCCCCCTCTGAAGCTACGCGGTCACCAGCGTGCCGATCTCCTCGCCACGCACCACCGCCTCGATGCTGCCCTTCTTGAAGAAATCGAACACGACAATCGGAATGCGGTTCTCCATGCACAGCGAGAAGGCCGCCGCGTCCATGACCCGCAGGGACCGCGAAATCGCATCGCTGTACGTCACCCGATCGTACCGCACCGCCGCGGGATCCTTCATCGGGTCGGCGCTGTAGATGCCGTCCACCTTCGTCGCCTTCAGCAGCACCTCGGCTCCGATCTCGCTGGCGCGCAGCGCGGCGGCCGTGTCCGTGCTGAAGTACGGGTTGCCCGTCCCGCCCCCGAAGATCACCACGCGGCCCTTTTCCAGGTGCCGCAGGGCCCGGCGCAGGATGAACGGCTCGGCCACCTGCTGCATGTTGATGGCGGACTGGACGCGCGTGGCCAACCCCAGCTGCTCCAGCGCGCTCTGCAGGGCGAGGGCGTTGATGATCGTGGCCAGCATGCCCATGTAGTCGCCAGAGCTGCGGTCGATCCCGCGATCGTGCGCGCTGGCGCCGCGGAAAATGTTGCCGCCCCCGACCACGATCGCCGTCTGCACGCCCATGGCGGCCACGGCGCCGACGCTGTCGGCGATCCGCGCGACCACGTCCGGGTCGATGTTCTGCGTGTGGTCCTTACTCCGCAGGGCTTCGCCGCTGAGCTTCAGCAGGATGCGGCTGTATTTCGGTCTGGCTGGCGTTGGCGTCATGTTCCGTGGCTGCGCCTTGCGAGCCGCCGCGGTGCGCGGCGGCGTCCGGCGTCCCTCCCGGGAGCCAGACTCTATCAGCACGCAGGCCGCCCGCGCAAACAGCAATTCGCGGCGCGGTTCGCGCCGTCTGCGGGAAAGGTGAGCCGGACCCGGGTGCCTTTGCCCGGAGCACTGGTCACGCGCAGGCGTCCGCCGAGCGCGGCGACCCGCTCCTTGACCTCAAACAGGCCCAGGCTGCTGATCGAACGCGGGGCGGACGGGGCAAAACCCACTCCCCGGTCGCTCACGTCAAGGAAGATGCCCTCTCGCCCGTTCCGCCCGATGCGCACCCGGGCCGCCTTCACGCGGGCGTGCTTGTGGACGTTGAACAGCAACTCGCGCAGGGACTGGAAGATGCAGACCCGGAGCTCCTCGTCGGCTGGTTCGGCCTCGAGCTGCATGTGAATCTCCATGCACAGCCTCTGCTTCATCTCCTCGGCGAGCCAGTGCACGGCAGCGCCCAGCCCTGCTTTGCACAGCGCGTGGGGCCTCATCTCCACGGCGATCGACCGCGTCAGCTCGATCGCCCGGTCCAGGATGTCATCGACGGCCGCGGCCGTTTCCCGGCGCCCGCGCACCGATCCGCCGGACGGCCCGTCGAGCGCGCGCAGGGCGTACCGCGCCCCGGCCAGCCGCTGCTGGAGATCCTCGTGCAGAATCTGCGCCAGCTGCTGCCGCTCGCTCTGCTGAACGCGCTGCAACCGGTGGGTCAGGGCCCCCAGCTGGGCGGTTCGAGCGCGCACCTGCCGCTCCAGGGTGCGGTGCGACGCGCGCAGGGCGGCCTCGAGCCGCTTGCGGGCGCTGATGTCCCGGATAATGGCCCACATGGCGGCGGGCCGGCCGCGCGTGTCGCACATCAGGCACGTGCGCAGCTCGATCGGGAACACCGTTCCATCCTTCCGGCGGTACTCCTTCTCGTACACGTCCGAGTAGCCGCGCGCCAGGATCTGCTTCCGGACGATGTCGGCCTCCATGGCGTGCCAGCGGGCCGGGGTGAGGTCGACGTAGGTCTTGCGCCGCAGCTCCGGCTCCGAATAGCCGAGCATGTCCAGGTAGGCGCGGTTGAACTCGATGATGCTCCCGGCCATGTCGACGCTGACGAACGCATCGGTCATGGTCTCGTAAAGCAGCCGGTACTTGGCGTCATCCGACCGGCGGCGGACCACACGGATCGCCGCCGGGGAGCGACGCGACACTACAGGTTTTCCGGCTGGCATCCGACTCCCTCCCGACCCTTGAAGGCTAAGGTGCGGGTAATCTACACGGGTGCGGCCGGCTATTCCAACCCGTTGTGCGTTTCGGGTTGAGGCGAACGCATCTAAACCGTCCTTCCTTTTCAGTCCGAGTCCATCTCGGTGTCGGCGTCGGAATTGGCGAAACCCCGCAGGGCCGTTACCCGAGAATGAGCGGCACGCCAACCTCGATGCCGATTCCGATTCGAATGGCGCCTACTTAGGGGTCCTTGCCGTCTTAATCGTACTCCTAATCTTGCTCTTAATCCGCTCGTGCATAATGGATTACGATTAAGATCAAGATTAGGACTCGGACGGGAAGCAGCGCCTAACTAAGCACCATTCGCTGCCGATGCCGGCTCCGCCCCCGAAACGACAGAATGAAGATTAGATGCGTCTACCCGTTGTGCGTTTCGGGTTGAGGCGCTGACCCGTGGTGACGTAGACTGCCCGCGGTGCTGAACTTTGACGGGAGAACCATGAAAGCCGCTTGTCTGTTGGCGTTGTTGATGTTGGTGGCCGGATGCAAGGCCGGGGGCTGGCAGATTCCCTCCGAGCGCTTCATCTACGATCTGGCGTGCGAGAAGCTCCACGAAGAGAAAGCCGTCCCCGCCGGCGCCCGCCCGGCGCCGATCGAGGAGGCGAAGATCGGCCTCGGCAAGAGCGCCGCGTCGGTCGACCTGCCTTACGCCTACACCGATGCCGCCGGCCGGCCGGCGCGTGGCTCGCAGACGTTCTGGATCAAGCGGGTGGCCCGCACGTGGACGGTGGACCGCTCGCACCCGACGGCCGTCTACACCAACAGCACACCTGCCGAAGCGGCGGCGCCCCGGAGCGCGGCCAGCGGGCGGTGAGCTGAGGACGGACCGACGCCCCCGTGCCGATCAACGCGCGGCGTCAGCGTGGATCGACGCCGCATGCACGGCAACCACCCCGAAGGTGAGATAGCGGTAGCGCACCTGCGCGAAGCCCGCCTCCCGGAGGATCGCCGCGAACTCGTCGGCCGTGTAGAACAGCGGGATCGTGCTGGCGAGGTATCCATACGGGGCGCGCTGGCCGGAGAGCGCCCAGCCGGCGTAACGGACGATCACGCCGGTGTAGAGGCGCAGGACGGCGCGCATCCACGCCGCGGGCGGACGCGTGGTCTCCACCACCACCAGCAGGCCGGAAGGCTTCAGCACGCGGGCGATCTCGCGCAGGCGGCCCATGAAGGCGTCCCGGTCGGTGTTGAGGTTTCGGCCGGCGAAGGCGATCGTCGCCGCGTCGAAGGCCGCGTCGGCAAAGGGCAGGGCCTGAACGGCGCCGATCGCATAGATTGCGTCGCGCGCGTCGCGCTTCCCGAGAGCCTGCCGCAGCATCGGCTCGCAGAAGTCCACTCCCACGACCTGGCCGCGCGACCCGAGGCGGCGCCTCAGTGCGGCGGCCATGTCGCCGGTCCCCGTGCAGACGTCGAGGAGGCGCGCGCCCGCCGCGGGGGCGCCGGCGAGGGCCGCGCGCGCGGCGCAACGCCGCCAATGGATGTCGAGGCCGAAGGTCAGCGCCCGGTTGGCCCGGTCGTATGTGGCGGCCGCCTCCTCGAAGAGTGGGCGGATGCCGCTCATCTCAGCCGGGGTTCCGAGGGGGTTTTGCGGGCTGCGGCCCCGGGCCGTTCACGCGGGTTTCAGGGGTTGACGGTTGCCTTCTCGACGATCACGGCGTAGGTGTAGCCCGCGCCGAAATCGCGATTCACGCCCACCACGCCGCTCACGGTCACCGTATCTCCGACGGCGGCGGTGGCGTCCGTGGTGACGGTCAGGTCATTCTCGCCCTCGGCGCCGGTCCCGTCGCGCAGGTGCAGCCAGGTGCGGTCCAACACGCGCGGCACGACGCGCACCACCTTGGCACGGACGGTGACGGTCTGCCCGTCCAGCGCCGCCCGCCCGGCCCAGACCTCCGCCACGGTGTTGCCGCCCTCGGGCTTCACGATGCCCTTGAAGTCGATGGGGGCGTCCTTCGCCGCCGCCGCGTCAGCTGCCACGTCGGGATGACCGGGCGGCAGCGTCACGCCGGATTTCGCCGCGGCCCGGTCGATGGCCGGATGCCCGGGGGGCAGGGCCACCGCTGCGTTCGTGTCGGCGCCGCCGGCAGGCACGATCTGGCCGGCGAAGTACACAAGGTCAAACGTGCGGTTGAGGGCCTGGCTGCGGAAGGCCGTCATCGGGAAAGCGCCCGATAGCGAAACAACGTCGCCGACCTTCACGGTCACCGTGGGCCCGGCCGCCCAGATGTTCGTCGTGCCGGTGTCTAGTCGCACGTAGGTGTAGCGGCTGGCATTGGTGGTTTCCATCACCGTGCCGCTCAGGGTCGTCATGTCCGGCGGCTCGCCGGCCAGGCTGAGGGCCGGGCACGCCAGGGCCAGGGCCGCACCGATGAGAACTCGTGTTGTAGTCATGCGGGGCATTGCTCGTTTCTCCGTTTTGCTTTCCAGCGGTTTCAACATCCGGGCGCCGCCGGGGTCACGCATAGCTGTGCAGCCCGGGAAGCAGGAAGTTCACGCCCACGTAGGTGAAGACCACCGACGCGAACCCGAACACGGCAATCCACGCCGCGCGCCGCCCGCGCCAGCCGTGCATGTAGCGGCAGTGCAGGTACACCGCGTAGATCAGCCAGGTGACCAGCGACCAGGTCTCCTTCGGATCCCACGACCAGTAGGTGCCCCACGCCGAATTGGCCCACACGGCGCCGGTGATGATGCCGACCGTCAGGAAGAGAAAACCGAAGGCGATCGTCTTGGCCGTGACCAGGTCCATGCTGTCCCGGGTCTCCTCGGGGGCCTCGCTGCCGGCGCGCGAGACGACGAGGTAGCCGATGGCGGACAGGAAGGAGATGGCGAACGCGGAATAGCCCAGGAAGCAGGTGAAGACGTGCACCGACAGCCAGTTGCTCTGCAGCGCCGGCATCAGCGGCTTGATGTCCGATTCGAACGCGCTGGCGTAGGCCAGGACCAGCACCACCAGCAGGGACGCGGCCGCGCCCAGCGGCGGCAGGTTGATGCGCGCGCGGATCACCAGGTAGACAACGGCCACGGCCCACGCGAACAGGACCAGCGACTCAAACATGTTGCTGAACGGGGCGCGACCGGCCTCCATCCAGCGCACGGCGATGTAGGCCGTCTGTACGACCGCGCCGGCTGCCAGCCACGCCACCGATACCGCGCCGGCGAGCTTGCGGGTCGAGAACACGGCGATGGCCGCCGACACGACGGCCAGCAGGTAGGCGACAAAGGCGATATCGAACAGCGTTGTCATCGTCATCATGGTCCGGCTCCCGCGTCAGTCCTCGTGACGTCCGTGAGGGTAAAGATAGAACACCACGGTCAACCCCGCGATCAGCAGGATAAACCCGGTGTAAACCAGAGGAACCCCGGGGTCGCGCACGACGCTCAGCGAGGTCCAGGTCGGATCATCCGGGTTGTAGCCGGACTGGTAGAACGTGTAGCCCCCGAAGGAGAGCGGATCGTTGACCTCGATCGTCTTCTTCTTGACGACCGTATCGCCGTCCAGCACCTCCAGCGTGCTCCGGTAGTCCTTGACCATCTGGCGGCCGGGGGTGGGCGCGCCCTGGATGATGTAGCGGAAATCCAGCGGGGCGGCCTCGCCCCCCCCGTGCAGATTGAAGTCCGGGTGCAGGGCGAACACCCACTGCGCGTTGGTCACGGCGCCGTGGACGACCTCCACGCGGAGCGCGGGGTTGCGCAGCTCGGCCGACCGGCTGGCGGCCTTCCCGGTCGACGGGTCGACGACGAAGTCCGGGATGCGCTGGAGAACGCGCACGAGAAACACCTGCGCCGCCGCGCCGTCCCGTCCCGGCACCTCCAGCCGCTTCTCCGCACCCTCGGCCACGGGCAGCTCCCACTGCCCGCCGCCGGCCCGCAGATGCGCGTGGAGCGTCTCGGTCACGGCGGCCGCGGCGTTGCTCTCTGCGTAGGTCTCGATCTGGAAATCGACCAGGCGAATGCCGAAGGGCAGGGGCACCATGCGATCGCCCGAGGCGAATGCGCGGGCCGTTTCGCCCTCGGTGAACTCGACGTCGCCGCGCTCGCCCCAGACGACGCGGATCACGCCGCCGGCGAGGATCAGGAGCATGCTGATGTGCGTGACCATCGAGCCCAGCGCCCTGCCCCGGGGGCGCCCCCGAAGACGCATCGCCGCGGCGTAGCGCCGGTAGGTGCAGACCGACAGGCTGGCGGCCAGCAGCAGCAGCAGGGCGGTAAACCACCATGAGGAGAACACCCGCGTCAGCCCCGCGCTGGTCAGCAGCGACATCAGCCGCTCGGATTCGGGGTGCTTCCGCACGTACGCATCCACCTGCGAGCCCTGGGGTAGGAGCGTCCCCAGCACGCAGGCGGCCGCGATGGCGGTAACCACGCTCGACGCAAACGGCACGGAGGACAGGAGGCCGGCCAAGCCGCGTCTCCTGTCCTTCGACGGACTCACTGCGCTGGCGTCCTGCGGGTTCCCGTCGGTGCGTGTCATGGGCTCTCCGCGATTACTTGGCGGCGGCCGGGTGCTTGATCTTCTCGTACGCCTGATCGACGTCGAAGCCGACTGGCTTGCCGTCCTTGGTCGTGTAACGGTCCGCCTTCCACGTGGGGTTCTGGTCATTGTGGCAGAGCGTGCAGCTCTTGGTGGCCGGATAGACCATGCCGTTGGCGATGCACTGGTCCCGGTTCTCCATCACAGCCTTGGCCTTGTAGTTGGCTCCCGGGCCGTGGCAGGACTCGCAGCTCACGCCTTCTTCCACGGCGATCTTGTCGGTCTTGACCGCGTCCGTCCAGCTGTAGGCCGTCGAGTGGCACTTGAGACACTTCGGGCTCTGCTGCGGGTTGTCGACCCCGAGCTTGGCTCCGACCGCCTTGGCCTCGGGCGTGCCGAGGGTTTCGAACGCCTTGGCGTGCGGGCTGTCCTTCCACTTGGCAAACTGGTTGCCCGTGGCGTCCTTCATGTGACAAATCTTGCACGACTTCGTGCCCACGTAGTTTGCGGGGTCACGCTCGTCCGCCGCCACCGCGGCAATCGACACCCCGGCGAGGGTCAGGGCCACCAGCACGACACGCGTCATGGTACACTCCTCCGATTCCGAACCGTTCGAAACACAGGCACCCTTGTGCCACACTCCTTTAAGCTTGCCGCAACAGGCGCGACTTAGGCAAGGCGGTTTATTCCACGTATTCGGCGGATAATGGGAGAAATCTACGAAAGTTAGTCAGCGGCGAAGAGGGCGGCGGAAAGGGCTTGCGGGTAACGGGGCGGCGGCGGACTATCTGGAACTGGAAGCGAGGTGTGCGATGGGATCACGGATGAGCGCGAAGTGGGTGGTCGGTGGTTTAGTGGCGGTGGCCGCGCTGTCGTCGGTAACGACGCTGGTCCTGGTGCGCCGCGGACCGGCCGGGCCAACCCCTGAAGCCACGCCCTCGCCGGCGGCCGCTGAACTCGCGGCGGCCCGGGCCGAACTGCAGCGGACGCGGGCGCTGCTCGCGCCGTTCGAGCAGGCCGCCCGTGACCGGTTCGGGGCGGAGGGGACGCAGGAACTGGCTCAAGTCGCCGGCCAACTGGCGGTGATGCCGACCCCGGCTCCCGCGTCCGCGACAGCGACCGCTCCCGCGCCAAACCCCGCGCCCGAGGCGATGACCCATCCCAAGAACGCACTCCGTCTGACTCCGCCGGTGATTACGCAGGTTCCCGAAGGGTTCAAGGCCACGTTGCAGTTTACCCCGTCGACGGAAGATCCGCTGGAGCCGCTGGCGGTGATCGTGCGGATCCCGAGAGCCGGCTCCACCCAGATCCTCTCCCTGGTACCTCGTGATCCCGCCGCGTTCACGAATATCACGCAGCGCATAGCCCCGGAGGGCAAGTTCGCCGCCTTCTCGGCGACAGCCGTCGGGGTCAAGCCGGTGGAGTTCGACCTGATTGTGTCCGGCGCGGCGAAGGCCAGTCTCCGCGGCACGTGCGGCATCGAGCCCATCGATTTCGAGATCGGCACGACCCCGGCGCCGTAATGCGATCCGGGTTGCTGCTGAGGGGAACCGACAGGATCTACAGGATTGTCCGGATTGCGGACTGTAGGGCACACGTCCGGCCATCCTGCAAAAGTGGGCTGCGCCCACAACCCAAAATCAACCACGGATTACACTGATGGCACGGATGGGGAAGCCAACATGACAAAGCACAACCCACTTCATATCAGTGCTATCCGTGTTATCCGTGGTAATCATCTTGTTTTTTATCAGCGATCCGGATGGTTAAGGTACTAATCCTGTCCTGAACGCCGCCTGAAGCGCAAGGCGGGGTTTGCCCTACGGCTGGTGGCAGTAGTAACAGTCGGCCTGCTCGCCGAAGCGGTTGTGTACGGGCGGCCAGAAGCTCTGGTGGACCAGGACGCTGCCGCCGCCTTCGTGACAGATCGCGCATTCTTCCTGGGCCTCCGCCCCCGCGTGGCAGTTGTAGCAGTGCCGATCGCTCCAGCCGGCGCCGTGCGGGTTCGGGTGCGTCGCGATGCTGCCCGGGTGGCATACCCGGCAGGCTTCCTCCTCGGGCGTGCCCGGGTGGCAGGTGTCGCAGTGGCGGGTGGTCCAGCCGGCGCCGTGCGGGTTGGGGTGATCGGCGATGGTGCCGGGATGACACACGCGGCAGGAGGCCTCCTCCGCGGTGCCGACGTGACAGTTGTTGCAGTGCTGCGTGCTCCAGCCGGCGCCGTGCGGATTGACATGGTCGGAGATGTTGCCGGGGTGGCACTCGCGGCACTTCTCCTCCTCGGCCGAGCCGGCGTGGCACGTGTTGCAATGGCGAGTGGCCCAGCCGGCGCCGTGCGGGTTGACGTGGTCGGCAATCGTGCCCGGATGGCAGGCCCGGCAGGTCTCCTCCTCAGGCGTTCCCGGGTGGCAGGTGTCGCAGTGGCGCGAGTTCCAGCCCGCGGCGTGCGGGTTGGGGTGCGTCTCCAGCGAGCCCTCGTGGCACGTGGCGCACCCGGTGCCCTGGGACGGGCTGGAATGACACTGGTCGCAGTGCCGCTGGCGCCAGCCGGCGCCGTGGGATCGCGGCTGGACTTCCGAATGGCACGACGTGCAGAAGTCCTGCTCGTGGCAGGTCTGGCATCGCCGGCGGTCCCAGTCGGCCTGCACCCCGTGCGTCGTGAGGCGCCACTGGGTGTTGTGGGACTGTGGCTCCATGGTCTGGTGGCACTCGCGGCAGCTCTCCTCCTTATGGCACACGCTGCACAGCTCCGCGTCCTGCTCGCCGGGCATGCCGTGGCGGCGCGTCCAGTTCTGGTCGTGGCTCACGGGCATGGCCGCGGGGTCCATGCCGACGTGGCACGCCGTGCAGTCCATCTTCAGCGCGTGGCCGCGGTCGCGCATGCTCAGGACGGCGTTGCGGGTCATGGGCGGCACCCGGTCCTGGCCCGGCTTGAGAAGCGGCGCGTGACAGGTCTGGCAGAGGTTGCTCAGGGCCGGCGTGTGCACGAACACGCCGTGCGATGCGCCGGTGGCGGGGGGCGCCACGCTGATGTCCTCAAGGTCTTTCACCTTGTGGCAGTAGCCGCAGGTGTCCTTGGTGATCTTGTCCGACTCGACCTCGTCCTTGTGGCATTCCACGCAGGCGTCGTGGTCGACAGCCTTGAACCCCTTCGCGGTGGCTGTGCCGTGGCAGTGCGTGCAGGCCAGCTCTGCGTCAACCACGTGCTGGGCGTGGTTGAACTTCAGGCCGTACTGATCGTCCTTGTTGCAGCCGGCGAGCCCGACCAGCGCGAGTGCCGCCGCAAGGGCCGCGCCCCGCGTCCATCTGGAAAGGGTTGCGTTCAAAACGGTATCTCCACCGACGCTCGGCCGCGGTAGGCCTGGTCGCTCTCCTGGGAATCATCCTCGATGTCGCCCTGAAGGCGGACCACGAGGTGCGGATTGACCCGCCACTTGCCGCGCAGGAAATAGGTATACACGTTCGGCGAGCTTTCGGTCGAGGTTCCATCCGTCGTGAGGACCACGTCGCCGCCTTCCGACCTGTAGGAGAAGTCCGAATACTGCCGGTACTGGTAGTCCAGGTAGGCGGCGCCCACGGCGACTTCCCAGAGCCGGGCTTGCCGGTAGCGCACTTCGCCGCTGAAGCCCGTGAAGCGGTCGCCGTCCTGCACGTCCCAGTACTCCACCGCCAGGGTCGCGTCCAGCGAGCGCGTGGGCTCGAACATGAACGACAGGTCGTAGTGCCCATAGCCCTGGTTCTGGGCGTCCTCGTCCGAGCTGTCCATGAACTGCCACGCGGCGCCGGGCGAGACGAGGAACCACGTGACGATTTCCTGCGTCGTCCGGATGTAGGTGTAGGTATACGGCGACGCCTTGCCCAGGACTTCGTAGAGCGGAGAATACACGCGCGATTCCGCGCTGTAGGAGCCCCAGTGGCGCACGCCGAGCATCAGGTCCGACACGCGATCGGTCCCGAAATACCACAGATCGAGGCTGCCCATGCGGAAGTCGCTGTTCATGAGGGACGCCTGGCCGCGCGCCTGCATGGAATCTCCCGCCCGCTGCCGCATGTTGAGGAAGAGGGCATCGTCGGCCGCGTTCTCGCTGTCGTCCTCGTAGCGGGCGTAGGTCAGGCGGGACACGTTGCCGTCCCACGGCTTTGCGGAGACGGAGGTGCCTGCGAAGAGATCTCCCGAGACGGGGGAGTAGAAGCTGACCGGCTTGCCGGCAAACACGCGCCCGCCGAGGTCGCGCGGCTCGAAGAGCATCAGCTGTGCGCCGTCCATCTGGATGTAGTCGGCCACCTCGACATACTGGCGCCCGGCGCGCAGCGCCACATCCCCGTCCTTGTCATGCACGTCGGCGTACAGTTGCAGGACCCGCGTGTCCTGATCGCCGTCCGTGTCGTCGGAGCTGACGTAGGCATCGTCGGCATAGGAGGTGTGGGTGCCATCGAGGTCGGAGCGGTGCCGGCCGGAGGAGTAGAGGTCCAGGTGGCCGTCCGCGAGGTCCTTGCCGTTGAGATACCAATAGCCGTAGAGGTCGGAATCCTTGTCATCGCCCATGGAGCGGTAGTCATACACCGCGCGCAGGCGGCCGGAGAAGTCCGGCGACTTCTCGCTTGTAACGGGAGGCGCGGCGACCGGTGTGGCCGCCGCAAGGGTCGCCTCGGCGGCGGGCACGACCGCCTCATCGGCAACTGCGTTAGTGGCGACCGCAGCAACCGCGTTTGTTGACACTGCGTTGGTGGCGACCGGGGCTTCGTCCGCCGCCTGACCGTTGGCCCCGGCACCCGGGGTGGCCACGAGGAAAAGCACCATCCAAGCTGAGACCGCGAAGGACTGAGCCCTGGGCATGCCACGGCCGGAGTCTCCCGGTGCCTGAGTCATACTTGAGGCTCCCCTTCCTGAGCAACGACACCCCGAGCGGCCCGCCGGAAACAGCGCGCCCGTGCGAGACCGAAGCGTAAGGCCCCGCACGGGCGGCTGAACAGCCTATTTATTCTCGATGGCGCGGAAGAACCGGCTGTCCGAATCCTTGGTCGATTCGAGCTGGAACTGCCAGGCGCCCGTGCTGACACGCGTCGGCCCGATGTTGGACCAACTGCCGCCGTTGAGCGCATCGATGGCCTGGAACTGAACGACCGTGCCCGTGCCGGCCGGCAGGTAGCCCAGCTCGACGGCCGACAGGATCGTCATCGACGAGGGGTCGACCATGGAGGCTGCGTCCAGCGGGTTGCTGCCGCCCTGAACTTCCACCAGGTCGGACTGGCCGTCGTTGTCGCTGTCCGAGTCCTCCGGGTCGGTGCCCACGCCGTACTCTTCCTTGTTCGAGAGCCCGTCGCCGTCGGCATCGCCATCGCCGGTCTGGCTGGTCAGGTCGCCGAACTGAGCGCGCTCCCAGGAGTCGATCAAGCCGTCCTTGTCGACGTCGATACCGCCGCGCAGGTCGTCGATAGATGCCTGCAGGAGCGCTGCCGCATACTTGGGATTGTGCACCCCGTAGCTTCCGTCGTACTTCACGCAGAGGTAGTTGTACAGAGCCCGCCGCTGCGCCAGCGTGTGCGTCGCCGGGGTAACAAACGGCGTGACATCGCCGGACGCGTTCTTCGGCAGCATGGCGCCCAGCGTATCCAGCAGGCCGTGGATCTCGCTCTGAACGCCCTCCACCGCGCCGTCACGGTCATAGTCCGCGCCGCCGAAGTCGAAATCCTCGATTTCCCCGTGGCACCCGGCGCACGCTTCCGTCAGGTACACGTCGTCAGCTTCGGTGGTCGGCGTGCCGCCATCCCACCCGATGCGGAAGGTGTGGCCGCCGACCTTGTTCGCGGCCGCCCCGGCCGGCGTCTCCTGCATGTGGCACTGCACGCAGGAGTCCTCCACGAGGGAGAGGTGGCGCGAGCTGGGCATCTGCATGCCGTACTCGATCATGTTCTCGCCGGCCAGCATGTCGGCCTGCGGGCCCTCGTGCGGGCTGAGGCCGCTGCCGGTCAAGGCGGTGGTCGTGTTCTCGACGTAGTACTCCGACGCCCGGTTGCGCACCCGGTGGCAGTTCATGCAGAGCTTACCCTTGCCGCCTTCGGTGATCACGGCAACCGGATAGGCGTACGGCCCCGTTGTCAGGGTGGGGTCGCCGAGTTTGACGTCGTCCATCTTGCGGATCTGGTGGGGATTCCCAGCCTCGTGCGGGTCGTGACAGGCCGCGCAGGTGATGCCCTCGTTGTACGAGCCCAGCGCGGGACGGGCCGCGTAGTCGGGGTCCATGGCTTTGACGAAGCCCACGGTGGTGTGACAGGGCGCGCAGGAACCGGTGCGATAGATGTTGGGGGTCCCATGGACGGACTGGCGCCATTCGTACGACTTCACATGATACTTCATGGAGTCGTGGCACTGGCCGCAGGTCCCTTCGCTTACCGATATGCCGATGAAGTTGAAATTAGTGTTGCCGAGCGATCGCTGGTGCAGGTCGGACGGCCCGTGGCAGCTCTCGCACTGGATGTTGGACTTATCCTTCAGCGCCTGGGGCATCGTGGTCCAGTTCGTGTTGGTCAGCACCGTCGGCGGGGTCCAGTTGAGGGCGGTGGCCACGTCATCGAAGCCGGCGTTCGTCGCGCCCGCGGTCTTGTCGTACCCCAGCACGTGGCAGGAGTAGCAGTTCTCGCCGAACGACGTGACGCCGATGCCGCTGATCTTGCGGGTAAAGGCGGTGGAGTGGTTGGTCTCCCCATAGGGAGCCATCTTCTCTTCATGGCAGAGGACGCAGAGGTTCTTGCCCGCCTGGACGGGCCCGTTCCCGAGGTAGGTCGACCCGTAGAAGGACTTGGTCGCGGTCTCGGAGCCGCCGGGCTTGAACACCTTGGCCGAAACGGTGTAGTCGCCATTGGCGTTGTTGCAGGCTACATCGGGAACCAGCAGGGTCCGCCCGGCCACGCTGAAGCTGACATTGTCGCCCGGGTCGTGCGGCGCCAGCGAAGGGGGGAGCGGGCTCGTATTCAAAGCCGCCGCGGATCCAGTGGGCTTGCTGACGAGCGTCCACTGGACATTGGAGACGACGGTGCCCTTGGTGATCAGGGCCTCGATGTACAGGGGCTGCCCGATGCCCGTGTTCGCGATGCCGACGGCCTTCTGCGTGGTGTTGGTGAGCCCGAGGTCCTTGATCTCTTGGGGGCTCAACGGCCGCGGTACGAGCTTGACGGCCGCCTGCGTCGGCCTCTGGGACAGAGCCAGAGCGGCGACGATCAGACCTGCCATCCACACATGGGCGCAAGAACCTCTTCGGACGACGGAACGCGACATGATGACCTCCTCGCCACTCGACACACACGGAACACCGACACCGTGCAAACACGGAATGATCCACCGATTCGCAACGGCCCTATTAAACCATGATCCGTCGGATCGTCTCAATGGGACAAAGCTCTTATTCGTCGGAGTGTGCCCGGAATGCCGTTTTTCGGGCGGAAAGCGCGACGTTCGCGTCGAGACCGGGATTGCGGTTGATCGCCGCGTTGGGGTAGACTGACCGGAGTTATCTCTTGCTCCGCCCGCGCGGGGCGGGCCGGCTATTCTTCGGAGAGGGAGACCGTGACAACAGAGAGCATTCCCGTGGGTCTCGGCATCGGCCTTTACGGCCTGGCATCCCTCTGGTCGATCCGCGACCTCCTGCAGCCCGGCCGGGCTCGCCCGAGGGCGGCCGGGCTGGCCCTGGTCGGCGGCACGCTGGTGCTGCTGGCGGTGCTGCTGGCGCGCGGCCTGGCCTCCGGCCGCATGCCCGTCTTCGGGCGCTTTGAAGCGACGACCGTGTACAGCCTGGCCATGACCGCCGCCTTCCTGGCCGTGGTCGGTCGCCCCCGCATGCGCGCGCTGCTGGCGCTGCTGGCCCCCTATGCCACCGCACTGCTCGTGTTCGGCGCCACGGCCGCCCGGCAGGAGGTCCGCCTGGCCCCGGCCTTGGACCCGCGCTGGCTGGGCCTGCACGTGACCACGGCCTTTGTCGGCTACGCGCTGTGCACGGTGGCCGGCGTGCTGGGCCTGGCGTACCTGATCCAGGACCGCAATCTCAAGCGCAAGAACCTGGGCGTGCTGTTCGAGCGGCTGCCGGCCCTGGAAACGCTGGACCATGTCATGGCCTCGCAGATCGGCGCGGCCTTCATCATGCTGACCCTCTCCGTGGCCTGCGGAGCCCGCCTGGTTCACCTGCACGGGGGCGGCGCGGAATGGCTGCGCGACCCCAAGGTGCTCTCGACGCTGGCCACGTGGGGGATTTACGCGGTGCTGATGCACATGCGCACCAACGCGGACCGCCATGGCCGCGGCATGGCGGCCATCGCGCTGCTGGGCCTGCTGTTCGTGCTGTTCTCCTTCCTCGGCATTCACGCGGTCGCCAGCAGCCTGCATGACTTCGCGGTGACGGGAGGCGTGAGCCTGCCATGAACCTCGCCGTCCTCGGCATCAACTTCAAGAGCGCGCCCGTGGAGCTGCGGGAGACGCTGGCGTTCGGTCCTGAGGAGACGCCGGCCGCCCTGCGCGGCATGGCGGAGCGGCTGCCGGGGGCCGAGCGGGTGCTGCTGTCCACCTGCAACCGGACGGAGCTCTACGCCGCCGGGACCGAGGAGCCGCCGGACCGCGAGGCGCTGCTGGCCGCCCTGCTGACCGGCCGCCGGCTGGCCCCCTCGGACGTGGCCGCGGACCACGTCTACTACAAGACCGGCATTCAGGCCGCCGAACACCTCGTTGCGGTGGCGTCGAGCCTGGACTCGATGGTCGTGGGCGAGACGGAGGTGCTCGGGCAGGTCAAGCGCGCCTACACGCTGGCCCAGGAGGCCGGGGCGTGCGGGCGCACGATGCAGACGCTCTTCCCGCTGGCCTTCCAGACCGCCAAGCGCGTGCACGCCGAGACGGACATCGGCCGGGGGCGCGTCTCGGTCAGCTCGATCGCGGTGGAGTTCGCCGAGAAGGTGTTCGAGAACCTGGCGGAGAAGACCATCATGATCGTCGGCGCGGGCGAGACGGCCGAGCTGGCGCTCAAGAGCCTCGTCGAGCGCGGTGCCACCCAGGTGCTGGTCCTCAACCGCTCGTTCCATCGCGGCGAGGCGCTGGCCGCGCAGTATGGCGGCAAGGCGCTGCAGTTCGACGTGCTGGGGGATTACCTGCCGAAGACCGACATCGTCATCAGCTCGACCGGCGCCCCCCACTGCGTCGTGCGGGCCGAGGCCGTCGCGCAGGCCGTGCGCGAGCGCCACGGCCGCCCCATGCTGCTGATCGATATCGCCGTGCCGCGCGACATCGAGCCGGCGGCGGGCCGCCTTCCCAACGTGTACCTCTACGACATCGACGACCTGCAGCGGGTGGCCGACGGCAACCTGGCGCGGCGTCAGAAGGCCATCGACCAGGCCTGGGGCATCATCCGCGAAGGGCTGGTGGAGATGGCCGTGGCGGCGGAGGGCGACGACTTCCGGGGGCTCATGCGGCAGTTCGACCTGCAGGCCCGGGCCGTGCGCGATGCAGCCCTGCAGCGCGCCTTCTCGAAGGAGGCGCTGGCGTCGCTGCCGGAGGCGGCCCGCGAGGAGATTGCCGCCGTCGTGCAGAAGACCATCAACAAGATGCTGGCGGCGCCCCGCGCGTCGCTGCACCGCGCCGCGCGCAACGGGCAGTGGCGGGAGTACGCCCGCGTGGCGCGGGACCTGTTCGGGTTGGAATCGGACGTGCATCAGCAGCAAGAACGAAAGGAGGCCGGGCCGGGAGAGGGGGGGGTCAGTAATCAGTGATCGGTAATCGGTGATCGGTAATCGGTGTTCAGTGGGCAGTGTTCAGTGGACAGCGATCCCGTAACCCCATCCAGCGCCTGACGCTATGATCGGCATATCGAAACTCTATTGTGGCACCGTCGAACAGTCCGACCCCCTGCGCTACGGGCGCCGGTCGAAAGACCTGCCGTCCCACCTGCTGCAGTTCTCGGCCGACAAGAAGCCGGTCGTGGTCTGGAACGTCGGCCGGCGGTGCAACCTGCGCTGCGTGCACTGCTACTCGCACTCGCGGGACCTGGACTACAGCGGCGAACTCTCGAGCGAGCAGGGCATGGCCCTGATCGACGACCTGGCGGGCTTCGGCGCCCCGGTGCTTCTGTTCTCCGGCGGCGAGCCGCTGATGCGGCCGGACATCTTCGAGCTCATCGGGCACGCCACGCAGCGCGGGATGCGCGCGGTGGTGTCGACCAACGGCACGCTCATCACCCCCGAGGTCGCCGCCCGCCTGAAGGACGCCGGGCTCTCGTACGTCGGCATCAGCCTCGACGGGCTCGAGGCCACCAACGACCGCTTTCGCGGCGTGCGCGGCGCCTTCCGGCTGGCGCTGGGCGGCGTGCAGAGCTGCCTGCGCGCCGGCGTCAAAGTCGGCCTGCGGTTCACCATGACCCGCCACAACTACGCCGACGTGGGCGGCATCCTGGACCTGATCGAGGCCGAGGGCATTCCGCGGGTCTGCTTCTACCACCTGGTCTACACGGGGCGCGGCAGCAAGCTGGTGACCGAGGCGCGCATGTCCCACGAGGAGACCCGCCGCACGGTCGACCTGATCATGGACCGCACGAAGGCGCTGCACGCCTCCGGCCGGGCGATCGAGGTGCTGACGGTCGACAACCACACCGACGGCCCGTACCTGTACCTTCGGCTGCTGCAGGAGAACCCCGAGCGCGCGGCGGGCGTGCTGGAGCTGCTGCGCATGAACGGCGGCAACAGCACCGGCACGGGCATCGGCTGCGTGAGCTGGGACGGCTCGGTGCATCCCGACCAGTTCTGGCGCCATGCAACGCTCGGCAACGTGACCCAGCGGCCCTTCAGCCAGATCTGGACCGACACGTCCAACGAGCTGCTGGGGAAGCTGCGCGACCGCAAGAAGCATCTGAAGGGGCGCTGCGCGGCGTGCCAGTGGCTGGACATCTGCAACGGAAACTTCCGCGTGCGGGCCGAGGCGGTCACCGGCGACGTCTGGGCCCCGGAGCCGGACTGCTACCTGACGGATAAGGAGATCGGCCTGTGAACGACGCTCTGCGACTGGTGTTCTGGGAGCTCACCGCCCGCTGCAACCTGACATGCCGGCACTGCCGCGCCGAGGCGCAGGACCACTTTGTGAAGGGCGAGCTGACGACGGCAGAGATCCTGAGCGTGGCGGCCGACATCCGCAAGGCCGGCGACCCGATCCTCATCCTCACGGGCGGCGAGCCGCTGGTGCGGGAGGACATTTTCGACATCGCCTCGGCCTGCTCGAAGATGTTCACCCGCGTGGCGCTGGCCACCAACGGCACGCTCGTCGACGGCGGCGTGGCGGCCCGCATCGCGGCCTCCGGCATCCAGCGGGTGAGCATCAGCCTGGACGGCGCCTGCGCGGCCACACACGACGCGTTCCGCGGACTCCCCGGCAGCTTCGACGCCTCGCTGCGCGGGTTCGAGGCCCTGCGCCGCGCCGGCCTGTCCGTGCAGGTCAACGTGACCGTTGCCAAGCACAACGTGGATGAGCTGGACGCCATTCTCAAGCTGGCCCTCGACCGCGGGGCGGACGCCTTCCACGTGTTCGTCCTCGTGCCCGTGGGCTGCGGGGCGGAGATCAGCGACGAGGTGCGCCTCTCGCCCGAGCGGATGGAGGCGGTGCTGCGCTGGCTGTTCGACCGGGCGCTGGAGCTGCGCGGGCGCGTCCACGTCAAGGCCACCTGCGCGCCGCAGTACTACCGCATCCTGCACGAGGTCACGCGCGAGCGCGGCCTCCAGCAGCCGGCAGGGCCGCGCCACGGCATGGAGGCGATGACCCGCGGCTGCCTCGCCGGCTCGGCCGTCTGTTTCATTTCCCGCATCGGCGATGTGCAGCCCTGTGGCTACCTGCCCGTGGTGGTCGGCAACGTGCGCGAGCGGCCGTTCCCGGAGATCTGGAGTGACTCTGAGGTGTTCAAGGCGCTGCGCGACCCGTCGGCGCTCAAGGGAAAATGCCACGGATGCGGCTACCGCAAACTGTGCGCCGGCTGCCGCGCCCGCGCCTTCGCCGACACGTCGGACTTTCTCGCCGAGGACCCCGACTGCGCCTACGAGCCGACCTGACAACCTTGTCGTCTTTCGCCGCGGCCACCCGGGGCTGGTCTTACATATCTGTCGCCACCGCGGAATCCCACGGGACGCCGTGGGCTGCCTCCGGATCCATTCCTCTTGCCCGCCGCAACGGCGAGCCAGTTTCCGCATCTTCCTTTTGAATCGTGGGTTGCGCCAGATCGCTCGGGGAAGAGCGTGGCCGGTGCCGGCCGCTCTTGAAACGCCCGGCACGGATACTGCGTAAACGCAACGGTTCTGTGCGTTATGCGGATTTGGTGACGGGGAGGCATGGTCGATGAATAGGACGGCGCGGCGGGCGGGGACACTCGGGGTCGTCGGTTTGCTGGCGGCGGTAGCCTCGGCGCAGGCAGGGGATCTGGCGCAGGGGATGACGTCCAACCCCGGCGACGTCACCTGGATACTCGTCGCGTCGGCGCTGGTCATGCTGATGACGCCGGGGCTGGCTCTTTTCTACGGGGGGCTGGTCCGCAAGAAGAACATCCTCTCCGTCCTGATGCAGTGCTTCATGGCGCTCTGCCTGATCAGCCTGCAATGGGTGTTCTGCGGCTACAGCCTGGCGTTCGGGCCGACGGTGTCCGGCCTCGTCGGCAACTTCGACTGGCTGCACCTGCAGGGCGTAGGGCTGGCGCCGTCGCCGTACGCGCCGAAGATCCCGCACCTGCTCTTCGCCTTCTTTCAGATGATGTTCGCCGTGATCACGCCGGCCTTGGTGATCGGCGCCTTCGCCGAGCGGATGCGGTTCTCGGCGTTCTGCGTGTTCAGCCTGCTGTGGGCGACCCTCGTGTATGACCCGGTGACTCACTGGATGTGGGGTGCCGGCGGGCTGCTGGGGACGCAGGGCGGCGCGGGAGCCGTCGATTTCGCCGGCGGCATCGTGGTTCATGTCAACGCCGGGATGGCGGCCCTGGCCGCGGCGCTCGTGCTGGGGAAGCGGACGGGCTTTCCGGACGGCATCTCGCCGCCGCACAATCTGCCGCTCGCCGCCCTGGGCGCCGGGCTGCTGTGGTTCGGCTGGTATGGCTTCAACGCCGGCAGCGCCCTGGCGGCGGACGGCGTGGCCATCCATGCGGTCCTCAACACGCACACGGCGGGGGCCGTTGCCGGCCTGGTGTGGTGCATCCTGGACGGCGTGAAGTTCGGTCGGCCGACGACGCTGGGCATGATCACGGGGGCGGTGGCCGGGCTCGCCGCGGTGACGCCGGGGGCGGGGTACGTCGATGTGGCCGGGGCAACCTGGATCGGCGTGGGGTCGGGGATCGTGTGCTGGCTGGCGGTGACGGCCGTGAAGGCGCGCTGGCAGTATGACGATTCCCTGGACGCGTTCGGCGTGCACGGCATCGGCGGCATCTGGGGGTCGCTGGCGGTCGGCCTGTGGGCGACGAAGTCGGTCAACCCGGCGGGTGTCGACGGGCTGTTCTACGGGAACCCCCACCAGTTCCTGGTCCAGACCAAGGCAGTTGTCCTGGTCATGGTGTATGCGTTTGTCGTCTCGTGGGGCCTCTTCAAGTTGATAGACTTTGTCCTGGGTCTGCGCGTGACGGAGCACGAAGAAGCCGTCGGGCTGGATCTGACCCAGCACCGCGAGGCCGGGTACACGATCATCGATTGACGCGGGGAGGGCTCCACCATGAAGTATGTCGTCGCCATCATCCAGCCGGATCGGCTTGACGCGGTGTTGAAGCAGCTGACCGAGAGGGACATTCACCTCGTCACGGTGTCGAACGTCGTGGGCCGCGGCCGCCAGAAAGGCATTGCCGAGATCTACCGCAGTCACAAGGAGGCGGGCGGCCTCCTGCGCAAGGTGCGGCTGGAAATTGCGGTCAACGACGACTTTGTTCAGGCCGCGATCGACGCGATCCTGGCCGGCGCCCGCACGGGGCACATCGGCGACGGGAAGATCTTCGTGCTGGACCTGCCGCGGGTCATCCGGATCCGGACCGGCGAAGAAGGGCATGCGGCCATCGGCTGAGCCGTTTCGGCGGGCGCGCTCAGCGAATGATGAGGACGGGGGCGCCGAGAGATGCGCCGAGGGCGGCCTCGTGGCTGTCCCAGAAGTCCTTGGCCGTGCGCGGATGCCCCCAGATCACAGCCTCGTCGACCCAGCCCTTGAAGTGCTGGGTGTCCGTCGCGCGGGACCCCAGGTTGCAGCGGTTGTTCGGCGACGTGTTGTTGATCGGCGTGAGCCCCGCATTGACTCCGACGTACGTGCCGGCGGCAACCCCGTCAAGGTAGAAGGTCGCCGTGACGTTGCCGTCCCACGACACACCCAGCTGGTGCCAGGCGCCGTCGGCGGGCAGCGAAGCCGTCGAAAAGTAGTCCTGCTTGCCGAAGGTCGTGAAGTGCAGCGGGCCATTGGGTCCGACGTAGCCGAAACCCCACTCCCGGACACCGATGACTCTCGCCGAGTCAGCAGACACAAAACCGGCCGCCTTGACCCACACCTCGACCGAGAAGCCACTCTCATAACGGTAGATGGCCCCCGGAAAGGCGCCGGCATACTGGTTCGTGCTGTGATTGTAGGCCCCTGAACCCGAACTGCCATCGAAGTATGCAGCGCGGTTTCCCCTGCCGCTGACGAAGCCGTCCTGATCCGTCAGGCTCGCCGTGCCGGCGCTCTGGTACGTCAGCGGAAGGGTCACGCCCGCCTGATTGTGTGCCGCACCGTACGCGCCTGAAAGGTCCGCCGTCGTCTGCAGGGCGGGCCCCCCTGCCTCGTTCATGCCCCACCACCCGACGGGTTTCGAACGGGCGATGTACGAGGCGTAACTTGCCATCGACGAAGGTGTGAACACCATCGTGGACAGAACGACCGCTGAAGCGGTCAGCAGTGTGCGTCTCATTACCATGCGGGAACTTTACCAATTCCGGCAGAGCACAGGCAAGTGTCCGATTCTTGACCGGGGCCGCGGGTTTGGTAGCCTCCTAACGAGCGGAGCGCAAGGAGGCGTCGTGACCACCACAACGCAGCAGGATCACAGCGGGGGCCGCACTTGGCCGGCGTGGCACGCGACTCTGGCACGTTATCGGGCGGCCAGCACGTGGAAGGCCGGATGGCAGGTGATCAACACGGTGCTGCCCTACGGCGCCGTGTGGTTCCTGATGATCCGGTCCGTCCAGCGGGGCGCCCCGTACGCGCTGACCCTGGCCCTGGCGGCGGTGGCCGCCGCGTTCCTGGTCCGGCTCTTCATCCTGTTTCACGATTGTGTGCACGGCTCGCTCTTCCGGTCGAAGCGCGCGAACACCTTCTTCGGCTATTGTTTTGGGATCCTGGCGTTCACACCGTTTGAAGACTGGCGCTTCAGCCATCTTCGGCATCACGCCAGCTACGCGAACCTTGATGCGCGCGGCTTCGGGGATATCTGGACCCTGACGCGGGCGGAGTATGAGAGCTCCTCGAAAGCTTGGCGGCTCTGCTACCGGCTTTACCGCAATCCCGTGGTGCTGATCGGGCTGGGCGCGCTGTTCAGCTTCGCGCTGCGCTACCGGCTCCCGACCCAAACGGCGAAGCGCCGGGAACACGTGAGCGTTCTGTTCACGAACCTGCTCATCGTGGGGGTGGCGCTGCTGGCCGTCTGGACGGTGGGCTGGCGGACCTACCTGCTCATCCAGTTGCCCGTGATCTGGATGGCCGGTGCGGCGGGCGTCTGGCTCTTCTATGTGCAGCACCAGTTCGACGGGGTGTACTGGGCGCGCAAGGTCGAATGGGATGCCTTGCGCGCCGCGACGGAAGGCAGTTCCTTCTACGACTTGCCGCGGGTGCTGCGCTGGTTCTCCGGCAACATCGGGTACCATCACGTGCATCATCTCGGGGCCCGCATCCCGAACTACCGGCTCAAGGAGTGCTGCGACGCCATCCCGGCGCTGCAGGCCAAGCCGCCGCTCACGATCCGGCAGAGCCTGTCCTGCGTCCGGCTGAAGCTGTGGGACGAGGAGCGCAAGGCCCTCGTCGGTTTCCCACAGGTCGGGCGGCGATAGCCGGCTCTTCTTTTACCGGGAGGCCCGGCGCGCCGCGGACCGGTGCTCTGCGAGCCCTGGGCTGCAGTCGCCAGCCGATGAGCGTCGCACGGGTTGCATTCACCGATAAACAGTTCTATTCTGGTGTCATTTCAGGTAGACTCCTCAACACACTGTCCTATGGCAGACCGAGAACAGACCTCTGTCCCTGGGCGCCGCCGCATCGAACGCGAGAAGCGGACCGTGGAGGCGATGATCCGCCTTGCCTGCCGTGACCTGCACGCCGGCGGCGAGACCTTGTGCCCGGACTGCGAGGCGTTGCGCGCCTACGCCATGCAGCGGCTCGACGCCTGCAAGTTCGGCGCCGACAAACCCAAGTGCTCGGCATGCCCGGTGCACTGTTACAAGCCGGCCATGCGTGAGAAGATCCGCGCCGTCATGAAGTACGCCGGCCCGCGGATGATGGTCCGACACCCGCTGCTGGCCGTCGGGCATCTCGTTGACGGCGTTCGGTACAAGCCGTAACCTGTTGCCCGCTTCAGTTGGGGGAGAAACATGTCTTGTGGACGCTTACTGCCCGTCCTCGTGTGGATCGCGGCCGTGGTCGGGGTCGCCGCGGCTCCGTCGACCCTTGGTTCCCCCGCGTCGCCGCTCGACGCGCTCGTGCTCTCGTCCAACCTGTGGGATCTCACCCGTGGCGAGCTGACGGCTGCAGCCAAGCCGTTGAAAGCGTACTGGGTGTCGGAGGAGCAGCAGACCGCCCGTTCGACGGCGCCGGGAGCCAGCTTTCTGGGGCTGCCAGTCGTCGAAACCCTGATTCGCGTGGCTGGCGAGAAGGTCAGCGGAGTGGACCTGTCGTTCTACAACCGGGGCGATGTCGGTGACATTGGCGAGGACGAGTACGCGGCGAGGGCGGCCTCGGTCGAGAAGGCGCTGACCGCGCTGACCGGAGCCGCGGGGCGGGACATTTCCGGCCGGCAAGACACCCGCCATGACCGCGTTGTGCGGACCCTGACATGGAGCGACGGCACGCGGTGCTTCTACCTCGCCGCCTCTCATTCGTGGCGCCAGGGCCCGGCCTCGCGCAAGCGCGAGCCCCTGCCCGAATTCGTCAACCTTGCGATTACGCCGGACGCCGGACGGCGCGTCGGCAAGGTAACGCCCCAGAAGGCGGTCGGGGGCGCCATCGGGCTGCGTGAGCGGGTCGAGGCCACTCCGAAGGGCGACGTGAGGCTGGTCGGGATTCCCATGGTCGACCAGGGGGGAAAAGGGTATTGCGCGGTGGCGTCGACAGAGCGGATCCTGCGCTATTACGGCGTGGACGCCAGCCAGCACGATCTGGCCCAGCGTGCGCGCACGGCATCCGGGGGCGGCACCGACCCGGAGTCGCTGGTCCGCGCGATCAAGGGCATGGCCGAACCGATGGGGATCTGCGTGCGCACGATCGAGCACACCGACATCAGCCAGATCAAGCAGCTGGTCGGCGATTATAACCGCGCCGCGCGCAAGCAGGGGGTCGCCGAGGTTGTGCTGCCGACGTCGGGCGTCATCATGCTGCAGGATATCTACAACAGCATGGACCGGCAGACGTATCTGCTCGCCCGGCGCCCCAGCCAGGTGGAGCTGAACCGCTTCTCCAGCGCCATCGACGCAAAGATCAGCGCCGGCTGCCCGCTGCTGTGGGGCGTCGTGCTCGGGTTTGTCCCTGAGCAGGTCGAACTCCCGCAGGCGCGCGGCGGCCACATGCGGCTCATCATCGGGCACAATCCGAAGACCCGAGAAGTGCTCTACAGTGACAGTTGGGGGCCGGGCCATGAGTTGAAGCGCATGGGCGTGGATGACGCCTACGCCATTACGACCGGCCTTTACACCATAGAACCGAAGTGAGCCATGCCAGAAGCCGATACGACAACCACGGGGGACGCGCTGCTCGTGGCTCTCCAGAAGGGGCTGCCGCTGGAGCGGCGGCCGTTTGCGTGCCTCGGGGCGGCGGCCGGTCTCGGGGAGGAGGCCGTCCTGGCACGCGTCCGCGACCTGTTCGACTCGGGCGTGGCGCGCCGGTTCGGCGCGGTGTTCGATTCGCACAGTCTGGGCTACCGCAGCACGCTGTGCGCCGCCGATGTTCCCGCGGAGCGGCTGGAGGCCGCCGGCGCCGTCTTCGCCGACCATCCCGGCGTGACGCACGCCTACGAGCGCGACGGCCGCCCGAACCTGTGGTTTACGCTGACCGCGCCTGCCGCCGATCTGCCGCGCGAGTTCGAGCGCCTTGCCGCGCGGCTGGCCCCCGCCCCCGTGCTCAACCTGCCGGCCCTGCGAAAGTTCAAAATCGAGGCGGTGTTCGGCGGCGCCGACGCGCCGGAGGGCGAGCCGGAGGCGCGGCATCCCGGTGCGTCGTCGGGCGGTGCCGCCTCGCCCGGCGCGCTGACCGAAGGCGAGCGGCGCATCGTGCGTATGCTGCAGGGCTCGCTGCCGGTCAGCGCCGATCCGTTCGGCGCGGCGGCCGTGGAACTGGGGATGGACCCGGAGGCGCTGCTCGAGCTCCTGCGCCGCTGGCAGCAAGCGGGCCTCATCCGCCGCATCGGCCTGATCCTGCGGCACCGCCGCCTAGGTTTCGCCGCCAACAGCATGTGCGTCTGGCCGGTTGCCGCCGAACGCATCGAAGCGGCCGGCCGCGTCTGCGCCCGCAGCCCGCACGTCACGCACTGCTATGAGCGCCCGTCCACGCCGGCCTTCCCGTACAACCTCTACGCCATGATCCACGCGCGCACCTCCGGGGAAGCCGGCCGCATCTTCCAGCGGCTGGGATCCGACGCCGGACTGCCCGAGGGGCGCATGCTGTGGTCCGTGCGCGAGTTCAAGAAATCCAGCCCGGTATTCTTCCTGGAGCCGGAAGACGGCGGCTCGCCATGAGCGCCGTGGCCGTCCTCCTCGCCGCCCCGGGCACCAGCTGCCCGCAGGCGCAGGCCGCGCTCGACGCGATCGGGCGCGCCGCGGCGCGGCGGGCGCCGGGCGTCCTGATCCGCTGGGCCTTCACCTCCGGAGGCGTTCGCCGTAAGCTGGCGGCCCAGGGGCGTCCCGCGCCGGACGCGGCCGAGGCGCTGGAGCGTGTGGGGCTGGCATTTCTCGATCCTGCCACAACCATGGGGCGT
>CAZJBP010000010.1:0-34244 GCA_964544115.1 uncultured Victivallales bacterium | reverse complement strand
ACTGGGAGTGCAGTTGCGGCAAGTACAAGCGCATCAAGCACAAGGGCGTGATCTGCGACCGCTGCGGCGTCGAGGTGACCGTGTCCCGTGTACGCCGCGAGCGCATGGGCCACATCGCACTGGCCGTTCCGGTGTCGCACATCTGGTTCTTCAAGTGCACGCCCAGCCGTATCGGCCTGATGCTGGACATGACCGGCGCCAGCCTGGAGCGGGTGCTGTACTACGAAGACTACGTCGTGGTCGACCCGGGCGACACGCCGCTCAAGGCGCGTCAGTTGATGAGCGAGATGGAGCACCGCGAAGCCGTGGAGAAGTACGGGGAGAACTTCGTCGCCAAGATGGGCGCCGAGGCGGTCCGCGACCTCCTGCAGGCGCTCAACCTCGACGAGCTCATGGGCGAACTCGAGGAGGAGATGGAGAAGACGCGCAGCAAGCAGGTTCGCAAGAAGCTGGCCAAGCGCATGAAGATTGCCGAGGGGTTCCGCAGCAGCGGCACCCGCCCGGAGTGGATGATTCTCGACACGCTGCCCGTAATTCCGCCCGAGCTGCGGCCGCTGGTCCCGCTTGAGGGCGGTCGCTTCGCCACCTCGGACCTCAACGACCTGTACCGGCGCGTGATCAACCGGAACAACCGGCTCAAGAACCTGCAGCAGCTCAAGACGCCGGATGTCATCATCCGCAACGAAAAGCGCATGCTGCAGGAAGCGGTGGATGCGGTGTTCGACAACGGGCGGCACGGCCGCCCGGTGACGGGCGCGGGCAACCGGCCGCTGAAATCCCTCAGCGACATGCTCAAGGGCAAGGGTGGTCGGTTCCGTCAGAACCTGCTGGGCAAGCGCGTCGACTACTCGGGCCGCTCGGTCATCGTGGTCGGGCCTGAGCTCAAGCTTCACCAGTGCGGTCTGCCCAAGAAGATGGCGTTGGTCCTGTTCGAGCCGTTCATCATCCGCCGCCTCAAGGAGATGGGCGTCGTGCACACCGTGCGCAGCGCAAAGAAGATGATTGAGCGCCAGGCGCCCGAGGTGTGGGACATCCTCGAGGAGATCACCAGCGACAAGACCGTGATGCTTAACCGCGCACCGACGCTGCACCGGCTGAGCATCCAGTCGTTCGAGCCCGTGCTGGTCGAGGGCGAGGCGATCCATCTGCACCCGCTGGTCTGTACGGCGTACAACGCCGACTTCGACGGCGACCAGATGGCGGTGCACGTGCCGCTGTCGGTGGAGGCGCAGCTGGAATCGCGGCTCATGATGATGTCGACGAACAGCATCTTCTCGCCCTCCAGCGGCCAGTCGGTCATGACGCCGACGCAGGATATCGCGCTGGGCATGTACTACCTGACGTCCTTCAGCCAGCGCGAACTGCGTGAGCTGCGCAAGACGCGCCCCGACGCGGCCCACGCGCCGGAGCGGGGGCTGCCGCTGTTCCGCCATGCGCAGGACGTGCGGCTGGGCCACGAGGACGGCGAGCTGAAGATCAGCGACCGCATCCGGTTCCAGAACCCCGATTACGGGCGCGACACGAAGTTCGGCAGCAAAGATGCCCGGATGATCACCACGACGGTCGGTCGCGTGATCTTCAACGAAATCTGGCCCGAGAAGCACAAGCAGCAGGTCGGGTTCGTCAACCAGCTTGTCGACAAGAGTTTCCTCGGCAAGCTGATCTGGCATTGCCACCGCGCCTCCGGTCACCGGGACACGGTCAAGCTGCTGGACGATCTCAAGGCGCTGGGCTTCTACCATGCCACGCTGGCCGGCGTGTCGATCGGACTGGTCGACATGATCATCCCCGACAAGAAGGACGGGATCGTGGATGGCGCCCGCAAGCAGGTGGAAGAGGTTCAGAAGCAGTACCAGCAGGGCGTCATCACGGACGGCGAGCGGTACAACAAGATCGTCGACATCTGGACGCACGCAACGGATGAGATCTCGAGCGTCATGTACAAGGCGATCGAGGAGAACCGCGGCAGCGACGAGCTGAACCCGGTATTCATGATGGTGGACTCCAAGGCGCGCGGAAGCCGCCAGCAGATCCGCCAGCTCTGCGGCATGCGCGGCCTGATGGCCAAGCCGTCGGGCGACATCATCGAGCGGCCGATTGTGGCGAACTTCCGCGAGGGCCTGAGCGTCCTGGAGTACTTCATCAGCACGCACGGCGCCCGCAAGGGATTGGCCGATACCGCGCTAAAGACCGCCGACGCGGGGTACCTGACCCGCAAGCTGGTCGATGTGTCCCAGGATGTCATTGTGGTCGAGTTGGACTGCAACACGGTCAACGGCATCTTTGTGTCCGCGATGACGGAGGGCGACGAGGAGCTGATCCCGCTGAAGACGCGGGTGATCGGTCGTACGGCCGCCACCGACATTCAGGATCCGCACGACGCGACGGTGCTGGTGAAGGCTGGCGACGAGATTGCGGAGGATGCCGCCGATCGCATCGCCCTGGCGGGCGTGGACCGTGTGAAGATCCGCAGCGTGCTGACGTGCGAGTCCAAGACGGGGCTGTGCGCCAAGTGCTACGGGCGAGACCTGGCCACGGGCCGGTCGGTGGACGTGGGCACGGCGGTGGGCATCATCGCGGCACAGTCGATCGGCGAGCCCGGAACGCAGCTGACGATGCGTACGTTCCACATCGGCGGCACGGCCAGCGCCGTGTACAAGCAGCCGGAAGTCATCGCCAAGAACGACGGCCTCGTGCGTTACCACGACGTGCGCATCGTGCGGAATCCCGAGGGGGATTCGGTGGTGCTCAACAAGAACGGCGCCATCAGCATCAGCGATGTGACGGGTCGTGAGTTGGAGCGCTACACCGCGGCGATCGGCACGAAGATTCTGGTGCACGACGGAGGCACCGTGCGGAAGGGAGCGATGCTGGCCAAGTGGGATCCGTACAGCGTTCCCGTTCTGGCCGAGCAGGAGGGCGTAGTCAGCTTCCACGACTTTGTGGAGAACGTGTCCTTCAAGACAGAGCTCGATGAGCAGACCGGCAAGCGCGGCGTCGTGGTCTTCGAGACCAAGGAGGATCTGCACCCGCAGATCATCGTCCGGCAGCCGGAGACTCGCGAGGTGCTCGGCTTCTACAGCATTCCTGCTGCCGCGCACGTCAGCGTGAAGGAAGGGCAGCGGGTTCAGCCCGGCGAGATGCTGGCCCGTACGCCCCGCAAGGAATCGAAGACGCGCGATATCACGGGCGGTCTGCCGCGGGTGGCCGAGCTGTTCGAGGCTCGCCAGCCGAAGGAAGCCGCGGAGATCGCCAAGATCGAAGGGCTTGTGGACTTCGGGCCCAATCAGCGCGGCCGTCGCTGCCTGATCATTCGCGACGAGACCACGGGTGCCACCGAGGAGCACCTCATTCAGATGAAGAAGCACATCGTGGTCTTCAAGGGCGACCGCGTGCGCAAGGGGCAGCAGCTGACGGAAGGACCGATCGTGCCGCAGGAGATTCTCGATGTGTGCGGACCGCAGGATCTGCAGGCGTACCTCGTGAGCGAGGTGCAGCAGGTCTACCGGCTGCAGGGCGTCGAGATCAACGACAAGCACATCGAGGTCATCGTGCGCCAGATGCTCCGCAAGGTGCGGATCACCGATCCCGGGGACACCGAGTTCCTCTGGGGCGAGCAGGTCACGAAGCAGGTGTTCATCGACGAGAACAACCGGGCCATTGCCGAGGGCAAGCGTCCAGCCGAGGCCACGCCGGCGCTGCTGGGCATTACCAAGGCGTCGCTGGAGACGGACAGCTTCATCTCCGCGGCATCGTTCCAGGACACCACGAGGGTGCTGACCGATGCGGCGACACTGGGCCGGGAGGACCACCTGCGCGGCTTCAAGGAAAACGTGATCATGGGGCACTTGATCCCTGGCGGGACGGGGTTCCCAACGCACCACAACATCAAGCTGGTGCCTCTGGCGGAGCCCATTCCGGAAGAGGAAATGCTGCCCGCGGCGACCGAAAGCGCAGACACGGCGATGTTACAGAAACTTCTTGGGGAAAACGCTTGATGCAGCAAGGGGCGGGTGGTAGATTTCCACCTCTTGCGCCCCTTTCGAGTGAGGAATACGGTTTATGCCGACAGTCAATCAATTAGTCCGCAAGGGTCGGACTCAGGCCATCAAGAAGAGCAAATCGCCGGCGCTGGCGGGGTGCCCGCAGCGGCGTGGCGTTTGCCTGCTCGTGAAGACGCAGACGCCGAAGAAGCCGAACTCGGCGTTGCGCAAGGTGGCCAGGGTGCGGCTGACGTCCGGTTTCGAGGTCAGCGCCTACATCCCGGGCGAGGGGCACAATCTACAGGAGCACAGTGTGGTGCTGGTGCGCGGAGGTCGCGTCAAGGACCTGCCGGGCGTGCGCTACCACATCGTGCGGGGAACGCTGGACGCGCTGGGCGCGGCCGGCCCGAGCAATACGAATAAGAAGGAACGCAATCGCGGCCGCTCGAAGTACGGCGTCAAGCAGCACAAGGCCGGTTGAGGTGGAGTGAGTCATGGCGAGAAGGCGTCGAGCAGAGCAGCGTGAAACGATCCCCGACCCCAAGCATAACAGCGAACTGGTCGGCCGGATGATTTCCTACATGATGCAGCGAGGCAAGAAGACGGTTGCCGAACGCATCGTGTACGGAGCGATGGACGAGATTGCCGAAAAGCTTCCGGGCGAGAATCCCCTGGAGGTGGTGCGTCTGGCCATCGATAACGTCAAGCCGCGCGTGGAAGTGCGGTCCCGCCGCGTGGGTGGCGCGACGTACCAGGTTCCGGTCGAGGTCGGACAGAGCCGTCAGATGGCGCTGGCCATGAGGTGGCTGGCGCAGTACTCGAGCGCGCGCAAGGGTCTGGGCATGCAGCGCGCTCTCGCCCTTGAGTTGATGGACGCATACAAGAACCAGGGCAACGCGGTCAAGAAGCGCGACGATACGCACAAGATGGCGCAGGCCAACAAGGCCTTCGCCCACTACGCCTGGTAGCGAAGTGATCCGGCGCCACGCTGTGTGGGGTGGCGCCTTTTGTTTGCCCGGGCGGCATGCGCCGTGATGGGCTGGGAATCCGGGAGTGGGCCGACGCGGTCCCGAGGGATGCGGAGGCCGGCGACCGGTTTCTGCACCTTATACACTGGCGATCTTAGAATGGTTGCGGTCTTGACACAGAATGGCACAGGTCAGCGCACGGGTCCGGCGGCTCTCCGCGAGGCGCCCGACCGTCTGCGCCCTCTGTCGCAGGTGCGCAACATCGGCATCGTCGCCCACATTGACGCGGGCAAGACGACGACGACCGAGCGGATGCTCTACTATGCCGGCCGCGTGTACAAGATGGGCGAGGTCCATGACGGCACGACGGTGATGGACTGGATGGCCCAGGAGAAGGAGCGGGGCATCACCATTACCAGCGCCGCCACGACCTGCTTCTGGCGCGACGCGCAGGTCAACATCGTCGACACCCCGGGGCACGTGGATTTTACGATCGAGGTCGAGCGCTCGCTGCGGGTGCTTGACGGCGCCGTCGGCGTTTTTTGCGGTGTGGGCGGCGTGCAGTCCCAGACGGAGACCGTGTGGCATCAGGCCGAGCATTACCGCGTCCCGCGGATCGCCTTTGTCAACAAGATGGACCGCATGGGCGCTGATTTCGGTGCCGTGGTGGCCGAGATCCGCGAGCGCCTGGGCTCCAACGCCATTCCCGTTCAATTGCCGTGGGGGCGCGAGCAGGAGTTTCGCGGCCTCGTGAACCTGCTGACGATGAAGGCGGTTCTGTTCGACGACGCGAGTCTGGGCAAGGTCATGCAGGAGCAGCCGATTCCGTCCGAGCTGGCCGCTGCGGCGGAGAAGGCCCGGGCCGAACTGGTTGAACGCGTTGCCGAGAAGGACGAGGCGGTGCTGGCGGCCTATTGGGAGAACCCGGACGTTGACGCGGGCATCCTGATGGGCGGCATTCGCCGGTTAACCATTGCCAATCAAATGGTCCCGGTTCTGTGTGGATCGGCACTGCGCAACAAGGGGGTTCAGCACCTTCTGGACGCAGTGGTCGACTACCTGCCGTCCCCCCTGGACGCTCCGCCCACGCCGGGCGTGCATCCCGTGACCGGGGAGAAGATCGAGCGCGTGGCCGACGACTCGGCGCCGCTGGGCGCGCTGGCGTTCAAGATTGTCAATGATCCGTACCTCGGACGCGTGGCGTTCATCCGCGTGTATTCCGGGCGCGTCAAGCGCGGGCAGACCGCCTACAACCCGCGCACGAAGCGGCGCGAGCGCATCATGCGGCTCGTGCGGCTGCACGCCGACACGCGCGAAGAGATTGAGGTCCTGTATTCGGGCGAAATCGGAGCCATCTCCGGCTTTGCCGACGTGACGACCGGCGACACGCTCTGCACCGAGAATGCTCAGGTGCGCTTTGAGAGCATCCGCCTGCCCGCGCCCGTGATGTTCATGGCCGTGGAGCCGAGAACCCGGGCGGACCGGGACCGGCTGGACGAGGCCCTGGCCGCGCTGTCGACCGAGGATCCGACCTGCGTGGTCAGCCACGATCTGGAAACCGGCCAGACGATTCTCAGCGGCATGGGCGAGCTGCACCTCGAGATCCTGCGCGACCGCATGCTCCGCGAGTACAAGGTCCAGGCCAACACGGGCAAGCCGACGGTGTCGTATCACGAGACGGTCAGCGCCCGCGGCGAGGCGGAGCACGTGTTCGACCGGGAGATCGCCGGCAAGCGCCAGATGGCGCGCGTGGCGGTCGTTGTGGTGCCGCGTGCACGGGGCGAAGGGAATTTGGTTGAAATCCGTCTGGGGCGCGCTAACATACCGCCCGTTTTCTGCTCAGCGATCGATCAGGGCGTTCGCGATGTCCTGATGACAGGGGTGCTGGCGCGCTACCCGATCACGGATGTGGGCGTCAGCGTGACGGACGCGGGGATGGACCCGGAGTCGTCGACGGAGGTGGCCTTTCGAACGGCGGCCGTCATGGCGATGCGGGAGGCGGTGACGGCTGCGTCAGCGGAACTGCTGGAGCCCGTGATGCTGCTGGAGATTGCGACTCCGGCGGATTACATGGGCGAGGTGCTTGGCGATTTGAACGGGCGCCGCGGCAGAATCCGGGAGATGATCTCCAGGGGCACGACGCAGGTGATTCGTGCTCAGGTGCCGCTGGCGGAGTTGTTCGGGTACTCGACGGCGATTCGGTCGCTCTCGAAGGGCAGGGCCAGCTACACGATGCAGCCCGAGCGGTTCGATATTGTGCCAGGGGCACTGAAGGCTCAACTACTGAACAGGTGAGATACGCATGGACGGGCAGCGCATACGCATTCGGTTGCAGGCCTATGATCACAGCGTGCTGGATCAGGCCGTGACGGACATTATCGAAACGGCCAAAGGGACCGGAGCGCGCGTGGTGGGACCAGTCCCGCTGCCGACGCGTATCGAGCGGTATACGGTGAACCGTTCGCCGCATGTGGATAAGAAGTCGATGGAGCAGTTCGAGATCCGCACCCACAAGCGGCTGCTCGATCTGGTGGATCCGACGGCCAAGACAGTGGATGAGCTGAAGAAGCTCAACTTGCCGGCGGGCGTGGATATAACAATCAAGATCTGAGTGGCGTAGCATGCAAGGTCTGATCGGACGTAAACTGGGGATGACGCAGGTCTTTGATGCCGAGGGCCGCCGGGTGGCGGTCACGGCCATCCAAGCAGGACCCTGCGCCGTGGTGCAGCGAAAGACTCTGGAGGGGGACGGCTACGACGCCCTGCAGTTGGGGTTTGAGGACACGAAGGAAAAGCACACGACCAAGCCGATGGTCGGACACTTTGCGAAGGCCGGCCTGACGCCCAAGAGGGTGCTCATGGAAGTGACGCCCGAGGCGGGTGACGAGCAGAAGGCCGGGGATGTCGTCTCGGTGTCGGTCTTCGAGGGCGTGCGCTTCGTCGACGTGACGGGGCTGAGCAAGGGCCGGGGCTTCCAAGGAGTCGTGAAGCGCCACGGCATGTCGGGCGGACCGCTGACGCATGGCGGCCACTCCAAGCGCCGGGTGGGATCGATCGGCCAGAACGCGCTCCCGGCGCGCGTCCACAAGGGCAAGCGGATGCCGGGGCACATGGGCAATACCCAGATCACGCAGCAGAACCTGCGCGTGGTGGCGGTGCGTGCCGACGACAATGTGATTTTGGTTCACGGGGCGGTTCCCGGTCCGACCGGCGCGCTCGTCCTGGTGAGCAAGGCTCTGAAGAAGGCTGGGAAAGCGTGATGAGCAAGCTGACTGTATACGATCAGACAGGCAAGTCGGTCGGGAATCTCGACCTGGCGGATGAACTGCTGTCGACCGGCAAGGGGCGGCAGGCGGTGCACGATGCGGTGGTGGCCCATCTGGCCGCGTGCCGCGCGGGCACGGCGTGCACGAAGCACAAGGGCGCCGTGGCGGGCAGCAACAAGAAGCCCTGGCGTCAGAAGGGCACCGGCCGGGCGCGCGCCTGGCTGCGCCAGTCGCCGGTGTGGCGTGGCGGCGGCGTCGTGTTCGGCCCCAAGCCGAGGGACTACAGCCAGAAGATCAACCGCAAGGTGGCGGCCCTCGCGTTCCGACGCGCCTTCAGCGAGAAGGTGGCGGCCGATGCGATCAAGGTGGTCGAGGCGCTGACGGTCGACGAACCGAAGACGAGCCGCTTCAACGCGGTCATGAAGGCGTTAGGCGTGAAGGCCCCGGTCCTGTTCGTGGTGGACGCGGTGGAGGCGCGGGTGGCGCTGGCGGCCCGCAACCTGAAGGGCGTGGAACTGGTCCGCGGGTGCGATGTCAATGTGTACCAGTTGCTCCGCTACCCGACCGTGGTGGTCAGCCGGCCCGCGATGGCCCAGATCGCCACGCGGCTGGGAGCCAAGACGGAAGGAGCGGCGTAATGGATCCTCGGACAGTCATCCAGAAGCTGCAGGTCACGGAGAAGGGGACCGTGATGCAGGGGACGCAGAACAAATACTTCTTCCGCGTGGACCCGAAGGCCACCAAGCACCAGATCAAGGGGGCGATCGAACAGCTGTTCGGCGTCAAGGTGGCCCGCGTGAACACCATGCGGTATGAGGGCAAACTCAAGCGCGAGCGCACCGCCCGGTATGGCCGCAGGAACGACTGGAAGCGGGCGGTGGTGACGCTGGGCGAAGGCAGCAAGATCGAACTGGTCTGATAATTCGATTTCAGGAACGCGACCATGGCTTTGAAGAAGTACAACCCGACGACGCCGAGCATGCGGTTCACAAGCCTGCCGAGCTTCGAGGAGATTACCAAGGACCGGCCGGAACCGTCGCTCGTGCGCAAGCACTCGCGGCACGGCGGCCGCAACTCGGCCGGCCGGATCACGGTCCGCCACCGCGGCGGCGGAAACCGGCGCAAGTACCGCGTCATCGATTTCCGGCGCGACAAGCATGGCGTTCCCGCGAAGGTGGCGGCCATTGAGTACGATCCGAATCGCTCGGCCTACATCGCGCTGCTGCACTACCGCGACGGCGAGAAGCGCTATGTGTTGGCGCCGGTGGGTCTGAAGCCGGGGGACATGCTCCTGTCCGGTCCCGAGGCGGAGCCGGTGGTCGGCAACGCGCTGCCGCTGAGCAAGATTCCCCTCGGGCTGTTCGTGCATAACATTGAGCTGCAGCCCGGGCGCGGCGCGCAGATTGTCCGGTCGGCCGGCACCGGCGCGCAGCTGATGTCCCGCGACGGAGAGCTGGCGCAGATCAAGCTGCCGTCGGGCGAGATCCGCATGATCAACGTCGACTGCCTGGCCACGGTGGGTCAGGTGGGCAACATGGATCACAACACCGTCAGTGACGGCAAGGCAGGCCGGAGGCGGTGGCGGGGCGTCCGTCCGACGGTTCGTGGCGTGGCCATGAACCCGGTCGACCACCCGATGGGCGGCGGCGAAGGCCGCACCTCGGGCGGTGGTCACCCGCGTTCGCCGTGGGGCAAACCCGCGAAGGGCGGCAAGACCCGCTCCCCGCGCAAGCCCTCGAACCGGTTCATCGTGAAGCGGAGAAAGTAAGCCATGGGACGGTCGATTAAGAAGGGCCCGTACGTAGAGGACAAGCTCATCAAGAAGGTTGAGCGGATGAACCGGACGGGGGATCGCCGCCCGATCAAGACGTGGTCGCGAAGGTCCATGATCGTGCCGGACTTCATCGGCAACACGTTCTCGATCCATAACGGCAAGCAGTTCATCTCGATCTTCATCACCGAGAATATGGTGGGCCACCGTCTGGGCGAGTTCGCGCCCACGCGTACATTCCGCCGCCACGGCACGCACACCGACAAGGCCAAGGCCGCCAAGTAGCACGGGAAGGAAAGATGTCATGGACGTTGTCGCGATATCCAGGTTTGTGCGGCTGTCGCCGAACAAGGCCCGCGATCTGGCTCGAAAGGTCAGCGGCCTGAAGGTGGCGGACGCGCTGCGCATTACGGAGTTGAGCCCGCGCAAGGCGGCCTTCGCGATCGGGAAGACACTGAAGTCAGCGATTGCGAATGCGGAAAACAACGCCAAGCTGTCGGTCGACGATCTGACGGTGAAGCGGGCCGTGATTGAAGAAGGCTCACGGTGGCGCCGGTTCTGGGCCCGTTCCCGCGGGAGCGTCAGCCCCGTGCAGAAGCGGACCTGTCACGTGCGCATTGTGCTGAGTGATGGCAAGAAGGAGTCGGCTCCGGCCGAGTAGGCGCGCGGGAGCGCGGCCGAACGAATCCGGCGCGGAGACCGGCAAGAGTAAGGAGAGCCACTTTGGGACAGAAGATCAATCCAATCGGGCTGCGGGTCGCGGTGACCAAGGATTGGCGCTCGCGCTGGTTCAGCCGCAAGAAAGACTTCGGGATGCTGCTGATCGAGGACGACAAGATCCGTCGCCTCGTCAAGAAGCGCCTCGAGACGGCGGCGGTGCCGGAGATTCTCATCGAGCGCTATGCCAACCGGGTGCGTCTGAACATCTACACGGCGCGGCCGGGCATCGTGATCGGCCGAAAAGGGCAGGACATCGAGACCATCCGGGCCGAGATCGCCAAGCTGACGGGCAAGGAAGTGTACGTCGAGATTCAGGAGATCCGGAACCCTGACATCAATGCACAGCTGGTGGCGGAGAACATCGCGGTGCAGCTTGAGCGACGGGTCGCGCACCGGCGGGCTATGAAGCGCGCGATCAAGCTGGCCATGGACCTCGGCGTGCAGGGCATCAAGGTCCGCGCGTGCGGTCGGCTGGGCGGATCTGAAATCGCCAGGATCGACTGGTTCAAGGAAGGCAAGATTCCGCTGCACACCCTGCGCGCCAAGGTGGACTATGGGTTCGCGGAGGCCGCGACGAAGGCCGGGAAGATCGGCATCAAGGTGTGGATCTGCAAGGACGAGGACGAGGTCGAGAATTTGAGAAGGGGGACGCGAACCAATGCCGCTCATTCCTAAACGCGTCAAGCACCGCAAAGTCCAGCGCGGCAACCGTGCCGGCGCGGCAACCAGCGGCACGCGACTGGCCTTCGGGGAATACGGCCTGAAGTCCATCAGCCGCGGGTGGCTGACGAACACCGAAATCGAGGCGTGCCGCGTGACGATGAACCGTCACATGAAGCGCAAGGGCCGCCTATGGATCCGGCTGTTTCCGGACAAGCCGATCACCAAGAAGCCTTTGGAGACCCGCATGGGTAAGGGCAAGGGAAACCCCGAGGCCTGGGTGGCCGTGGTGGTTCCCGGGAAGATGCTGTTTGAACTCGGGGGCATCACGGAGGCGATGGCGCGCGAGTGCTTCCGCCTGGCGGATGCCAAGCTCGGGCTGAGGACACGGATGATTACCCGCCACGAGCGGTAGGCGAGCAGCAGGGCGCGTGAGGCGCCCTACGGAGCGAGACACAATGAAGGCAGCGAAGCTGCGAGACATGACGAACGAGGAGCTGGCCCAGCAATTGAGGGATATTTCGGGCCAGATGTTCGATATTCGGGTTCGGCGGGGCACCGGCGACCAGAGCACGCCACCCCAGCGTATCCGCGGGCTTCGCCGGGATATTGCCCGGATCCACACGGTGACCACGGAACGGAAGGCGGAACACCATGGCTGAGGCAGTAGAGGCAGCTCGCGGCGGCAAGCGGCGCCGGGGCGTGGTTGTCAGCAAGAGCGGCGCCAAGACGATTGTCGTTCAGGTCGAGCGGCGCGTCAGGCATCCGCTCTACGGCAAAGTTGTGCGCCAGATGCGCAAATTCCACGCGCACGATGAGCGCGATACGGCAAAGGTCGGGGACGTCGTGCGGATCGCGGAGTGCCGGCCGATGAGCCGGATGAAGCGCTGGCGGCTGCTGGAAGTCGTCGGTGTCGCGCGCAAGGAAGCGATTGGAGTGGGTGAGGAATGATCAACGAGGAAAGCAGTCTGGTGGTGGCTGACAACACCGGTGCAAAGCGGGCCAAGTGCTTTCGCATCCTGGGGCACCCGCGTCGGTACGCCCGCGTTGGCGATGTCATCAAGGTCGCCATCAAGGAAGCGCAGCCGACCGGCCTGATCAAGAAGGGCCAGACGAGCAACGCCGTGATCGTGCGTACCGTGCACCCGGTGGTTCGGCCCGACGGATCGTACCTCCGGTTCGACAACAACGCGGTGGTGCTGATCGACGCCAGCGGCAATCCGCTGGGGTCGCGCATCTTCGGTCCGGTGGCCCGCGAACTGCGCGACAAGAACTATATGAAGATTGTGTCGCTGGCGCCCGAGGTTCTGTAGGCGGAAAGCGCCGTGGCGCGGGAGCGCGAAGGGGGACTCTCTGTGAGTGTAGCGAGAATTCGTAAGGACGACACGGTGATCGCGATCAGCGGCGCCGACGCCGGGAAGACGGGGAAGGTGTTGCAGGTGCTGCCTGCCCGGGACAAGGCTCTGGTCGAGGGCCTGCGCATGGTCAAGAAGACCCTCCGTAAGTCCCAGGACAACCCGCAGGGCGGTATCACGGAGAAAGAGGCCCTGTTTCCGCAGGCCAAGCTGATGCTGTATTGCCCCCATGACAAGAAGGGCGTTCGCGTTCGCGTGGTGGCGGACGGCGAGCGAAAGATCAGAAAATGCAGGAAGTGCGGTCACGCCTTCGACGGCTGAGGTGAGCGATGGCTGAGTTGAAGCAGAAATACAGAAATGATGTGGTGCCGCGGCTCCAGAAGGAGCTGGGCGTCTCGAACGCGATGCGAGTGCCTCGCGTGGTCAAGGTGGTCGTGAACATGGGCATCGGCGTGGCCCGCAAGGACCAGATGAAGGCGCTGACCGAGGACCTGGCCAAGATTACGGGTCAGCACGCCCAGGTGACCAAAGCGCGGGTGAGCATCTCGAACTTCAAGCTGCGGCAGGGCATGCAGGTTGGGGCACGGGTGACGCTGCGTGGCGACCGCATGTACGAGTTTCTGGAGCGGCTGATCCAAGTGGCGCTGCCCCGCATTCGTGACTTCCGCGGGATTTCCACGCGCAGTTTCGATGGGCGCGGGAACTACACCCTCGGGATAAAGGAACAGTCCATCTTCCCCGAGATCGACCCGAATGATATTTCGGTGGCCCAAGGTATGGACATCACCATCGTGACGACGGCGCACTCGGATGACGAGGCTCGCAAGCTGCTGACGTTCATCGGGTTGCCTTTTGCAGAGAAGTAATCCATCGGAGGACCGGCGTTGGCTAAGAAATGTCTGATCAACAAGTCGCTGGGGACGCCCAAGTTTGAGGTCCGCAAGTACCGTCGGTGCCGCCGGTGCGGTCGTCCGCGGGCGTTCATGCGCAAGTTCCAGCTCTGCCGTATCTGTTTCCGGGAGATGGCGTCATCCGGTCTGATTCCGGGCGTGGTCAAGGCCAGCTGGTAACCAGGGAAAAGTTATGAGTGTATCCGATCCGATTGCCGACATGCTGACTTCGATTCGCAACGGGCAGACCGTTGGGCTCGAGTCTGTCGAGGTACCGCACTCCAAGCTCAAGAGCGAGCTGGCCCGCGTGCTGAAGCGCGAGGGTTATGTGACCGACTATACGGTGGAAGGTGGCGTAAAAAAGGTGCTGCGCGTGTACCTGAAGTATACGCGGGACCACCAGCCGGTGATCCGCGGCATCCGCCGCGTGAGCAAGCCGGGGTTGAGGACGTACACGGGCAGCCGGAAAATGCCGCGGGTTTTGGAGGGGATGGGCACGATGGTCGTCAGCACGTCCCAGGGCATCATGACCGGCAAGGAAGCGCGGACCCGCCAGATCGGCGGAGAGGCGCTGTGCGCAGTCTGGTGAAGGTGAGGAAGAGCGATGTCCAGAGTTGGAAATAAACCGATTGATATCCCGGCGGGAGTCACGGTCAGCGTCAAGGGCTCCACGGCCACCGTGAAGGGCGCCAAGGGCGAGCTGTCGCTGAACCTGCCTTCCGGCATAACCGCCGTATCCGAGACGGGGCGCCTGACGGTGTCCCGGGCGGAGGACACGCGGCCCGCGCGCAGCAGTCACGGCCTGATTCGCAGCCTGCTAGCCGGCATGATCGAGGGTGTCGTCAAGGGGTACAGCCGCGACCTGGAAATCCAGGGCGTGGGCTTCAAGGGCGAACTCAAGGGAAAGGTTCTAAGCCTTTCGCTAGGGTTCTCCAGTCCGATCCTCTTCCCGGTGCCTGACGGCGTTGCCGTGGCCGTGGAAGGCGGAACGAAATTGAAGGTTAGCGGGACCGATAAGCAGAAGGTGGGCGAAGTGGCGGCGAGAATCCGCGCGTTCTACCCGGCCGAGCCTTACAAAGGCAAGGGCGTCAGGTATGTCGGGGAGCACGTGCGCCGCAAGGAAGGCAAGACTGTCGCCTGATCGGCGCGGGGGTTTACATGGCTACGAAAGGTGTGGATAGGAAACAGCGCCGGACAAGCCGGCATGCGCGAATTCGTCGCAAGGTCCGCGGGACCGCGGCACAGCCGCGCATGGCCCTGTGCGTAACGGACCGGCACATGTACGTGCAGTTTATCGATGACGACCGCGGGTACACGCTGGCGTCGGTCTCGACGCTTGGGCAGGACGTCAAGGTCAACGTGACGACGGCGGCGGAGCTCGGGCAGCGCGCCGCAGCGGCGGCCATCGAAAAGGGCATCCGCGAGGTGGTCGTGGACCGGGGTGGATTTCGATTCCATGGGCGGGTCAAGGCGATCGTGGACGGAGCGCGTGCCGCGGGTCTGGTCGCAGGCTGCCTCGGTCCGGCCGAAGAGCAGACGGTGGAGGATCAACAGTGAGGGATCAGAACTTCAGCAGCACTCCGAAATCGACCGAGTTCGAGGAGCGCGTTGTGTTCGTCAACCGCTGCTCCAAGGTCGTCAAGGGCGGCCGGCGTTTCAGCTTCAGCGCGGTGGTCGTGGTCGGTGACCGCGGCGGGCGCGTGGGGTTTGGATTCGGCAAGGCCAACGAGGTGGCCGAGGCCATCCGCAAGGGGGGCGACCTGGCCCGCCGGTCGATGAAGCCGGTGTGCCTGAAGGAGGGTCGCACGGTCCCGCATGAGATCATCGGCGAGCACGGGGGTGCCCGGGTGCTGCTCCGTCCGGCGTCTCTCGGCACGGGCGTCATCGCCGGCGGCGGCGCGCGCGCGGTTCTGGAGGCCGTCGGAATCCGCGACATCCTCGCCAAGTCGCTGGGCAGCAGCAATCAATTGAATGTCGTCATGGCGACCATGGATGCCTTGGAGCATCTGCGGTCTCCCGAGCAGATCGCCGAGGCGAGACAAATTGGCGGGTGATCGGCCTGCCTCAGCAACCAGGGGTCTTTAGTTCATGAATCTGCATTCACTGGTCAATGAAAAGGGCGCTCGGCACCGTTCCAAGCGCGTAGGTTGCGGCGACGGGTCCGGACACGGAGGCACGTCCACCCGCGGCAACAAGGGGCAGTACGCGCGCAAAGGCGGCAAGTTCAAGCCGGGCTTTGAAGGCGGTCAGATGAAGCTGATTCGGAGGATCCCGAAGCGGGGGTTCAAGAATCCGGCCCGCCGCACCTATCTCACACTGAACGTGTCGACGCTCCAGTGCTTTGCGGACGGCACCGAGGTGACGATGGCCTCCCTCCGCGAGGTCGGGCTGGCGAGCGGTCATTGGGACGGGGTGAAGTTCCTGGGCAGCGGCGAGCTAAGCCGTAAGTTAACCGTCAAAGCAAACGCGTTCAGCGCCTCGGCCAGCGCCAAGATCGAAGCGGCCGGCGGAACGTGTGAAGTTGTGGTGAACTGATGCTTTCTGCGTTCGCCAACACCCTGAAGATTCCGGAGTTGAGGCGCCGCGTGTTCTTCACGCTGGGCCTCATCTTCATCACCCGCCTGGTGGCCAGCGTGCCGGTGCCCGGCGTTAACGCCGTGGTGCTGGAGCAGGTCATTGCCGACATCGAGCGGCAGACCGCCGGCGGATTCCTTAGCTGGATCGACCTGTTCAGCGGCGGTGCGCTCCGCAATTGCGCCGTCGGCGCGCTGGGCATTATGCCCTACATCAGCGCCTCGATCATCCTGCAGCTGATGACCGCGATCATCCCGGCGCTGGAGAAGCTGGCGAGGGAAGGAGATTCCGGCCGCCAGAAGTTGACGCAGTACACGCGCTACCTGACGCTGGTCATCTGCATCATCCAGGGGCTGACTCTGGCGATCAACCTTGAGAACCCTTCTGCGCTGGGGATCACGCGGGACATCGTCATGAATCCCGGTCTGGGGTTCCGCCTGATGACCATCCTGACCTTGTCGGCGGGAACCATGCTCCTGATGTGGCTCGGAGAGCAGATGACCGAGCGCGGCATCGGCAACGGCATTTCGATGATTATTACGGTCAGCATCATCAGCCAGTTGCCGGCGTCGCTGTACGCAGCGGCGAACATGTTCAAGAAGGTGGACGGCGTGTCCCAGTTCTCCATCTTCCATCTCGTGGGGTTGGTGATCATGCTGTTCCTTGTGACCGCAGGAACCATTGCGTTGACGCAGGCGCAGCGACGGATTCCAATCCACACGACCAAGCGCGTTGTGGGGCGGAAGGTGTACGGGGGACAGAACACGTACATGCCGCTGCGCGTCAACTATTCCGGCGTCATGCCGATCATCTTTTCGTCGGCCATGCTCATGTTTCCCTCGGCTATTCTCCGCCGATTCGAGGCGACGCGGCCGCTGGGCGACGCCTTTAACATGGGCTCGGCGCTCTACCTGATCTGCGATGCTGCGCTGATCCTGTTCTTCTCGTACTTCTGGGTGGCGACACAGTTCAACCCTCTCCAGATCGCCGACGAGCTCAAACGCAATGGCGGCTACGTCCCGGGCATCCGCCCCGGCCGGCCGACCGCTGAATTCCTGGATCGAACCATGACGCGCATCACCCTCGTCGGCGCTGTGTTTCTGACGGTGATCGCGGTGATGCCGGCCGTCATGGCGCGTCAGTTCAACGTGCCGTGGCTGGTGGCCTCCTTCCTCGGCGGAACCAGCCTGCTGATTGTGGTCGGTGTCGCTCTGGACACGATGCGTCAGGTCGAATCGCACCTGCTGATGCGCCACTACGATGGATTCCTGAAGAAAGGCCGCCTGCGGTCAAGGCGCTGAGGCGCCGAGTTCGCTGCGCTGCGGAGAGGCGGTGCGGGCATCGCGGGGTGCGTCCGGCATGATCATCATCAAGAGCGAGTCGGATCTTGCCGTTATGCGCGAAGCCGGTCGCCGGGTTGCGGCGGTCCGGGATGAAGTCGCGGCGCGGGTGGCCCCGGGCGTGACGACCGCGGAGCTGGGGGAGTGGGCTCAGGAGCGCATTCTGGCCACGGGCGCAGAGAACGCGTTTCTGGGGTACCGCGGATTCCCGGGCAAGATCTGCGTGTCAGTGAACGACGTGGTGGTGCATGGCATCCCCGGCGATCGGCGCATCGAAGTGGGTGATGTTGTAAGCATCGATGTGGGGCTGCGGTACCGCGGGTTTGTGGGGGACACGGCGGTCACGGTGCTTGTGGGCGTGACCGATCCGAGGGTGGTGAGCCTGGTGAGGACGGCGGAGCGGGCTCTGGCAGCGGGAATTGCGTCGGCGGTGCCTGGAAAGCGGGTGTCTGACATCTCGCACGCCGTGCAGGAGGTGGCCGAGGCGGCGGGGTTCTCCGTGGTGCGGGACTTTGTCGGGCACGGGATTGGCCGGCGGATGCACGAGGATCCGCAAGTGCCCAACTTCGGCGCCCCGGGACGGGGGGCGACGCTGCGGCCCGGGATGACGCTCGCCATCGAGCCCATGATCAACATGGGGCCGCGGGACGTGAAGGTGGACAGCGATGGCTGGACCGTGCGGACGGTGGACGGATCGCCGTCGGCACATGTGGAGCATATGGTTGCGATTCGCGAGGGTCCGGCGGAGATTTTGACGCTGGGTGTCGCGAGCTGAGATTTATGTGGACTTGGGGATAGGGAAAAGCTAACGTATCGCGCTTTGCAGTACAGTGGGAGGGCACAGTGAAAGTTCGTAGTTCCGTCAAGCGCATTTGCGAACAATGCAAGATTGTTCGCAGGAAGGGCATCGTGCGCGTTCTGTGCTCGAACCCGCGTCACAAGCAGAGGCAGGGATAAGCGAGGTTCAGTATGCCGAGACTGCTGGGAGTTGATGTGCCCGGGCGCAAGCGGATCGAGTACGCGCTGCGCTATATCCATGGAATCGGGCCCAAAAGGGCCAAGGCCATCATTACGGCCGCGGCTCTGGATCCGGCGAAGAAGGCGGATGACCTCACCCCCGAGGAGCTCCGTCGCGTCATGGCGGAGATTCAGCACTACCGCGTGGAAGGCGACTTGCGCCGCGAAGTGGCGCAGAACATCCGCCGGCTGATCAGCGTTGGGTGTTACCGGGGTCAGCGTCATCGCCGGGGCCTTCCGGTCCGCGGCCAGCGCACGAGTACGAACGCCCGGACCCGGAAGGGGCCGCGGCGCACGGTGGGCGCGGTGCGGAACAAGGAAGACCGCGCGGCCACAAAGAAGACCGAATAGTCAGGAGTCGGGAGCTCAGACGATGGCAGACGATACAATCAAGGCCGAAGGACAGCAGCCCCCCGCCGACGCAACGGCGGCGGCAGCGACCGGAGACGGCGCTGAAGCTACCAGTGGGGCGACAGCCCGGCGCGAGCGCAAGAGCCGGCTGGGAGCGGTCCCGGTGGGTGTGGCGTACATCCGCGCAACGTTTAACAACACGAGCGTGTCGATTACGGATCCGCGCGGCGGAGTCATCGCGTGGAGCAGCGCGGGCCGTGCGGGATTCAAGGGGTCCCGCAAGAGCACGGCATACGCTGCTACGATGGTGGCCCAGGACGCGGCGCGTCAGGCCGTGGCCCGGGGGATGCACGAGCTTGAGGTGCGCGTGCAGGGCGCCGGAGCTGGACGCGAATCGGCCATCCGCGCTCTGCAGTCGTCGGGCCTGAATGTAATGGTGATCAAGGATGCGACGGCAATTCCGCACAATGGATGCCGGGCGAGGAAACGGAGGAGAGTCTAGGATGGGCAGGTATACAGGTCCATCGTGCCGCAAGTGCCGCCGGGAGGGCATGAAGCTCTTCCTCAAGGGGACGCGCTGTTATATGGCGAAGTGCCCCATTGAAACCGGGCGCCCGGCGCCCGGCATGCACGGTCAGCGGCGCGGACGCAAACAGTCGGAATACGGCGCTCAGCTGCGGGAGAAGCAGCGCATGCGGTTCCAGTACGGCATGCAGGAAGGCCAGTTCCGGCTGTCATTCGAGCGCGCTCTGCAGAAGAAGGGTGTGACAGGCGAGCAGCTGCTCCAGACGCTGGAGTCGCGGCTGGACAACCTCGTGTACCGTCTCGGGTTTGCTTCGTCCCGCCGTGCTGCCCGGCAGTTCGTGACCCACAGTCACGTGCTGCTGAACGGCCGCCGTGCCTCCGTGCCCTCCATGCACGTGAAGGCCGGGACAACCATCTCGGTGCGCAGCAACAAGAAGAGCCGCGAGCTGGCGGCGCGCAGTCTGCAGTTGTCGGAGGGCAGAGGCGTTCCGAAGTGGCTGACGCTGGATGCGAAGAATTTCCAGGGAACGCTGGATCACATCCCCTCTCGGGATGAGATCGCGCCGAACGTGAATGAACAGCTCGTGGTGGAGCTTTACTCCAAGTAAACGCCCGCGGGCGGGCGCCGGTCAGTAAGGGGTGTGAATCATGCCGATCAGACTCAGCAAGTTGTTTGAAAAGCCGCCGCGGCTGGTTAAGGACGATGCAACCGCGACCAAGACGTACGCACGCTATATCGCCGAGCCGTTTGAAATCGGCTACGGTCGGACGCTGGGGAACTCGCTTCGTCGGGTGCTCCTGTCTTCCATCGAGGGGGCGGCCGTCACGGCCTGCCGGATCGACGGCGCCGCGCACGAGTTCTGCGCGATCAACGGCGTGGTCGAGGATGTGACCGATATCGTGCTGAACATCAAGGATGTCCTGCTCGTGAAGTCGATCCGAGAAAGGGTGGTTGTCCGCGTCAAGGCGAAGGGGCCGCGCGAGGTGACGGCAGCGGACATTCAGGGCGGCGGAAACGTCACGGTGATCAATCCGGATTGCCACGTGGCAACGCTGGCGGCCGACGGCGTGCTCGACATGGAGTTGGACGTATCGACGGGTCGCGGGTATTGCCCCGTTGAGGCGGTCAAGGCCAAGGAGCAGGTGATCGGCACGATCCCGATGGACGCGATCTTCTCGCCCGTGCGGCGCGTGAATTTCACGATCGAGAACACACGGGTCGGGCAGCGCACGGACTACGAGAAGCTTATTCTTGAGGTCTGGACAGACGGACGCAAGACGGCGGACGAGGCGATGAAGGAGGCTTCGGCTATTCTTCAGCGGCACGTCAACGTGTTCGTGGAGTACAGCGGCGCGGACGAGATCGAGTTCGAGGAGGCCGAGAGCCGGGTCGACGAGGCTCGCGAGGATCTGCGGAAGACGCTGGCGATGAGCGTCAACGAGATCGAGTTGAGCGTGCGCGCGGCGAACTGCCTGAACAACGCGAACATCACGACCGTCGGCCAACTGGCTCAGAAGAGCGAGTCCGACATGCTGAAGTACCGCAACTTCGGCAAGAAGTCGCTGAACGAGATCAAGCAGAAGCTGTCCGAGCTGAAGCTTCAGCTCGGGATGACGTTTGAAGAGGATCTTCTGAAGGGCCTGGAAGCGGCCGAGTAACAGCTCTGGCCCGGGGATTGTGACATGCGACACAGGAAAAAAGACGTCAAGCTGGGGCGCTCGCCCTCGCATCACAAGGTGACGGTGGGCTCGCTGGTGTGCCACCTGATCGAGCAGAAGCGGATTCGCACGACGCTGCCCAAGGCGCGTCTGGCGAGGAGCCTGGCGGAGAAGATGGTGACCCTTGGACGGCACGGAACGCTGCCCGCGCGAAAGCAGGCCATCGCGCGGCTGCGCAACCCGCTGGCGGTTTCGGCTCTGTTCACTGACATTGTTCCGAAGTTTGAGGGGCGCAACGGGGGCTATACGCGCATCATGAAGCTGGGGCCGCGCCGTGGCGACGGCGCGGAGATGGCCGTGCTCGAGTGGGTTGGGATAGAGGTTCCCGACAAGCGCAAGAAGAAGCCGGTCGCTGAGGAGAAGGACAAGACCGAGAAGGCGGACTGACGCCGACGCTTATATCCGGTGGACGCTTGACGGCCGCTTCCGTAAACAACGGAGCGGCCGTCTTGTTTTGGTGATTCCGGGTTGCAGACGCGGGGGTGGGGTGGTACGTTCTGTGGCGCGTCGAACGGCCGCCGAAGGGGGATCTGCACAGTGAAATTCAAATATACCGCGATGGATGCGAAGGGCTCGGAGACGGAAGGCCTTATCGAGGCCGAGAACCAGTCTCAGGCCATCACGATGATCCGGTCCAAGGGGGTCTTTCCGACCCGGGTCGCACCGGCAGACGGTGCGAAGCGTGGCGGAGCGGCGGGCGGAGCGCGGGCAGCGGCGGGCGGGGGTGGGCTGAAGAAGGAATTGCGCATGCCGGGGTTTCTGCGCGCGCGCGTCAGGCCGAAACAGTTGATGGTATTCACGAGGCAGTTGGCGACTCTACAGGACGCCGGCTTGCCTCTGTTGCGTGGCCTGCGCATCCTTCTGAAACAGGAACAGAATCCCGCCCTGCGGGGGGCGCTGAATGCCATGGGGGAATCGGTGGAAGGCGGCAGCACGTTTTCCGAGTCGCTGGCGCAGCACCCCACCATCTTCGACAACCTGTTCGTGAACATGGTGAAAGCGGGCGAAGCCGGCGGCGTGTTGGAAGTGGTGCTGACACGACTGGCCGAGTTCATGGAGAAGGCGGAGAAGATCAAGAACAAGGTCAAGAGCGCCATGATCTACCCGATCGTGGTGCTCGTGGCCGCCGTCGGAATCCTGGTGTTTCTGCTGGTTACGGTCATTCCTAAGTTTGCGGAAATTTTCTCGGAGTTGCTCGGTGATGAGCAGTTGCCCGCGCTGACGCGCTTTGTGATCAACATCAGCAACGCCGTCGCACACCGCTGGTACGTTGTGGTGGTGTTGGTTGCAGCGGCCTGGATCGGCCTCAGGCTCTGGCGCCGCACGGATACGGGCCGCTATCTCATGGACCGCTTTAAGCTGAACGTCCCCGTGTTCGGCGTTCTGTTCAGCAAGACGGCGATTGGCCGGCTCTGCCGGACGCTCGGAACATTGCTGAATTCGGGCGTGCCCGTGCTTCAGGCCCTCAACATCGTTCGGGACACCTCGGGCAACGAGGTGGTTGCCCGCGCGATCCAGCACGTACACGACAGCGTCAAGGAGGGCGAGTCGATGGCGCTGCCGCTTGAGGCCTCCGGTGTTTTTCCGCCCATGGTGGTCAGCATGGTTGACGTTGGGGAGGAGACCGGCGCGCTACCGGACATGCTGCTGCGCATTGCGGACAACTACGACGATGAAGTGGATACCGCCGTCGAGGGCCTGACCTCGATCATCGAGCCGATCATGATCATTCTGCTGGCCGTCATCATCGGTACGATTGTGATCGCGATGTTCATTCCGCTGATCTCGATCATCACGAAGATGTCCCAGTAAGAGCGGGCGCCGGCCGCCGCCTCAGGGCGGCGGCCAGTCGACCGCGATGCGGTAGAAGGCGCCCGTGCGGGACTGGGCCGAAGCGTCGGTCACAATCCCGCTGGCGGCCGAGGGGATATTGCCGGTCACGACGCTCATGGGTCCTTCGCTTATCCCGTCACTGCGCTCCGCGCGGTAGGTTCGGTTGCTGCCCCCCGACCAGGTGATCAGCGCGGAACCGTCCGACGCGAGGCCGAGGCCCGTGATGCGCAGCACGGACTCGCAGCGTGTGGGGTCGGTTCCGGCCCGGTACTCCTGCCAAGCGGCGGCGCTGTCGCCGTCCGCGTCGTCCTCGGCGGCGTTATCGAAGTCGCCCGTGACCCCGTATCGGGAGAGCCACCATTCCGGGGTGTCGAACGCCGCCAGATTCTCACGGAACTCCGCATCTATTGCACGCGGTGCGTCTGCCGTGACGCTCAGCACGTGGTTCATCGGATCCGTTCCCCCAGGCGTGTCGCCGGTCCATTCTTCAAAGTGATGGAACGGGTCAGCCGTGGCTGTGGCCACGATTCCCGTACCCAGTCGATACCATCCTTGTGCGACGTCGACAGATCCGGACCCATGCGTGCCGAAAGTCATGTAGACGTTCGTGCTCCAGCGCCATTCGATCACGCTGTTTGTGTTCAGGACCACGTCCGGTGTGTGCGTCCCAACCCCCTGGGCCGGCACGCTGCCCTCGCCGATCCATCCATGGCAGGTGAACTGGGTGGACCCGGACTCGGCGAGCATAGGCGTCCCGGTAACGGAACATTCGACGGAGGTCCCAGCGTTGAAGCGGTGAGTACCCTCGGGGGGAATCACATGCCCCAGGGCGGAGCGGACGACCAGAGTAACGGAAGTGTTGGCCTGGATGGTTGCGCTGTGGGTGGCGTCGACGCCGAGAAGGGCGTTCGACGGCGCGCAGAGGGCGACGCTGAACGACTCCGCGGGCTCGGTCTCGTCGTCCACCGGCACGTCGACGCGGAACGTGGCCGACGTGACGCCGGCTGCAAAATCCAGCCGACCGGTGGCCGGTGCAAAATCCTGGCCCGCGACCGCCATCCCGCCCGCGGCCTGATACGCCGTGCTCACCGTGCCGGTCCAGGGCCAACTGAGTGTGGCGGTCAGATCGATGCCGCCCCCTTCGGCAACATCGGACCGGGTTGGCAGTCGTACACAGCGGAAATACTCGTTGGACTCGCCGACGACATAGAGCGTCCGCAGGTCCGGCGAGAACTCGAGCCCCTCGGGCTGGGAGGCGTTCAGCGTGAACGAGGACCACACGTGACCTGCCAGGTCGCACTCCATGACGCGTTTGCCCTCGTCGCTGAGGATCCAGAGGCGCCCTGAGTCACCGTCGTACCGGACGTCGGAGAGATCGGTGCAGAGGCCCGAGAACGCGGCGGCGGCGTTGAAGACTTCTTCGCTGGCGTACCCTCCTCCATCGACGCGGTAGACCCGGGAGACGCCCATCGGGACCCGCTCCTTGACGACAAAGAAGGCGTTGTTGACGGGATCGTACGTGACGCCCTCCCATGCGTTGTTGTCGGTGTAGGGGCGGTTCATGGCAATGACCGTGGCTGAGGACTTGGCGATCGACGTGGTGTTCGATGTGATTGTGACGATGGAAATGTCGGAACGGCCCTCCTCGAGGATGGCGAAAAGGTTGCTCGCGGGCTTGTACGCGCAGAGGCCCTCCGTGTCGTCGAACCCCGTCAGCGAGATCGCGCGCAGGTAGGTTCCGGAAGGACTGTACACCTGAATGGCGGGCGCGAAGGGGCTCGTGGTGGTTCGGTTGAGGATCACCAGCAATTCGCCCGTCGACGGCATCAGGCAACACCCGGACATGTTGTCCCGGTGCAGGCCCAGAAGCGCGCGGTTGGTCTCAACTTGAAAATAGCCCGGCGTGCCCGGCCCGCTCAGGGAAAGGCGCGGTGTGGCCATCCGGCCGTCTTCGCCGTTGCCTACCTCGAAGGCAGCCCGAATGGCGCGCGTCCGGTCCATGGCCAACGCCAGAGGATTCTCCGAGGTTTGGTTCGTCGGAACATCGCCGCTCCATCCGCCGAATCGGTAGTGGTTGAAGGCGGCGGCCTCAACTCGCGAGGTGTCGCCGAGCCGCCACCACCGGTTGGCGCCGAACGCCCAGCCCCCCGTCGACGAGGCGCCGGAAAGCCACACGTTGGTGGCCCATAGCCAGGTGAGAGCGGTGTCGCCCGCGAGGTGGACGGTGGCGGAAGTACCGGTGCCGGGCGTCACACCGGTTCCGGTCCAGCCCGTGCACACATACTGGGTCGTGCCGCCGCTCGCCGTGACGGTCGACGGGCTGACGGAGCAGACCACGGTTTCACCTTCGACGAACAGGTTCGTGCCTCTGGGCGGGGTGGGATCCCCCCACGCGGACGCCACTACCAGCTTCACCGGGTTGGTCGAACCCGCTGTCAGCCCGGCGTCGAAGCTCATGTCGGTGTCGACGCGGCTGAAGAGATGAACCTCGGCGGCCAGCACGTTGGTGCCGGTCATCAGAAGTGAAGGCGAGACAGGCTGAACGAGGTAAGCCGATTCGGCGGCGCCTTCGATCGAGGCGGTGGCGCGGGTCGTATAGGAGTAAGGGCTTGCAAGGTTGCTGAGAAAAATGCGGGTGCCGTTTAAGTAAACGGCGACTCCATCATCGCGAAGAACGGAGAGGGTCAGGGCGGGGTAAATCGCAGGGTCACTGACGACAAAGTGCGTACGGAAATATGTTGTGATGTACTTCAGGTCAGGTCTGGTGCCGAAGCTGACCACCGTGGCCTCGTCACCATCCCCGAATCCGAACTGCCCACTGCCGGTGGGCCACGCGCCGTCGTCGTAGGTGGAGGTTCGCCAGCCTGTGGAGAGGTTTACGCCGGTGTCCAAGTAGCGCCACGAGCTCTGGCGTGAAATAAGATCGGTTTCAGCGCGAAGAGCGACGGTGCATGCGACGAAGGTTAGAAGCACCCCGATCCAGCGCTGCCAGGGCGAAGCCACGACTCTCCTGCCTCGACGGATGTCCACGAAGTCCGCCATGGGGTCTCTCTCCGCCGCGCACCAGGTTCCTGGTCGTCACGGTTGCTGAACGCCGATCCGGTAGTACACGGGGTTCATCAGGTTCGGCGCGTCCGAGTACGTGTTCGTCCCGGAAGCCGAGCCCGGCAGGTTGCTGACCACGGGCCCCGCACCCCAGCCCGTGCCGATGTTTCCAGATCGGAAGATCGAGTACCAGCGGCTGGTCACGCTCTGCCAGATGACGCGCCACCCGTTGGAGAGCGGCTCCACGCCGGTCAGGACGAGCAGCGATCGATTGTCCGTCGGGATGGTGTCGGCCACAAACTCGCTGTAGTTCACAAAGCCGTCCTCGTCCCAGTCATCGTTGGGGCCGCCACTTACGGCGTTGGTCGAGCCGAACCACTTGATCTCCCAGGCGTCGTTCATGCCATCGCCATCGGCATCGGCGACCGGCGGCTGTGGCTGGAGCTGGATCAGCAGCATCGCGGCCCTTTCAGCGTTCCCGTTGGCCGAGTGCGGAAGCCGCGCTGCGCCCGATATGTCGTTTTGCAGGCTGATCAGGATGGCCATGTCGTGCCCCGAATCCCATGCGGGGCGGTCGACAATTTCCTGGATCACGGCACTGAGATCAGGTGTTCGCTGGTCGACCCCGGCTTGGTCGGCCGACATCCACGCCGCCGGCGTCCAGTTGACGAAGGCCGCCGTCTTGATCCTCTTGCTGATGTTCGCGCTCAGGGCCTGGAATGTGGCCGGCGTATTAGTGGCTTCCGCGTAGATCTTGTGCGTCAGCGTCCCGCTGCAGGGAGCCTGCGCGGTGAACTGGATGTAGGCGTTGGTGACAATGGACCCGCGAGGGATCGACAGATTCGTGAACCTCAGTCCGGCATACCAGGCTCTGTAGGAGGGGCTCGCGTTGTTGCCGAGCCTGAGGTAGTTATTGGTCACGTCGCAGCTCTTGAACCCAAACTTCTCGTCCGCATCATCGCTCCCCAGGGCCACCCTGCGAACGAACGTGTCGGGCGGATACTCATACGAGGGCGCGAGTTCCGAGAACTGGACGACGGCCTCGGGGCTGGCGCTGTAGCTTCCCACCAGCCCGAAGGCCTTCATCCGGACGCTGGTCTGAAGCAGCAACGGACCGGTATAGAGGGCCGCGGTGGAAGAGGGGACATAGGCACCGGCGACCGCCGCGTATGCGGCCCTGGGGGAGGTGCCGTCGAGCGTGTAGTAGATGGCGGCATGCGGCGTCGCGCAGGACAGGGCGACCTCCACTGTGCGGTAGAACGTGCCGCCCGATGGAACGGCGACCGGGGCCGCAACCGTCCCCAGCGTCGTATCCCGGATGGTCAATGTGTGGGTGCGGCGCCCCCCGAGGCGCCCGCCGGAGGAGATGCCCGTCAGCGTTATCACGACGGTCTCGTTGGTCTCGAGGGCCACGGCATCAGGCGTGATCGTGACGGGGACAGTCTTGCGGGTGTCATACGGCCAGAACAACAGGGAGCCCGTGGCCGCCGTGAAATCGCTGCCCGCCGTGGCGCTGCCGGCCGATACGCTGTAGTAGACGGTGACCGGCCCCGCAGTGGCCACCGGCTCGATCGCGACGCCCAACTGCACGGTGCCGATGTTCTCATCCACGCTTGAGTCCACGAGTTCGAAACCGACGGACGGCTGGCCGCTGGTGTTGTTCGCCGCGCCCGGAGTCCCGCCCACCGTCGCCGCGACCCAGTTGGTCGGATCATTCGCATAGGCAGCGGGGTTGATGCGTTCGAGCGATGGGCCGCCGTTGTCGGCCGCTGTCGGCCACGGCAACTGGTCGGAGTACTGGACCTTCTCGATCAGCACGTACGGCACGAAGCCATTCGCCTCGGGCGGGTCGGGCTGGTACATCTTGACGGTTTCCCCGGCGTTGTTCAGGTCGCCCACAAACGGGCCGAACACGCGCAGGGCCAGGTTCGTGATGCCGAGGGCTGCGCGGAACTCCGCCGGCGTGACGCCGCTGACCAGGATTCGCTCGCCCGCTGCCACTGTGATCCCGGTGGGGAACGTGTAATCCATCGCACCGTCAAACCGCCACGCGTTGGTGGGGTGGGCTGAATCAAACAGCGGCACGGGCGCGCCGGTGCGATTGTAGAGTTCGACATACTCTTTGCCGCCCGCGCTGGGGTTGTACATGATCTCGTTGATGACCACCGGCGGCACGTACGGCGCTGAGTTGGTCAGGCCCGTGCCCGTGCGGAACTGAGTCACGGTGCTCGGGCTGTCCACTCCGAAGGTCCGGGCCGACATGGGAGCGAAATCCACCTCGCCATCGCTGCGGACGTAGCGCCCCAGGGACATTCCGTTGGCCGTGGCGCCAAACTTGACCGACGCGCGGAAGCCGGTCAGGTTCGTTCCGCTGCTCGACGACAGGTACAGCTCATCGCCCAACGAGCTGATTTCGAAGCACGCCGGATCGTTGGTGTTGGAGTTGAATGACGTGCCCTCGTACAGCACGGTGTAGCCGCCGGCGGGGATCGCCGCCCGCGTCGGGATCCGGTAGCGCTTCAGGTTCGTCGAGGCGTTGCTGAGATACCAGCCCGAGATGTCCACGGAGGAGGTTCCCGTGTTGTGCAGTTCGATGGCATCCTCGAGCGGCGGGTCCGTGTGGGCCAGCACTTCGTTGATAACGATGGTGGCGTAGGGGGCCGGCGGGTCGTCGGCGCCCGGAGAGCCCCAGGCGGCGCCGCTGGCGCGCCAGTAGGCAGCTGCGTCGGGATCGCCGGTGGGGTTGGGGTTGACGGGGACCAGCGAGTAGCCGCCGTTGTCGGTGGTAGGATACCACGCGTCGTTGTAGGTCGCCGTGTAGATGCGGTTGCTCTGCGCGTCCTCAACCCACAGCGTCTCGCCGGCATTGTCGAGTTTGTCGTCAACGAGGTAGACGCCCTGGTAGGGGACCCCGTAGCGGGCCGTGAAGGCGGAGCCGTTTCGGGCGATCACGTAGAAGCCATGCGGGGCGAGCGTCTTGCCGCTGGCGAAGACATAGCGGCCGTTGTCGAGGCGCAGTCCGCTGAGGTCGAGGGTGACCGTGGCGCTTATGTTCTTGAACTCCAGGAACTCCTCGTCGTCGCTGCTGCCCGACGGGTTGTACATGATCTCGGTCAGGCGCAGGTTGTCGATGAGCGACTGGAGTCGGGTTGTAAGCGATGCGGTGATCGTGGCGACCTCGCTATAGAGGGACGCTCCCCGCCTGTGCGTGGCGCGAACCCGATAGGCGTAAGGCACGTTCTCCGCCACCGTGCTGTCCGTGGCGTTTGTCACGTTGGCCGACAGGACTGCAATCCGCTGCCACGCCGCGCCGCCGTCGGAGCTCCGTTCGACCTCGACGTTCTCCTCATTGCTGCTGCGGTCGCGCCAGGTGATGCGCACTTGGCTGGTGGCGCCGGTAACAGAACCGACCAGCGTGAGCGTATCGGGCGCCGCAGGCAGTCCGCCGACCGGGAAAATCGCGCCCATGTCTTTCCCGCCGGAACCGGTCGCGATGCAGGGGGAGATGCTTTGCAGGCGATAGTCCCGCGCCGCCGCGTCCCGGAACCACGGGTTGCGGTTGATGTTGCCTGTGCCCGCGTAGGCGTTCGTGATCGTCTGCTGGATGTCGCTGTAGGTGGCCGTCACCGGGCCGTTGGCGACGGAGTTGGTGTTGGCCCACACGATGAGGTTCGTCACCGTCTGGGCGCCGTCCATCGCCGTTGTGCATCCGCTGACGGTGTTGTTGCGGCCGGTGACCGTGGCTGGCGATGCGCGCTTGACGCCGGTTGCTGCGCCGTACACCAGCGACGCCGTCAACGAGAGCCGTGTGCCGGTTCCCGACACGTCCAGCGCCTCGCCGCGGGTGCGTGCCACGAGGCAGTTGGTTGCGATGGCCACGACTCCGCCCTGCAGGCGCAGGCCATCGACAGCGGCGACGGCCGTGGGCGCTTGAACAGACGATGACTTGACCGTGGCCGTGCCACCGATCAACTCCACCGCCGCATCGGTCATGTTGGTGAAGAGGCAGTCCTCGATCCATGTCGTCGAGCTGTCGAAGCGCGTCTTTGCAAAGGTGTCCACGATGCAGCGCCGAAGCGTGGCCGATGCGCCGCCCGTGGTCTGGACGATGCCCCCGGCGACGGCGTTGTTCCGCAGCGCGCTGTCCTCCATCACCAGCGCGCCGCTCGAAGCGGCGGTGACGGTCCCGCCTGAGAGGACGGCATTGGTGATCCCCGCGACCGAGCCGGCGCCGCTGGACGAGAGCGTCCAGGTTCCGCCGACAGTGGCTGGCAGGAAATAGACGGGCGACGGTGAGGTGCCCTGCACCGCGATGCGACCCGTGCCGGCGCTGAGCGTCGTGCCCGAGGTCATCAGGATGGTGTTTCCCGCCGGGATGGTGAGCTTCGCTCCCGAGGTCACCGACACGTTGGCCGTTACCTGGATGACGCCTCCGGGGTTGGTCCAGGTGGTGTCGGTCGAAATGGTGCCGCTCTTCGTCACGGCGCTCTGGGTCTTCGCGATATAGAACGAAAGCGACTTCAGCACAGCGCCTGACGCGTTGACCGCTTGCACGGTCACCGGGACCGCGGACGCGGATAGGGCGAACGCCGGCATCTGCCAGGCGCCGTAGGTGGCGGCCATGTTGTTCACGTCGTGCGCGGTCCAGGTGGCCGCGACACCGTTGACACGGACGGTCGTCGTGTAGTTCTGCGGGGAGAGGCCGGTCAGCGACGCGGTGGCGGCAGCCACGGAGATGGTCTGGCCCTGCGCCACGGGCGTTCCGTTCACGCTGCACGTCAAGTTCGTGGAGATCGAGGCGACGATGCTGGCGCGCAGAGCGCTCAGGTTGTTCTGGTAGGTGGTCCGCAACGAAGGCGTCATCGCGCTGCCCGCGCTGTCGAACAGGGCGGTCATGGTGGCTGGGGTCATGACCGTGCTGAGGATGTCGAGAACGTCGCCGACGTAGGACGGGGCCATGGGGCGGTTGAAGAGGAAGTTGCGGGTGGTTGCGAGATTCCAGAGCCATGTGCCGGCGGCGGTGTTCTCCAGGACGATGCTGTCCTGGTCCCATGCCCACAGGTCAAACAGTCCCGAGGTCGGATTGTGGTACAGGCGGACCTCGTCGCCGCTGGTGGCGTACGGGCAGAGCCAGCCGGCTTCGTTGTTGCCGATGCAGGCCTGGAGGGCGTACAGGCGTGCCCACTGGTGATAATTCATCTTCGTGCCCAGAACCGTCGGCAGTTCACTGGTCGGCCGGCTTCCGACTCGGCACAGCTCCTGGATGTCGTACCAGACCGTTGCCGGGTTGCCGGTGTCACACATGTAGTTATAGAGGTCGCTGCCGGTGCTGTTCTGGCGATACTCATTGATGTCGGCCGTGTAGGACAGATTGCCGTCATAGATCCCGTCACCGTCGCACGTGTACAGGTTGCCCGTGTCATCCGGGTAGGCCCGGGATATGACCGTGCGGCTGAAGGTCTCCATCCGCAGGTAGATGTGCTGGTTCGCGTCCTTGTACGACTGATTAACCCAGACGCGCGACAGGCCCACGTCGTACGCGCCCGACTGCTCGCCAATCATGCCGGCCAGTTTCATGCCGATATACTGGCTCAACGCATTGTTGTGGTTGAGACTGATCTGGCGATGGCCCAGGTAGTTCCGACCCGCCGGCAGTTCAACCCGGTAGCCGCCCAGCAACTGGTTGCGGGAACTTCCGCCGCGATACCGCACGCTGGCGTTGTAGAAGACGTGGCCGTCGGCTGTGACCAACGTGCAGTCCAGAAGGACGTCCGAGGAGGTTGAACGCACCTCCAGCCCGGATGAGCCCGTCTTGTTGGATTCGGTCAGCAGGATGTGATAGGTCTCGTATTCGCCGTTGAAGTTCGCATCGGTTCCGAACCAGGCGAGGTACGAATAGGGGCCCGCCACTGTGCCAGAGGTGTTCTCTGCCGGTTCCGTGCGCACGGCGGTGCGGCTGTCCGTTGCCTCGATCTGCCACTCAAGCACTTCGCCCTCCGGCAGCGGGGTGTCGGAGATCAGCGGCACGCGGGTGCTGTAGACGCCATCGCCCGCGACGGCGTCGCCGTTGCGGCCTGTGTCCTCCATCTGGACGAACTGCCAGACCAACTTGGGGTTCTCGTCGCGCCGGTACTTGAGCATGACCGACCTCAGCACATCGCTGTCATAGGCGGCGACGCGGGCGGTGATCGTGATGGCCGATCCGGCCGGGGGCAGCGGCGGATCCTGTGCGACGTCCGCGATCACGGGCGCCGGCGAGGCCGCATAGGCGCTGTTCACACGCCCCGGTGTGCCGCTGACGGTGGTGGACACTGCCCACGCGCCGTGGCAGTAGTTGCTGAGGCGGGCGAACCCGGAATTCACCAGTTCGAGGGAACGTCCATCGCCGTCGGACAACCCGACGTCATCATACTTGATCGTGTCGACGGTGACCCAGTTGGTCGAGACCAGCTTGGATAGCGTCACGCGTTCGCCGGCGTTGGCCAGCCCGCCGCCGTACTGGCCCAGAACATTGGTGACGGTCGTGTAAGCATTTGTGAAGACAGCCCGGTTCTCGCAGAGCACGCCGTAGCTGCCAGCCGCGAGCACCTGGTTGCTGCTGAAGGTGTAACTGATGCCGTTGTCGAACCGGTAGCCGGCCAGATTCACGGCCGAGGGGCCGGGGTTGTAGAGTTCGACGAACTCGGTCAGGTTGGTGGAGACGGGATACGGTTCGTACGGATGATAGTTGATCTCGTTAATGACAACGTCGGCACCGGCAGGCAATAGCGCCATCCAGCCGCCAGCCCACGCAGCAGCGAAGGCCCGTGCCCAACCCGTCCGCCCCCGCTTTGTCATGCCGATCATATGTCTCCACCCGTCTCGGAAAAACGGTCCACTGGATCCGAGGCTGGCGGTGCGGCCCCGAAGCCAGCACCCCCCGTCCCCCAACCCGTCATTAGTATAAAGGTTGGAGCGGACCCCCGTCAAGGGACCCAGTCGAAAATCGGGCTTTGAGAAGGCGGCGTAACGGATTGAATGAACGACAGTTCCGTTAGCCCAGCACAGCGCCGGTGGCCGCGTTCTGAACCAAGGCCGCGTATCGCCGCAGGTATCCAGTGGTAACGCGCGGCGCAGGCGGCTGCCATTCGGCGCGACGGCGTGCTATTTCGTCCTCTGCCAGAAGGGCTTGCAGGCTGTGCCCCGGGATGTCGAGGCGGATGCGATCGCCGTCCCGCAGCAAACCGATCAGCCCGCCTTCGGCGGCCTCGGGGGAAACGTGGCCGATGCAGGCCCCCCGGGTGCCCCCTGAAAATCGGCCGTCGGTGATCAGCGCCACGCTCTCGCCGAGTCCCTGCCCCATGATGTATGACGTGGGAGCCAGCATTTCCTGCATGCCAGGACCGCCCTTTGGGCCCTCGTAACGAATAACGACGCAATGGCCGGGCCGCACGCGGCCACCCAGAATGCCCGCGCAGGCGTCTTCCTGGGAATCGAAGATGATGGCCTCGCCCTCGAACTTCAGCATGCTGGCCGCGACGCCGGCCTTCTTCACAACGGCTCCCTGCTCGGCCAGGTTGCCCCACAGGATGGACAGCCCGCCATCGGCCGAATAAGGCTCATCGACGGGCCGGATGACGGCCCGGTCCAGAACGCGGGCGCGGGCGATGTTGCGGGCCAGGGTGCGGCCCGTAACCGTGATGGCGCCGGTGTCGAGCAGGTTCGGAATGCGCGAAATCTCCTTGAGGATCGCGCTGACGCCCCCCGCGCGGTCGACATCCTCGACGTGGTACGGCGACGAGGGCGCCACCTTGCAGATGTTCGGGCAGCGACCGCTGACGCGGTTGATGCGCTCCAGGTCGTAGTCCACGCCGGCCTCGCGGGCGATCGCCAGCGCGTGCAGGACCGTGTTGGTGCTGCCGCCCATGGCCATGTCCAGCGCGAAGGCGTTATCCAGCGCCTGGGCGGTGACGATGGCGCGCGGGAGCGGGCCGCCTTCGCGAGCCATCTCCACGATGCGGCGCGAGACGGCGCGGTAAAGCTTCTTGCGGCGCGGGTCGGTGGCCAGGATGGTCCCGTTGCCGGGCATCGAGATGCCGATGGCCTCGCACAGGCAGTTCATCGAGTTGGCGGTGAACATCCCCGAGCAGGATCCGCTCGAGGGGCACGCGCAGCGCTCGACCTCGGACAGTTCCGCGTCGCTCATGGCGCCGCGGCCGTGCGCGGCCACGCCCTCAAAGACGCTGAT
>CAZJBP010000009.1:0-36083 GCA_964544115.1 uncultured Victivallales bacterium | reverse complement strand
TTTCTGGTTGTGGCTCCAGTTTCCGTGTGTGAGCATGAGCCCCTCTGCGGAGGAGCGCGAGAGATGGCAGATTCCAGGGAGATGAGATCCGTGTGGTGGCGAGCCGTGGCGTTGCTGGCCCTGTGCGCGGCGGCCGCGGGATGCTCGCGTCGCGCGCCGCCGAGTCGCGGGGTTGACCCCGACCTGGCGAATCCGAAGCTCCAGTACACGCCCCTCGCCCCGGGCATCGAGCGCGCCGCGTTCTCCCGCGCCCAGCCCCCGCTTGCGTACCACGTGGTCCGGATCGATCTGCAGGAGCCGACCGTCCGCCTCGGCGCTCTGAAGACCCGCGTTGGTGGCGCCCGCGGCAAGGAGACCCTCGCGGAGATGGCCCAGGCCGCCGACGGCAACGGCCGCCGCGTGGTCGCCGCCATCAACGGCGACTACTTCGGGGCCGGCACGCCGGGCCCGTGGGGCCTGCACGCCGAGAAGGGCCGGCTGCTCTATTCGCCCGAGGGCCGCTCCGCGTTCCTGGTGGATCCCGAGAACCGGCCGCTGATTGCCCGCCCGCGCACGACCCTGCAGGTGCAAGTCGAGGGCGACCCCGCGTGGCGCGACATCCGGGACCTGAACCGCCCGCGTACCGGGGACGCGGAGGGGCTGCACCTCTACGCACAGGCGCTGGGCCCGACCTTGACCGTGCCGGCCACAAGGGGCGCGGTCGCCATTGCCACCGAGCTGCCGCGCATCAACGGCGTCGTCACCGGACAGGTCGTGCGCGTGTTCTCCGACGGCGCGCCGGTGGCCATCCCCGATACCGGCCTCCTGCTGGCCTGCGGCGGCGGGGCGGCGAGCCCCGCCCTGACCAACGGCTTCCGGCCGGGCGTCACGGTCCGGATCCGCACGACGCTGACGCCCGCGGCGACGGAGGCCGTCGGCGGCGGGCCGCAGATCGCGCGCGACGGAAAGGCCAGCCTGGAACTGGCGGAGGACGGAATCGGCGCGGCCGAGAAGGCCTACCTCCGGCGGAACCACCCGCGGGCGGTGGCCGGCGTGAGCCGCGACGGGCGGTATGTCTATCTCGTGGGAATCAAGGGCCGTTCGGACGAAAGCCTGGGACTGGGACTTGAGGACACGGCCGACCTGATGGTCGGCATCGGCGCCGGCGACGCGGTCATGTTCGACGGCGGCGATTCAGCGACGCTCTACGCCAACGGCGACTACCTCGTGCGCGGCCGCGGCGGGCCGCGCGCCATGTGCAACGGCCTGGCCGTGTTCTCGACGGCTCCGGCCGGCCAGCCGCAGCCCGGCGGAACCCCATGAATCGAGCCCTCGACACGTTGAGCCGCTGGATCCTGGCCGCCGGCGCGGCGCTGTTCGCGCTGTCGTTCTTCCTGCCGCCCGGCTTCGACAACCGGCCCTTCGCCATGCTCAGGTGGGCGCTGGAGACGGCGTTCCCTTCGGAGGGCTTCGGCCAGTCCGCGGCGTTCACCGGCGTGGCCGTCGTGATTGCGTATCCCTACGCGTGGGCCCTCATGGTGACCGCCGCCGCCCTGTGGAGCCTCCGCAGCGGCCGGCCGGCGCCGGGGGCGGCGGCGCACGTGGCCGTGAACGCGGCCGGCGGGCTGTCGCTGATGGCGATCAGCGTGTTGATGCTGCTTCTGGATGACCCCTGGCTGCCCGCCCGGTTCGCATGGGTCGGCGCTATTCTGCCGGTCGCGATGCTGGCCCTGATCGGCTGTGCCGCGCGGTTTGCGCGCCGCGAACGCCGGGCCTGGGCGGTGATCGCCGTGGCCTTCCTGCCGCACCTCATCTTCCAGGTCGGGCTGACGGCGCTCAGCGCGGGGCGGGCGGGAGAGATCCTCGGGTTCGGCGTTGGCGGCGCCGGCACGGTACTCGCTCTGGCCGGCAGCACGTGGCTGGCCACAAGAGAACACTGAAAGCGTGGAATAAAGGCACCCGCGGGGGTGCCACGTACTGTACAGCAGGCGCTACGAGCCTGCTGTTGTGGCCCATCCCAGCGCGTTCGTAGCCCGCGGTGTACCGCCCGGCCAGCGGCCCATGCCGTGCGCCCAAGCCTCTTGCGATCTCTTGCGGCTCACCCGGGTTTGCCGCCCTCGGCCACCAGGGCGGGGCGCCTGGCCTTCAGGATGTAGGCAATGAACCGCACGGTGTCCCGCAGGGGCCGGATCTTGCTCTGTTCGTCCTTGTAGATGGTCCGGATCGGGACCGACACCACCCGGTAGCCTCGCCGGCACGCTTCGATCAGGATCTCGGACTCGGACTCGAATGCCGAACAGGAGAGCTGGACGTTTCTCAAGACCTCCGTCCGGATCAGACGGTAGCCGCACTGGCTGTCGGCGATCTTCTGGTGGCACACCCACGAGAGGAGACCCGACATGACCTTGTTGGTGAGAAAGCGGATCAGGGGCATCTGCCGCGTGTCCGGCATCCGGTTCCCGCAGATGATATCCGGGCGCTTCTTCTCAAAGAGACCGACGAAGGCGTCCAGATCCTCGGGCGAGTGCTGTCCATCGCCATCGACCGTAATGGCCGCGTCGTACCCCTTTTCAACGGCGTAGTCGAACCCGCGCCGCAGGCTGAAGCCCTTGCCGCCATTGACGGGGTTGATGAGCACCGTCGCACCGGCCGCGCGGGCAATGTCGGCCGTGCCATCGCTGGAGCCGTCATCCACGACAACCGTGTCGAACCCGCGGCGGCTGACGTCCGTGACCAGCGGCCCGATCGCTCGCGCCTCGTTGAATGCCGGAATCAGGACGCAAATCTTCACAGCCGGACGACATGCTCCCTTGGTGCGGAAGCCGGGATCGTCGCGCGCCCCCGCGCTCGGCGTCACCGGTGGTGAAGATATAGCACGCGCGGCGCGGCATGGGTAGCGGGATTTGCGCGCCCTCAGAACAGCCGCACGGGCACGGCGATAACGCGCGCCGACGTTTGAGCCCTGGGCAGAGCAACCTTCAGGAGCCCGTTGGTCAGCCCGGCGCTGGCCAGCGACAGGTCGCCCACGGGGCCGGGAAGCTGCACGCTGCGGTCCATCTGGTACGAGCGGCCGCGACGGTGCGCATCGGGCGGGCATTCCATGGCCGCATGGATCGTCAGGATCCGGTCGTTGAGCACCACCTGGACATCCGAGGGGCGCATCCCGGGGACACCATAGATCACAATGTAGCGGTCCCCCGTCTCCCGCATGTCCAGGAAGGGCGAGACCGGCAACGACGCCCATCGGGCATCCGGATCGAACAGGCGGTCCATGGCGGCGATCTCGCCGACCGTCTGCTCGAACAGGGCATCCATGTGGTCAAAGAGGGCATCGGAATTGCGCAGAGCGGCCGCGACGGCGGCCGGGTGGTTCATCGCCATCCGCCGCGGATCGACCTCAATCCTAGCCGTGCGGCCGCCCCGGCTGGTCAGGCCGCCGGCCGCCGTATCCGGCCCCGCGGGCGCCGGCCCTGCCTTGCGACGCTGGTTGACGAGCATACCGAGGATCAGAAGCTGGAAGACCAGGACCATCACCAGCAGGGCGCGGTCAATGCGGCTTCGCGCCGGAGCGGCGGGGGCGCCGGCATTCTGCCCGTCTCGACTCTCCGCGCTGGTTAACAGCTCACTCATTAGTTCCCGATTAGCCGCCTATCTCCGGCCTTGACTCCGTCTCTGGCATCCCGAACCCGCAGAAACCATGCCATCGACTGGCGCGGCCCATGTCATCCACCACGAAGAACACGAAGGCTGTCGCGATCCGCCCTTCCGACTTCGTGCCCTTCGTGTTCTTCGTGGTGAGTAATTCGCTTTCGGGTGTGACTTTTTGTCTGGTCTGTGCGACTGTTCGTCGCGGAGGAAGCGGTCGCGGCGGTGGAGAGGCGGCGGTCAGGCGGGCGCTTTTTCGATGGGTATGCGTCCTGCTAACCACCCCCCGTGCAGGCTGCAGGGAACAGGCAAGTCGTATGAAGGATCCGGAAAACCGCAGAGCCCCGTTTTCGCTGACGCTGGTTGCCGTCATTCTGGTGGCGCTGATCGGTTCCCTGGCGGGCGGAACGCTCTGGGCCGTGCGGCGGACGCACGCCCAGGCCGCGCACTCGGACGCCGCGCTCGCGGTGGTCCTGGAGGGCCAGCGCATCGTCGCGCGCCTGGCCCGGCATACGGACGTGGTCCACGGCGAAGAGGACGGCGCAGCGTGGAAGCGCCTCTCCGAACTGGCCCACTCGCTCTACGATCTGCAGGGCGGCCTCCAGTACGTGTCCGTCGTCCGCGACGGCGTCACCGTGTACCACGAGCAGGTCGCGCGTTCGACCAACACGCCTCCCGAGGCCGCGGCCGCGGAGCCCGGGGAGACGCGCATCACGCGGCGCGTCCTGAGCCTGGATGGCGCCGCGGTCCCGGTGGTGGTGTTCTCGGCGCCATTCACGTCAGAGGACGGCAAGCCCGGACAGGTTGACATCGCGCTGCGCGCCGAGACCGTGGGCCATGAGGAACAGGCGGCCAAGAGCGCCGTCACCTCGATGTTCAGGCTCTCGCTGGCTACCGTGCTGGTGTCTTTCGCTGTCTGCGCCGGCGTGGTGGTGTGGTCGCTGCGCCGCGAAGCCCGGCGGGAACAGCAGCGCCGGCAGGAGGAGCACCTGGCGTTTTCCGGCATGCTGGCCAACGGCATCGCCCACGATTTCCGCAATCCGATGTCCTCGCTGCGGCTCGACGTCCAGATGCTGCAGAAGGAGGCTACCAAGCCCGAGCCCGGCGCCGAGAAGCTGCGCAGCCTCGCGGACCGCATCCGCCACACGCTCGACCGGATGGACAAGGTCTTCCAGGAGTTCCTCTACCTGTCGCGTCCGGCGTCCGAACGGGCGGAAGCGGTCGACGTGGCCGCCAGCGTGCGGGAGGCGCTGGGCATGCTGGCCGCGCGGTTCGAGAGCGCCGGCGTGCGCCTGGACCTCCGGATGGAGGAGCCGCTGCGCGCCCAGGCGTACCCCGGCGCCCTGCGGCGGGCCCTGGTGAATGTGCTGACCAACGCCGAGCAGTTCTCCGGCCCCGGCGGGGCGGTCACGGTGACGGCCGGGCGCGAGGGCGCCGAGGCCGTTATCGACGTGCGCGACACCGGGCCGGGCATCCCGAAGTCGGAGCGAAGGCGGGTGTTTGACATGTTCGTGACCACGCGCCCCGGGGGTACGGGGCTGGGGCTCTTCCTGGCGCGCGCCGCGATTGAGCGCTGCGGTGGCACGATACTTGCCATGGATCCGGATGGACCCGGCGCGTGGATCCGCGTGCGGCTGCCCCTGATTCGGGACGGCCAGGCGGATCTGGGTGCGCCGGAAACCGGGAAGATGGAAGACTCGCCGTCATGACAGCATCGCGCATCCTGATCATTGAAGACGATCCGGACGGGCGCCGGTCGGTGGCCGAGGCCGTCGAGGACGGCGGCTTCGCTGTCGAGACCGCAGCCACCGGGCTGGCCGGGCTCGCCGCCCTGCGCGCCGGCAGCTTCGACGCGGTCCTTTCCGACCTGGTCCTGCCGGATATCGACGGCATCGAGGTCCTCGCCCGGGTCCAGGCGGCCGATGCCTCGATCCCCGTGATCATCATGACCGCCTACGGCTCGGTCGAGTCCAGCGTGCGTGCGCTCAAGGGCGGCGCCTACGACTACATCACCAAGCCGCTCGACCTGGACGACGTGCAGTCGAAGGTCGCCCGCGCCGTCGAGGCGCACCGCCTGCGCCGCGAGGTGGTCACCCTGCGCCGCTCGCTGAACGAGCGCTATAGCAGCCAGGCCATGGTCGCGCAATCCCCGGCCATGCAGCAGATCCTGCAGCAGGTCGGAACCCTCGCCGGCACCGCGGCCACTGTCCTCATCACGGGGGAAAGCGGAACCGGCAAGGAAGTCGTCGCTCGGGCCCTGCACTTTGACGGCAGCCGGGCGGCGGGCCCGTTCGTGGCCGTCAACTGCGGCGCCTTTGCCGAGACCCTCCTGGAGTCGGAGCTGTTCGGCCACGAGAATGGCTCGTTCACCGGCGCCGTCGGCCAGCACCCGGGCGCGTTCGAGCGCGCCAACGGCGGCACCCTCCTGCTGGACGAGGTGGGCGACGCCCCCCGCCCGGTCCAGGTCAAGCTGCTCCGTGCGCTCGAGGAGCGCGAGATCACCCGCGTGGGCGGCCAGAAGAGCTTCAAGGTCGACGTGCGCGTCATTTCCGCCTCCAACCGCGACCTGGCCACCCTCGTCCGGGCCGGCGAATTCCGCGAGGATCTGTTCTACCGGCTGAAGGTTGTCACGCTGCACATCCCCCCGCTGCGCGAGCGGCGCGAGGATATCCGCCCGCTGGTGGACCGATTCGTGGCCGCGGCCGGCGCCGAGCACGGCCGTCCCGTCCAACGGATTCTCCCCGACTTCTATGAGGCACTGGAGCGCCACGACTGGCCGGGCAACGTCCGCGAGCTGCGCAACGTTGTGGAGGCCGGCGTGGTCATGTCGCCGGACGGCGTCCTGCGGGCTTCGTCGGTACGCTTCGACAATGTGCGGCAGGGGGATGCGGAGAGCCAGCTTGTGATCCCCAGCCACCTGACGATGGCGGAGATCGAGAAGAGCGCCATCGTCCGGCAGCTGGAACGGTTCAGCGGCAACCGCACGCTGGCCGCGCAGGCGCTGGGACTGTCGCGCCGCACGGTCCAGAGGAAGATTCAGGAGCACCACCTGCCGTTCTGAGCAGGGGCTTCTTGGGCGTGGCGCGAAGGCGGGTGTTCCGCTAGAGTGGAAGGTTCGTGGCGCGGCTGGCCACAGGGGCGGCGCCGCAGGGATCGGATAAGAGGAGGAAGGGAGTGAGTCATGCTTGAGGTGAAGAACCTGAAGAAGGACTTCGGGTCGATACAGGCGGTCAGGGACGTCTCCTTTTCGGTCGCGAAGGGAGAAGTGCTCGGCTTCCTCGGACCCAACGGAGCTGGAAAAACAACCACGATGCGGATGATCACCGGCTTCCTGCCGCCGTCGTCCGGCACGGCGGTCATCTGCGGACACGACATCCGGACTGACGCGGTGGGAGCCAAGAGCTGCATCGGCTACCTGCCGGAGAACGCGCCGGCGTATGACGCGATGACGGTCGAGGACTTCCTGGGCTTTATCGGGCAGATCCGCGGCTTCCGCGGCAGCGAACTGTGCGACCGCATCGACCGCACGGTCGAGAAGTGCCACCTCGGCAAGGTGCGCGCCCAGTCGATCCACACCCTGTCCAAGGGCTACCGCCAGCGCACGTGCTTTGCCCAGGCCATCCTGCACGACCCGGCGGTGCTGATCATGGACGAGCCGACCGACGGGCTGGACCCCAACCAGAAGCACGTCGTGCGGGAGATGATCCGCGCCATGGCCTCCGAGAAGGTCATCATCGTCTCGACCCACATCCTGGAAGAGGTCGATGCGGTCTGCACGCGGGCGATCATCATCGCCAACGGCCGCATCGTGGCCAACGGCACGCCCGCCGAGCTGCGGTCGCACAGCGCGACCGGCCGGCTGGACGACGTGTTCCGCAAATTGACGCTGACGGAGGAGGGGTGATTGTCATGAGGGGCATGCGGAATATCTGTACGATCTTCAAGCGCGAGTTCAAGGGCTACTTCGAGTCGCCCGTGGCCTACGTGTTCCTGGTGGTGTTCCTGGTCCTGACCGGGTTCCTGACGTTCTCGGTCGCGAGCTTCTACGAGCGCAGCCTGGCGGACCTGGACATGTTCTTCTTCTGGCACCCGTGGGTGTACCTGCTGCTGGTGCCGGCCGCCGCCATGGGGCTGTGGGCTGAGGAGCGGCGTGCCAAGACGATTGAGCTGCTGCTGACCCTGCCGGTGACGATGACCCAGGCCATCCTGGGCAAGTTCTTCGCGGCGTGGGCATTCCTGACCGTGGCGCTGGCGCTGACCTTTCCCATCGTCCTCACCACGGCCTACCTGGGCTCGCCGGACATGGGCGTGATCGCCTGCGGCTACCTCGGCTCGGTCCTGCTGGCCGGCGCCTACGTGGCCACGGGCATGCTGACCTCCTCGGTCACGCGCAGCCAGGTCATCGGCTTCGTGCTGGCCCTGACGCTGTGCCTGCTGATGCTGCTGGCCGGCTGGGAGCCGGTCACGGGCTTCTTTGTGAAGTGGGCGCCGACGTGGCTGGTGGACGCCGTCGCGGCGCTGAGCTTCATGCCCCACTTCCAGGGGATGCAGCGCGGTGTGGTCGACCTGCGCGACGTGGCGTACTACCTCAGCGTGATCGTCTTCATGCTGTTTGGCAACTATCTGGTCCTGGACAGCCGCCGCTCGGCCTGAGCGCCGGCGTTTGACACCCATCTGACGGAGGAACGGAATCGATGAAGAACGAGAGCAAGAACCTGTGGATCAAGGCTGGCGGGGGATTGGCCAGCCTTGCGGTGGTGGCGGTGATCATCGTCGCCGCCAATGTCATCCTCGGCAGCGCCCGCCTGCGGGTGGACCTGACGCAGGACAAGCTGTACACCCTGTCCGACGGCACCCAGGCGCTGCTGGGCAAGCTCGACACGCCGGTGACGCTGAAGCTGTTCTTCAGCCGCAGCTCGCCGACCATGCCCTCGCAGATCAAGACCTACGCCCGCATGGTCGAGGACGTGCTGCACGAGTACCGCGCCTACAGCAAGGGGCACATCACGATTGAAACCTGCGACCCCAAGCCCGACTCCGACGAAGAGGACTGGGCGCAGCGCTACGGCCTGGCCGGCCAGCAGGTTGACATGTTCAGCCCGCCGGTGTTCTTCGGCCTGGTCGCCGTGTCGGGCGCCGCCGAGGCGGCGATCCCGGCGTTCGACCCCAACCAGCAGGAGCTGCTGGAATACACGATCACCCGGCTGATCTACCGCGTGACCCACCCGGAGAAGCCGGTGATCGGCGTCATCAGCAGCCTGCCGGTCATGGGCGGCCGTGCGCCGCAGAACTTCGGCATGCCGCCGCCCCAGCAGCAGCAGGGCCCGTGGGTGGCGCTGCAGATGCTCCAGCAGGACTACACGGTGCGCGAAGTCGATACGTCGGCCGCGGCGATCGACCCGGACATCCGCACGCTGCTGGTCATCCACCCGAAGGACCTCGACGACAAGACGCTCTACGCCATCGACCAGTTCGTGCTGGGCGGCGGCCACCTGCTGCTGATGCTCGACCCGCTGAGCATCGCCGACGACAGCAGCGCCATGATGGGCGGCATGATGGGGATGCAGCAACAGCAGCAGCGCTCCTCCAACGCCGAGCGCCTCCTGGGCGCCTGGGGCATCAGCTTCAATGCCGAGCAGGCCGTGGCGGACGTCGAGGCGGCCACCAGCATTCGCATGCAGAACAACCAGGTCGAGCGCAACCTGACGGTCCTGTCGCTGTCGACCAACAACATCAGCCGCAAGGACGTGCTGACGACCCAGCTCGACGCGATGACGCTGGCCTACGCCGGCTCGTTCAAGGACGACACCGGCAGCAAGCTGACCGTGACCCCGCTGCTGTATTCCTCGGACAACGCCGGCCCGGTCAGCGCCATGTCGGCCCAGTTCGGCGGCACGGCCATCGAGCGGGAATACAAGGACAGCCCGACGCGCCTGAACATCGCCCTGCGCCTGAACGGCGACTTCAAGACCGCCTTCCCGGCTGGCGCGCCCCGCGCCGCCGAGGACACCAACGCGCCGCCCGTGGCCGCCGCCGCCGGCCTGACCAACGGCACCAGCACGGTGATCCTCGTGGGCGACACGGACCTGATCTTCGACCCGATCTGCGTCGAGGAGGTCAACGTGTTCGGGTACCGGCAGCAGCGCGAGCGCAACGACAACCTCAGCTTCTTCGCCAACGCGGTGGAGATGCTGACCGGCTCGCAGGATCTGGTCTCCGTGCGCTCCCGCGCCCGGTTCAACCGGCCCTTCACGCGCGTGCTCAGCCTGCAGGCCAAGGCCGCCGAGGAATGGCGCGGCCGCGAGATGCAGCTCGAGGACAAGCTGCGCGAGACCGAGCGCCAGCTCCAGGAGATGCAAAGCGGGAAGGACGCGTCGCAAAAGTTCATCCTCAGCAACGAGGAGAAGGTCACCATCGACAACTTCCGGGCGGAAGAGGCGCGCACGAAGAAGGAGCTCAAGGACGTCCGCAAGAATCTGCGCGGCGAAATCGACCGCCTCGGCATGAAGGTCAAGGTTCTCAACATCGCCCTCATGCCCGCCCTCGTCGCCCTGACCGGCGTGGGCTACGGCGTGTACCGGCGGCGGCGCGAAACGGCCCGCCGCGTGAAGGCGGCCGCCTGAGCCCTCGGCTGAATGTGGACCCAACACTACTGGAATCGATTCAAGGAGTCGTGAAGAGATGAATGCGAAGAAGCTGATCCTGTTGGTGATCGTGGCCGCCGTGCTGGTGGGATGGGCGGTCGTAACGCAGCGCCCGGACCGCCCCGCCGGGCCCGAACTCGCCGGGCAGCCGGTGCTGCCGAAGTTGCCGGTCAACGACGTGGCCCGGATTGTGGTCGCCTCGGCCGGGAAGACCGCCACCGTGGCCCGCGCGGCTGATGTGTGGGTGTCCAGGGACAAGAATGACTACCCGGCGGACTACAGCAAGATCCGCCAGGCGTTGCTGGCCCTGTCCGATCTGAAGGTCGGCCAGACGCTGCAGCTCACGGACGAGCAGCGCCGGAAGCTGAAGATAGCGGCGACGGGTGAGGCTCCCGCGGCGGGCGCGGCGGTTGAGATGGTCCGCGCGGATGGCTCCACCGTCGCCACGCTGCTCCTCGGCGACGAGCACAAGCGCCAGACGACCGGCGGCCGGGGCGAATACAGCAGCTACCCGGACGGCCGCTATGTGTCAGCCGACGGCGGCAAGACGGTCGTGCTCGTGTCCGACACGCTGAGCGCCTTCAGCGACGACCCTCTGGCCTGGCTCGACACCGAACTGGCCAACGTCAACGCCGGCGACGTTGAGGAAGTCACCGTCACCGCCCCGGGACGGGAAGCGCTGGTCTTCCGCAAGGGCGACACCGGGATGACGCTGCAGGGGCTGGGCGACGACGAGGAGATGGATCCCGCCAGGGGCGGCTCGATCGCGTCGGCGCTGAGCTATCTGCGCTTCGCGGACGTCGCCGCCCCCTCTCTCACCGACGCGCAGACGGGCCTGGCCACCGGCGCCGTCTACCGCGCCGTCACGGCGAAGGGCGAGATCTACACCGCCACGGTCGGCGGCGCCGTCACCAACAGCGAGAACCGATACCTGCGCCTGTCCGTCGCGCTGCGCCCGGAGGCGCCCGCCGTCGTGGACACGAACGTCACGGCCGCCGCGGCCTCGACAAACGCCGCGGCCAAGGCGGCCGTCGAGGCGCGTGCCAAGGATCGCGCGGCGCTGGAGGAGCAGGTCGCCAAGGCCGGCGCCAAGGTGTCCGGCTGGACGTACATCATCGCCAAGTACCAGGCGGACGCGATGAGCCCCACGCGCGCAACCGTGGTGAAGAAGAAGGAACCGGAGGCGGACCCGGCCGCATCCGCGGAGCCCGCTCCCGCCTCCCAGGAGGTAACGCCATGAGCACGGATATTGCACGCACAACGGACATGATCAAGGAGCAGGCCGCCGTCATCGCGGCGGTAAGAACCGAAGTCAACAAGGTCCTCATCGGACAGGAGAAGCTGCTCGACCGGATGCTGGTCGCCCTGATGACCGGGGGCCACATCCTGCTGGAGGGCGTGCCCGGCCTGGCCAAGACCACGGCGGTGAAGACGCTGGCCGCAGCGCTGGGGCTGGAGTTTCACCGCATCTCGTTCACGCCGGACCTGCTGCCGGCCGACGTGGTCGGCACGCTGATCTACAATCCCAAGGAGGGCAGCTTCGCCCCCAAGAAGGGCCCGGTGTTTACCAACCTGCTGCTCGCGGACGAGATCAACCGCGCGCCGGCGAAAGTCCAGTCGGCCCTGCTGGAGGCCATGCAGGAACACCAGGTCACCATCGGGGACACGACGTATCCCCTGCCCTCCCCGTTCCTGGTCATGGCCACGCAGAACCCGATCGAGCACGAGGGTACCTACCCCCTGCCCGAGGCGCAGGTCGACCGGTTCATGCTCAAGTGCCGCGTGACGCATCCCTCGAAGGATGACGAGCGCCGCATCATGAACCGCTTCTGCCGCAAGGCCACCTTCGACGTCAAGCGCGTCATGTCGGCCGACCAGATCGGTGCGCTGACCGACGTGCTGGACCAGGTGTACCTGGACGAGAAGGTTGGCGATTACATTCTGGATATCGTCTTCGCGACGCGCCAGCCGAAAGACTACAAGCTGGATATCGCGCACCAGATCGAGTACGGCGCCTCGCCGCGCGCGACGCTGTATCTTAACCTCGCGGCCCGCGCCAACGCCCTGCTCCACGGCCGCGCGTACGCCACGCCGCAGGACGTGAAGGATGTGGCCCACGACGTGCTGCGCCACCGCGTGATCCTCACGTACGAGGCCGAGGCCGAGGAGGTCACCAGCGAGGATATCATCACGCGCATCCTCGGCGAGATTCCGGTGCCCTAGGGAGTCGTGATCCGTGATCGGTGATCCGTGTTCGCTGACAGATCACTGACTACTGGTCACTGATCACCAATTATACGCCATGCCCATTGACACCAAAGAGCTGATGAAGCAGGTGGGCAAGATCAGGATGATCACGACCCGCCTGGTCGATGAGCACCTGTCGGGCGAGTACCATTCGGTCTTCAAGGGGCGCGGGATCGAGTTCGACGAGGTCCGCGAGTATGCCCAGGGCGACGACGTGCGCGCAATCGACTGGAACGTCACCGCCCGCATGGGCCACCCCTTCGTCAAACGCTTCGCCGAGGAGCGCGAGCTGACCGTCCTGTTCGCGGTCGACATCTCCGGATCGCAATGCTTCGGGTCCGGGGCGCGCACCAAGGCGGAGCTGGCCGCGGAGATCACGTGCGTTCTCTCGCTGTCCGCCGTGAAGAACCAGGACAAGATCGGCCTCATCCTCTTCAGCGACCGCATCGAGAAGTGCATTCCGCCCCGCAAGGGCCGCACCGCGGCGATGCGGCTGGTGCGCGAGGTGCTCGCCGCGGAGGAGACCCGCCACGGCACCGACATCGCCGGCGCCCTGAGATTCCTGAACGGCGTGCAGAAGCGCAAGGCCGTCGTGTTCCTGATCTCGGACTTTCTCGACGACGGATTCATTCCCGACCTCCGCGTCACGGCCCGCCGGCACGACGTGATCTGCTGCCCCGTCTCCGACCCGGCCGAGACCGAGCTGCCGGCGGTGGGCCTGGTGGAGGTGCAGGACCCGGAGACCGGCGAGCTCGTCGTGCTGGACACAGCCTCGGCGGAGGTACGCGCCGAAGTGCGCGCCGCTGGCGAGGCGCATGCGGCGCATCTTCGGGACACCTTTCGGAAGCTCAAGATCGACACGCTCGTCGTGTCGACCGAGCGCCCCTTTGTGGATGATCTCCGGCGGCTGTTCCGCCAGCGGCAGATGCGCGCCATGCGGGGGTAGCCCCGTAAGCGCGGCGCGTGGAGCGTGCATGATGCAGCGAGACAGGACAGCGATGATGGGGACCCGCAGCCGCGGGCACGGCCTCGCGACCGCGCTCCCCGGGGCGTTCGCCGGCGTCGCCCTGTACCTGCTGATCGGCGCGACGGGTTGCCGCCGCAGCGAGACGCCGCCGGCCGCACCCGCCGCCGAGGCGCCGCGCGTGGAACAGATGAACCTGGGGGCGGCGCAGCTGACCTTCACCGCCACGCCACCGCGCGTCCACTACGAACGCGATCTGATGCTGACGATCGCGGCCTCCGCCCCCGAGGGCATGGAGCTCGAGCTGCCCCCGCTGGATGATCGCCTTCAAGGATTCACTCTCGGCGGCTTCTTCTCCACCGAGCCGCCTCGCTCGGGCGAGAGGGTGACCCGCGAGTATCGCGCGCGGCTGACCCCGGGCGTGGCGGAAGAGTATCGCCTGGCGCCGATGGCGGTGAAGCTGACTGACCGGCGCCGCACCCCGGCCGAGGAAACCTGGGTCACGACTCGCCCCATCGTGTTCGAAGCCGCGCCGCCCGTAGAGGGCGTCGTGCCGGGCGACATCGACGTGTCATTGAAGCCGACCTGGATCGCGCCGTCGTTCGCCACGGTCTGCGGGTGGGTGCTCGCCGCCGCGGCGCTCGCCGGCGTCATCTGGCTGGCGATACGGCTTGCGCGGCGCGTGCGGCGCGAGGTCATGCTGCGCCGCATGTCGCCCAGGGAGCGCGCGCTCTTCGAGCTCAACGAACTGCTCCACGGCGACCTGATCCAGCGCAACCTATTCAAAGAGTTTTACGTTGAGCTGACGATGGTGGTGCGGCGTTACATCGAGCGGCGGCACGGCATCCGGGCGCCCGAGCAGACGACCGAGGAATTCCTCGCGGCCGTCGCCAGCGACCCGCGATTCCCCGCACAGCTCGTCGCACGGCTGCGGTCCTTTCTCCAGGCGGCGGATCTGGTCAAGTTCGCCGCCGCACACGCCGACGCAAGCTCCGCCGACCGCGCCGCCCAAACGGCACGCGAGTACGTCGAGGGGGATAGTCAGTCATCAGTGACCGGTGACCAGTAACCAGTAACCAGTAATCAGTCAGCAATCGGTAAACAGAGAACGGGGGAGTCATGGGAGGGTTGATCCATGCTCAGAGTTTTCGCGACCTGGTGGTCTACCGGAAGAGCCGGAGCGGTGCCCACAGAGTCCTCATGCTGACCCGGGAATTTCCTAAAGACGAAACCTACTCACTGTCCGACCTGGTGCGGCGTGCGTCACGTTCCGTGGGGGCACAAATCTGCGAGGCCTGGGCCAAGCGTCGCTACGAGAAGCATTTTGTCAGCAAACTGACGGACGCGGACGGCGAGCAGCAGGAGACTCAGCACTGGATCGAATCGGCTCACGATTGTGGCTATCTCACACGCGCCGTCGCTGATTCTTTGTGTTCCGAGCTGTCAGAGATTGGTCGCATGCTCAACTCGATGATGGGTAAGTCTGACCTGTTCTGCGGAGGAGACCCCCATGTTCTGAGGGAGTCAGCAGAGGATTACTTCGCCGGATGACCATGAACTGGTTACTGATAACCGATCACTGATTACTGACCCTATGTTCGAATTCGGCACACCTTTTGCATTCTTTCTGCTGGCTCCGGCGGGGCTGGCGGCGTGGCGCATGTACCGGCGCGCCGCCGTGCAGGGCATCCTGTACTCGGCCGTGTCGCGCCTCCCGCGCCGCCGGAGCTGGCGGATGTCAGCCGCCGCGCTCGGCCGCCTCCTGATCCTCGCCGGGCTGATCGCGGCGGTCATCGCCCTCGCCCGGCCGCGCACCGTGTTGTCGACCAGCCGACGGACCGCCGATGTGGTCGCACTGGAAATGGTCGTCGACGTGTCGGGCTCCATGGAGGCGCTGGACATGTCGGAGAAGACCGCGACGGGCGTGCGCCTACGCACGCGGCTGGATGCCGTCAAGGACACCTTCGCGGACTTCGTTCGCCAGCGCCCGGACGACCTGATCGGCCTGGTGACGTTCGGTGGCTATGCCAGCACGCGCGCGCCGCTGACCACCGACCGCGAGGCGCTGCTGCACGTGCTCGCCGGCGTCGAGATTCCGAAGCCGAGCCGCAACGGCGACGGCCAGATCGTCGACGACGAGGAGCTGCGGACCGCGATTGGTGACGCGCTCGCCACGGCCAGCGCCCGCCTGAAGGATGCCGAACCGAAGTCCCGCGTGATGGTGCTGCTGAGCGACGGCGAGTCCAACACCGGGCTCATCAGCCCGGACGATGCGATGCAGGCGGCGCGCAAGCTCGGCATCAAGGTCTACACCATCGGCGTGGGCACGACCGGACAGGCGCCGTTCAAGGTGCGCGACATGCTCGGTCGCGAGGTCGTCCAGTACCAGCAGGTGTCCCTGGATGAAGAGCTGCTGAAGCGAGTGGCCTCGGTCACGGGCGGCCGCTACTTCAATGTGCGGGACCCGGAGGGGCTCAAGGGCGCGATGGCCGACATCGACAGCCTGGAGAAGACCCGCGTCGAACAGGACATCTACCACCAGTACACCGAACTGTTCGGCTGGTTTGCGGGGCCGGCCATGGCCCTGCTCGCGGCCGGCGTGGCCATCGGCATGGCCGTCGCGCGGCGCCCGGTATGATGCTATGAGAATCGAGTTTGCACATGCCTGGATCCTGGCGCTGGCGTGGGTGATTCCCGCGCTGGCCGCCGTGTGGATTGTGATGCTCCGGCGGCAGAGCGCGCGCCTGGCGCGCTTCGTCGCGCCCGCGCTCCAGCCCCGGCTCATGCCTCGGCCCAGCCTGCGCCGCGCCACCTGGCAGGTGGGCCTGCTGGCCGCCGCGCTGATGCTGATGCTGGCGGCCGCGGCACAACCCCGCTGGGGCGAGGTGGAAGATACCGTCTACGCCCGAGGCCGCGACCTGATCATCGCGCTCGACGTCTCGCGCTCCATGCTGGCCAACGACGTGCGCCCCAACCGGCTCGAACGGGCCCGGACCGACCTGCTGGACCTGATCGGCGAGCTGCGCGGCGACCGCGCCGGCCTCCTGGCCTTCCGGCGCAAGGCCACTGTGCTGTGCCCGCTGACAACGGACTACGCCTACGTGCGCCAGGCGCTGGAAGGCGCAACCCCGGATGCCGCACCGGCCGGACCGACGGACATCGGCGACGCCATCCGCAAGGCGCTCGCCGCCTTCGAGACCCAGCAGGGGTCGCACCGCGCGATCATTCTTATCAGCGACGGCGAGGATCTCGCCGGCAGCGCCTTGGAAGCGGCCAAGGAAGCGGCGGCGAAGGGCGTCACGATCTTCACCGTCGGCTTCGGCGCACAGGGCGGCTCGCGCATCCCCGACCCGGACCAGAAGGGCCGCATGCTCCAGTTCGAGGGCCGCGACGTTGAGACCCATCTCGACAACGAGACGCTCTACCAGATTGCACGGACCACCGGCGGCGCGTACATCCCCGTCGGAACGGCGGGCATGGGCTCAACCACGCTCGGAACGATTTACCAGTCTCATCTGCGCCGCGTGGCCGAGCGCGATCTGTCGGAGACGCTTCAGCGGCACGCGATCGAGCGGTTCCAGATCTTCCTGCTCCCGGCCATCTGCCTGGCGATCGCGGCCTGCGCACTGAGCCGCGGGCGGCCGGCCACCGGGCGGGCACGCGCGCCGAAGCAGGCGGCCGGCTCGAAGCCCGGTCCGTCCGAGCCATCGCCGGTCACGACGCCTTCGCTGAGGAACCTGTCCCCGCCGCCCCGGCCGATGCGACAGGCGATCTGGGCTCTGGCACTCCTCGGGGGCCTGCAGGCGGCGTCCGGTGCAGGGACGAACGCGCCTGCCGTCGCGACGAACGCGGTGGCCGAGGCGCCGGTGGTGTTATCCGCGCGCGCGACCGCCATCAAGGCCCAGCGCCTGTTTCGGCTTGGCCGTTACGAGGCGGCCGCGGATGAGTACCTGGCCGCCGCCGGGGCCGCCTCGGGCGACCTGCAGCGACGGCTGCGCTACAACGCCGCCGTCGCCGACCTGAAGGCCGGGCGCCACGCAGCGGCCGCCGACCTGTTCGAGGAGCTCGGCGCCGCGGCGGCGAAGCCGGACGCCCGGTTGTCCCTCGGCCTGGGCGCCGCGCTGTACCGGCAGGCGACGGCTCCTTCCACCAACGCGCAGAACCGCAGCGCCGAGGATCTGGGGAAGGTCGCCGACGGGCTCGCCCGCTCAGCCGAGGCCTTCCGCGACGCTTCCCGCGAGGACGGCGAACAGGCCCTCCGCAACCTGGCCGTCGCGCGCGACCGGCTGCCGCGCGCCCGGGAGGAGGCCAAGGTCGCCAAGCTCATGGAGACGTACGGGAAGATGCCGCCGTTTCAGCTCGTGAACGATATGCGGCAGCGCCAGCGCGGCATGCTCGGCGATCTCCAGCGGGCGGCGACGAACACGCCGCCGACCCGCCTGGGCGCCTTCGAGGCCCTAGCCAAGCGCCAGTCGGAGGCGGCGGACCTCTGGATTCCCCTCAAGGGCAGCCTCGTGGCGGCCATGTCGCAGCAGGCCGCCTCGGACACCAACGCAGCCGCCCAGATGCAGCACATCCTGCAGGGCATCGAGATGACGCGTGACAGCATGAACGGCACCGCCCGCATGCTGCGCGACGCACAGCTTGACCCCACGGATGCGATCCGCACGGATGAGCGGGCTGTGTATGGGTTCTGGAAGTTGCTCGCACCCTCCGCGGCCCTGGCCGGCGCAGCCCTCGAGCACCAGACCAACGCCGTCGAAACCACCGCGGCCGTCATCGTCGGCGGGGCAAAGGCGACCAACCGACTGGCGACGGCTACGACAGACCAAATGGAGGCGCGCGCCCTGACCGAGCTGTTCGCCGATCGTTTTCCGGTCGAGTACCCGGAAAACGCGCCCGCGCCGCCCGCGCCCCAGGCCGGCACCAACGCAGCTCCGCAGCTCACACCTGAGGATCGGCAGATGATCCTCGCGCTGACCGCCGAAGCAAAGACGCGCCAGGAAGCGGCCTACGGCCATCTGCAGAAGCCCGACCCCGCGGCCGCCCTCACGGAGGAGCAGGCCAGCGCGGCGGCGCTGAAACAAATCCTCGAGCTGCTCCCAAAGCCGCCCCCTTCAAAGCAACAGCAGAAGCAAGATCAGCAGAAACAAGATCAACAAAAGCAGGACCAACAGAAGCAAGATCAGCAGAAGCGGGGCCAACAGAAGCAGGAACAGGACCAGCAGGATCAGCAGCAGCAGAAGGATCAGAAGCAAGACCAGCAGAAACAGGATCAGAAGCCTGAGGTGAAAACCAACGCAACGCCTGAGGATGTGCGCGAACTGCTTGAGAAGGCGCTGCAGCGAGAAGAGGAGCACAAGGCGGAGTTGCGCGAGCGCAACCGGCTGCGGACCGTCCTGCCGGGCGAGAAGGACTGGTGAACATCGCTCATCCAACCGGAAGAACCGTCGTTCTTGCCCTTCTGGCGCTAGCCACGGCACTTTCGGCGCGGCCGTCCACCGCAGCAGACGTGTCGATCTCCGCTTCGGTCGGACGGAGCCAGCTCTACCTGGGCGAGTCGGTTTTGCTGACCGTGCGGGTCTCCGGCACCGACGATCCCTCTGAGCAACCCGACGTGTCGGCGCTGAGCGGCATGTCCGCACGGCCACTGGGCAGCCAGAGCGCGTCCCGCCACAGCGTTACCATCATTAACGGCCGCGTCTCGCGGGAGGATTTCGAGGGGCGCGAGTACGCCTATGACGTCACGCCTTCAGCCGCCGGAACCTTCAGGCTGGGTCCCATCCGGATGAACGTGAAGGGTCGCGCGGTCTCCCATCCGGGCCCGCAGATCACCGTGGTCGGAGTGGAAACTCAGGATGTCGTCAGTGTGCAGGTTGAGGCGTCCCGGACGGCGCTGCTCATGGAGGAGGCCTTTGACATCACGCTGACCGTCCGCGTCCGCTCGCTGCCGCCGCCCCACACGGAGTACCAGCCGTTCGACCCGAACAATCCGCCGCAGCTCAGGATCCCGTACCTTGAGGCCGAGTTGCCCGGGCTGCAGACGCCCGACCTGCGCACCGTGCTGCAGGGGTTGCTCACCAACCCCGGGCAGCAGGCAGGCTTTCGGATCAACGACTTCACTATCCGGAGCGATCCGTTCGGCAATATGTTCAACTTCAATTTCTCCGTTAACAGCTTTCAGCCCGCCCCGGCGCTCTTTGCGCTCACGCCGCGGCAGGTTGACGTCGGAGGCCGCCGGTTCTGGGAATACCGCCTTACCACGCATTATGTCCCAAAGGACGAACGCGAGCACACCTTCGGCCCGGTGCAGTTCAAGGGCCCCGTACTGACGGGCGTCACCGCGCAGGGCACCCCGACGGTACGCGACGTGTTCGCCGTCGGTCCGGCGGTTACCGTGCGTGTCGTGCCGCCGCCGGAGGAGGGCCGGCCGGACACGTATGCCGGCGTGCTGGGCACCAACATGGCGCTAGAGGCCTCGCTGGACACGCAGACCTGCAATGTCGGCGATCCCTTGCGGCTGACCCTGGCCGTGAGCGGCGACGTGAACCTCGACCGTCTGCGGCTGCCGCCTGTGTGGGAGCGCCCGCAACTCGCGGCGCTCTTCCGGGCCTATCCCGACACCCTGCAGACCCGGCGCGAGTCCGGCCGGGTCGAATACTCCGTGACTCTCCGCCCCACGCTCGCGGGCACCCTCGAGGTGCCGCCGATCGCCCTGTCGTTTTTTAACACCGCCACGCGGCAGTACGTGGAGGTGCGCAGCCGTCCGATCCCGCTGCAGGTCAATGAATCGACGGTTCTGACGCCGGAGCACGTCATCTCCCTCGGCACGAACACCACGGCATCCGCCTCCGTGGGCGGTGAGCGCCGCCAGCCTCCGGCGCCCATCACGGTCAGCCCCGAGGGCACGTCGCGCCAGTCCCTGCTGGGCGGAGCGCCGCAGCTGGCGGTCGCGGGCGCCGGGGTCGCCGTCTTCATATTGACCGGCGCGTGGGTGCTGGTGGCGGCCGTGGTTCATCGCCGATCGGCCACCGCCCGCAGCCGGAAGGCGCTGCGGAGAGCGCTGCGCCGCCTGTCCGCAGCCCGCGCCGGCGGATCGCAGGCCGCGTTCGGCGAGGTTTCCCAGGTCCTGCGCCAGTACGTCAGCGACCGCGATCCCGCTGCGCCTGAAGGACTGACACCGTCCGATTGCCGCCGTCGCCTCGCCGACGCCGGCGTGGACGCGCCCGTGGTCGAACGCTTTCACTCGCTGCTCACGCGCATGTTCGAAGGCGGCTTCTCAGCCGGGGGCACTGCCATCGCGGAAAGAGCCGACATCGACGAGGCCGCCGACGTCTTGCATGGGCTGGATCGCGCCTGGCACGAGGCCGACAGGGCAAGGGGGCGGACGTGAATTGGCGATCTTCGATTTTCAATTTTCGATTGCTCAGTCCTCAGACGACTGCGGTCGTCGTGGCCTGTCTGGCGTATCTGTTCGTCGGAGCGGGCACCGCGGCGAGGGGCGAGGGCACGGAGGAGCGCGCGTTTCTCTGGCAACAGGCCAATATCGCGATGGGCGAGGCACGTTCCCCGGACGACTTTGCGGCAGCCGCGGCGCTGTATGCAGACCTGATCGCCGCGGGCGCGCGCAACGGTGCGGTGTTCCACAACGAGGGCACCGCGCTCCTGATGGCCGGACGGCACATTGACGCCGCGCGGTCCTTCCTGCAGGCCGAACGCTACGCCGGATCCCGGCCGGATCTGGCCCGTAACTTGGAGCTGGCCGCGGCGGGAAGCGGGGGAGCCTCATCGCCACTGCCGTGGTACCGCGTGCCCCTGTTCTGGCACTACGCGCTGCCGTGCGCCACGCGGACGATGGTCGTGGCCGCGGCCTTTGCCATGCTGTGGATCGCCGGCGCTATCCGGTTGCTCGGGCGCCCGGTGCTGGCCCGCACGCTGGCTGCCTGGTCCTGTGTGGTGCTCATGCTGTTCGGGTCCAGCGTCGCCGCAACGCTGCACGCCGAGTCGGGGGCAGGGCGGGAGCGCGAGGTCGCACGCCTCCTGCAGCGGAAGATGGCGCCACCCGCGGCGCAGCCAACGGGAGGCCAGCCGTGAGAACGACTCCATCCGACGGGTGGCGGCAATTGGGCTTCTGTGCATGGCTCGCCTTTGTGCTCGCGGCGGCGGCATCGGCCGACGACGCCAGCGTTTCCGCAAAGCTCGCCAGCGACCGCATGCGGCCCTACGAGAAGGAGCCGTTCACGCTGACACTGACCATTGAGGCCACGGGGGTGCAGCTCTCCCAGGCCATGGAGATGTCGCCCGGGCCCGAGGCGGGAAGCATCGCGATGGAGTCGTTCAAGGAACTTCCGGGCCAGCAGGTGCCGCGCGACGGCACGGTGGTGACCCGTCGATCATTCCGGGTACAGGCCACGGGGCTCAAGCCCGGTCAGGTTCGCGTGGCGCCGGTGCTCCAGGTGCGCCTGATGCTCAGACGGCCGGGGCTGTTTGGCTCGTTCTGGGAAGAGCGTCCGCTGCGCGTCGATGTCCAGCCGCTCGACCTCCAGGTGCTGCCGGTGCCGACCGAAGGACGCCCGGCCGGATGGTCCGGGGCGATCGGACGCTTCGACTTCCAGGCCGAGGCAGCGCCGCGCGAGGTTGCAGCCGGCGAGCTCGTCAAGGTCCACATGGCGATCAGCGGCAAGGGGTACACGGCGAACCTGCGGACACCACGCCTGGAAGAGGGCGCAGGATTCAAAGTGTACGAGCCGACCGCCCTGCCCGGCGGCGACAGCCGCCTGGAATTCGAGCAGGTCGTCGTGCCGCTCACCACCAACGCCGCCGCCGTGCCCGCCGTTTCGTTCTGCTACTTCGACACCGCCGGCAATCGCTTCGCCACCCTGACCCGCGGTCCGTTCCCGCTGAAGTTCCACGCCCGGCGGGCCGTCACGGCCGACGTCTACCGCCCCGCGGCAGAGCCGCACGCTCCTGCGGCGCGAACCGAGCTTGTGCCGCAGTCCCCGCGACAATGGCTGGCACGCGGCGGGACCACGGCCCTGACGGTTCTGGCCGCCCTGTCGGCCATGGCGGCCATTCAGGGCGGGTTGAGGCGCCGATGGATCGCCGCCGCGTTGAGCCTGGCCGCCGCGGCGCTGTGCTCGGGTGGAGCCGTGGCGGTCCATCGTGCGACCGCGCTGGCCCAACCCGGCAGCGTCATGACGCGGGACGCAGCCGCGCGGATCGCGCCCTGCGACCGGGCGCTGGAGACGTTCCCGCTGGCCCAGGGCACGGGCGTGACGCGGGTGGATCAGACCTCAGACGGGTGGGTCTGCGTGCGGCGTGGAGGCGATGTCGGCTGGGTGCCGGCGGATGCGGTCGGAGCGGCGCAGTAGCCGGGATCCAGGGCTCAACCTGACGAGCCGACGGGTTTGTCAACCCGCTGCTGCAGTTCGGCAGGCAGTGAATTCCACAGCCGAGGATGAGACTCCACCAGACGCGCGATATCGGCCAAGTCCTTGATGCGCTTGCTCTGCCTGCGAGACGCATCGCTGCATGCCATGATCTTGCCTTTGAGCGTGTCGTCAAGGGACGCGACGCGCATGAGGATGCCGTGTATGTCTGCAGGCACGGCGCGAGAGGGAAACTCTCTGTAGACCGCCTCGGTGCTGAGTTGGATGCTGACAGCGGACCGCCCATTGAAGTTAATCGACCACTCGAATCGTTCCGGCCTGAACCCCGCCTTTTCGAGCAGGCCCACGGCCTGTTCGACGGACTCCGCAGCAACCACCACATCGACATCCTGTGTCACCATCGGCTGCTTCGCCCAGTGGTTTACTGCCACGCCGCCGATCGCACACCACGCGATATCAGCCCGTTCCAGACAGTCGACGAGCCTCATCACGTCGTCGGTTCCGCCGGCGGTCTGCCAGTCGAAGAATTGCTTGGCGGTCATGGCGCGATGCTAACAGACTCGACGCGGAAGCGTAAACGGCAAACGCCCTATTTCAGTAGCACGTCGCCGGCAATCGCGAAGCCCTTGGGCAGGCGCAGGCGCAGGTCATCGGCGCTGGACGCGTAAGCGGGATCGACTTCGATCTTCACGGTGGGGGTGCCGTCGCCGTCCAGCGGGACCCGCACACCGCAGGCTGCCAGCCAGCGGCCGTACTTGCGGCACAGGTCCCGCCTAACGGTCTCGGGCGAGTCCGCGCCGCTGGCGTTCTTCAGGGGTGAAAATTCGTCCTCGCGTGCAAACGCCACGTTGAGGGCCTGACGGGCGTCGGGGATGATGTCGAAGATGAACTTCTCGAACTTGTACGCATTCGGCGCCGCGGGGGTGAGGGTCTCCCCGGCATCGTTGCAGGTCGGCACCTTCTTGTAGGCGACATGCAGCGGCAGGGCGGCGGCCGCCTCCTGGGCGAGGAAGTCGCGGGAGAGGATGTGGATGGCCACGCTCCCGTACAGGTACTTCAGCCGTCCATCGGCGAGGCGGGCTTCTTTCTGGTCCTGCGGCAGGTCGCTGTATTCTACAATCGCGCAGCGCCCGCCCTGCGCAACCACAACCCCGAGGCCCTCGCTGGCGTCGCGCTTGGCGCAGACCTTGATCGAGATGTCCGCGCCGGCCCGGCGGTGCAGTCCCACGAAGGCCGCGTCGGCCACCTCGACCAACGGGTTGTCGACCTGAAAGTAGAACACGGTCTCGATGCCGCGACGCTCCATGTCGGCGAGCATGCCGGTGCGCCGCAGGGCGGAGAGCGTTCCGCCGTGGCCATCGGGGCTCATGAAGATGTGCCCGGGGGCGTCGAGGATAATCCGGCCATCGGCCGACAGCGCCGGCCACACGCCCTGGACAAAGAACTTCACGCGGTCCGGGTCCAGCCCGAACTGCCCGTGGTCGGCGAAAAACGCCTGCGTCGGCGCATCGTTGGCCTCGCTGGTCATGATGTAAAACGGCACCTGTGCCCCATAGCGCTGCTCGAGGCGCAGCACCTTGCGCGCATGGATTTCGAAGAGCGATGCGCCGGTCACCGGGCCCACCGGATAGACCCCCTTCGGCCCCTCGAAGCCCAGCCGCGATCCCTGTCCGCCGGCGACCAGGATCACGGCCACCTTGCCCGCCTGCAGGGCCGCAGCGCCCTCAAGGCTCGCGTCGGACAGTTCGGCCGCGGAAGGCGCGATGACCGGCGCAGGCTCAGTGGCCGGATCGAACGCGGGCGCGACCACGCGATGCTTTTGCAGCATGGTCCGCATGCGGGCGATGCTATCGAAGTCCAGCGTCTCCACCTGAGCCAGCAGCGCTGCCCGCTCGGGCCCCGTCAGCCGGCCCCAGAACTTCAGGACATCCCCCTGTTCGTGCCGGTCCAAGAGCCGCTTCGCATCATCATACGTCAGAGCCATGAGAATCCCCCGGAAAGCATCCCGATTGCGGTGCTGTTACGGCGGGATTCTGTTGCCGGGGCGCAGCCGTGGCAATGGAAAACTTGCGTCCGCGCTTGCGCGGCGTCTAGGCTGGGGTCTTGAAAGAGGCAGGGGGGCGGAGTGGGGATTAAGAGTAAGAGTACGATTAAGATCAAGAGGCAGAGGGGGAGCGGAACAGAGTGACGGGCGGCTGGGGGTTAATGAGGTGAGCGCAGAAGAGACCATCCGACTCCAGAAGTATCTCTCCGAGCGCGGCGTGTGTTCACGGCGGCACGCGGCGGAGTTTGTGCACTCGGGGCGAGTGGCGGTGGACGGCGAGACCATCCTGGAGCCGGGCTTCCGGGTGACGCCCGGACGGCAGCGGGTCACCGTGGATGGACGCCCCGTCGAGGCCGCGCGCGTGGCGCCGCAGACGATCATGCTCCACAAGCCGCGCGGCGTTATCTGCAGCCGCTCGGACGCCCAGGGCGAGACCGTCTACGACCTCGATCCACCGATCCCGCAGGCGCTGGTCCCGGTCGGGCGGCTGGACAAGGACAGCGAGGGATTGCTCGTGATGTCGAGCGACGGCGACCTCGTCCAGCGGCTCACGCACCCGCGGCACGGCCAGCGCAAGACCTACCGCGTGACGGTGCTCGGGACGGTCACCGAGGACCACCTCTCGGTCTTGCGCAGCCAGCTCGTCATCGACGAGTACCGCATCCGGCCGGCGGAGGTAACGGTCGCGGATGCCCGCCGTCCCGGGTACACACTGCTGGAGATCGTCCTGCATGAGGGGCGCAAGCGGCAGATCCGGGAAATGTGCCGCGCCGCACGGCTCCATGTCGTGCGCCTCGTGCGCGTGTCCGTCGGGCCGCTGACTCTGGGACGCCTGCGCCCCGGCGAATGGCGGGAGCTGACGGGGGCAGAACTGAGGGCGGTCGAGCGGTAGGCCATACGTAGGCCCGCGCTCTCCGAGCGCGTTGCCGAGCCCGGGGGTACTGGCGGGGCTGGCGTTCGGAGAACGCCGTCCTACTTCTTCAGCGAGTCCAGCTTCTGCTTCTGCTCGAGCGAGAGCTCGTTCCATCGATTCTTGAGGGTTGCGACAATTCTCCCGAGCTCCTCGGTCTTGCCCTCATGTGAAAGCAATTCGGCATAATGCAGCTGGACAACAACCGCCTGCGGCGCCAGCATTAAGGCCTTCTCCAGCGCCGAGCGCGCCTCGGGGATCTTGCCCTGCGCCATCAGGATCACACCGAGTGTGTCCCAGGCATCTGCAATTTCGGGCGGCACGGTGACACACTCCCGGGCGAGCGACAGGGCTTCATCAAGCTCCCCTTTCTGGTACAGAAGCCATGCAAGGTCGTTCAGCGCCTCGACTGACCGTCTGCGGGCGAGGCTTCGCCTGAAGGAATCCGCCGCCAGTTCCGTCTCCCCTCCCTGCAGTTGGATACTGCCGAGAACCCAGTACGCAAAGGCATTCCCAGGATCCACCTTCAGCAGTTGCCGGGCATGATGACGGCCGTCGTCCTTCCTGCCTTCACCGACATCCAGTCGCAGGAGCGTCTCCAGCGCCTGCTGGTGACCGGGCTGGATGCGGAGCGCGGTCTCCAACTCGCGCCGCGCCCGCGCGCCGTCCTCGTTCAGGATCGCCTTCTGGGCCGTCAGCAAGGCGGCGACCAAGTCGCCTCCGCTGACGGACCGTAGGCGCATCACCGCATCCTCGAATCCGAGTTCATCGCCCTGCTGCAGTCGCAGGCTGGCCAGGATGGCCCAGGCCCGGCCGGAATCGGGTGAACGCTCAAGGAGACGCTCGAGGATCGCCCGGGCCTCCCCAAGATCCCCGGCTTGCACGTGCGCCAGCGCCTTCTCCGTGGCCAGTTCAGAGGCTGGCGCTCCGGCAGCCTGCGCACGGTTGAGCCAGTTGGTCGCGCTGCTGAGGTCACCGTCCCGGACGGCGATGCGGGCCAAGCCGACCATGGCGCCGACATTGTTGGTCTCGGTCTGCAGCACCTGCATGTACAGATCGCGACTCTTCTCTTCCTGATCCTGCGCCAGGTATGTGGTGGCCAAGAGCTCCCGCAGCGCGGCGGGAGTCTCACTGGCGCCCATCGCCATAGCACGCTTCAGGTTGGCAACGGCCAGTCCGCGGCGCCCGGAGAAGGTCCACACCCACCCCGCCTGGGCGAACGCGTTGGGCTCGCGCACATACCCATACGTGCTGGCCAGGCGCCACAGCGGCAGTCGATTGGGGTCGCTGGCCAGTTCGACCAGCTGCTTCTCAATGTCTGCAGCATCGTCCAACTTGGTCCCGTTCTTCGCCAGCACCGCCAGATTCAGCAGGGAACTGACGTTCTCGGGGTCGAGGGTCTGCGCACGCCTGTAGGCCTTGAGTGCAAGATCGGCCCGGCCGCGATCCTCAAGAAACACACCCAGGTCGTTGGCAACCCGCGCGGTGTGGCCGCGGATGAACTGCAGAGTCTCCTTTGCGCTGGGGTCCGCTGCCGCGTCCGGATCGATCCGAGTCGCCCACGTTGACCAGAAGGCCTCGTGCTCCTTCCACAGCGCATCCAGGTCCACCGGCGCACCGGCCGGAACGCCCTCGTACAGCACGGCGTGCGGGACGGCGTCATGCCCTGTCTCAATCCAGTAGTCCGGGGCGGACAGAATGCACACCTCGCCCGTCGCGCCCGGCGACGTCTGCAGCCACTCGGCCAGCAGCCGATCGCCGCCGATGAGCGCGAGGTTGCGCAGCTCGGGGCGGTCGAAGTTCCGCGACAGAGCCTTCATATACGCTTCGTTATTTAGCAGGCCGAGGGCAAGGGTACGGACCTCCTTGCCTCGGCGGCGCGCCGCATCAAGCAGGTGCACATCACTCCGGCCGTCGGAGACCAGCCAGGTGTGCGACCCCATCCGGTCCACGACTTCCTCCGCAAAGGCGTTCATGGGCCCCGCCTGCCGGCCGTCGCACCGCGCCCAGTTGCCATACACGCCCCACGCCGCCGCCAGCAGGAGCGGCGTCACGAAGACGTAGCGCATGGCGCGGCCCAGCCACCGCTTCACGGCCATCTGCTCCGGGTCCGCCCAGGGAGCGGGGACGAGGAACCAGTACGCCACGAGGTAGCCGTACAGCGCGGCCACCAGCGCCTGCGGCGTCACCAGCCGGTCGGGCCAGACCGCGGCAGGGAAAGGGCGGAACGTGGCCACGAGCACCGACGCGGTGAAGACCAGGTGGACGAAGTACAACCCCCAGTCCCGCTCCTCGTTCAGCGACCGGCGCGCCAGCATCAGCGCGGCGAGCGATGGCACGATCGAGAAGCAAACGATCAGCAGCCACCCCACGCGCGGCAGACTGCGGGACAGGTCGAAGTACTGGATCTGCATCATGCGCCACAGGACAGACCCGTAGCCCGTGTAGCCCCCGAAGAGGTAGCCATCCGTGCCCAGATACAGGGCGCCCAAACCAAAGAAGCACAGGGCCAGGCCGCCTAGACCGCACAGCCCCAGCGCCGACAGCCGGCCGATGGACCAGCGCTCGTTCTGCCATTCCGCCATCAGCACCGCACCGGCGAACAGCGGGAGAAACGCATAGAGAGCCGAATACTCCACGGCGAACACGCCGTAGAAAAACGCTAGCGCGCAGCCTGCCGCGAGGCGGCCAGACGCTGCGAAGGCCAAGAGCAGGCGCACCAGCGCCAGAAGCGCCAGCAGATCGAAGCCAGCGTAGTGGGCGCGGTTGGCGACCTGCCAGAAGGCGCCGGAGAACGCCAGCGCGACAGCCCCGACGGCGCCGCCCAGCCGGGCGGACAGAACGCGCCCCCCCGCATTCTCGCGCGTCGGCACCACCGCCCACAAGAGCGCGCGCCGCAGGACGTCATACATGAGCCACACCGCCGCGGCGGCGCACAACACGCTGAAGACATTCAGCACGAGCGTTGGGCCGCCGAAGGGGATCAACGTCACGGCCCGAACAACCAGCCCCCAGAGGGCATGATCAGGCTGCAACTGAGGAACCAGCCCAGTGAAGAGACCTACATAGGCGGCCGACTCGCCCGGGTAGACACCGCGGCTGATGGTCAGAAGGAAGACCAGCCCGCTACCGAGAAAGACGAACGCTCCAAGCAGCCTATCCCACGCGCCTTCTCTCTTCATATCGCCACACTACAGAGCACAGGGAATCCCATCAACTGCAAACAGGATGAAGCGCCGTAAGAACGCCTACCCGGCGTCCGGGCGCAGAAAAGGGTGTATCCAACGATCACTTCGATGGCGAAGGTGCGGGCTCAGGTGGCAACGTGACTGCGGGAGTCGAGGCAGGCCGATTCGTCATCATGCCCTTTCCTGCGGCTTCCTCTGCTAATCGGTCGTACCGGTGCTTGTACCCCATGGCCTTGAGGTGTTTGCGGAAAGACGACGTGCAGATCGGACAGAAGCCAACGGCCTGTCGCGCATCATGACTCTGGACACGAACGCACATCGCACAGAGCGGATTAGGACAGGGGTTAAGCCCTACCAAGGCTCCGAAACCTTGAACAACCTCGCGCTGAACGATCCGCGCAAATGAGGCCCGGGAAGTATTCTCTCCCGCCCTGCCGGGCTGATCCACGGCATTGATCAGGAGAACCCGCGAACTGCGAAAGACGGCTGACGTGAAGTTCGTGGTCCCTGACGAATTGATCAGCACCACCACGATATCTCCCGAGAGAGACGCCGACTTCTCCGCAGCCGCAATCGAACCTTCAAGCGTTCTTGCTTGCTGGTTCGTGACGAGCAAATTGCAGGTCAAACCTAACTGGGATTCGATGGTCGTCTTGACCGTCTCGACAACGGTCCGATCAACCTGAGGGCCGTACTTGACCAACACGTTTTCGTGAGTCGCTGCCTCACCCCATGCGCACCAACAGGTCGATAAGAATGCCACCAGCGCCGATCTGTACATCTTCATGCCAGCCCCCACACACAAAGAAGAAGCCCCTCTATTCGAGGGGCTTCCACAGAGCAGAAATCAAAACGACGACTAGCGCTTCCGCCGGAAGCCGAGACCCAGAAGGCCTACCCCAAGGAGTGCGAGGGTGGTCGGCTCCGGCACGGCCTGCCACTGACCTCCCGTACCTGCATTGTAGGTATAGGCAGGGTTCAGCGCGTTGTAGCCGGTCACTGTATGAGATCCACTGCCAACAGTGGCCGTGTAAGTGGCGGCGCCTATGCTGCTCGCGTTGAACAGGTGCGTGTAAATCTGGGACCCATTGTCCAATCCAAGAGTTGCCATGCTGGGCCCAGAGGAGGACGGGACAAAGAAGCCGCCCGCACTGCCTGTGTAAGTGGTCGTGTAGATGGGTGTCGCCGAGGCCCACAGCAGCGGGTTGGCGCCCAAGTACAGAGCCGCGGTGTATGTTGCGGTGACACTGGACGGAGCAGTCGTCGTCGGCGCCGCGGACCACTGAAGGTTCGCCGCATTTCCGGAAACCGCGACCATGAACAGAACAACCAATGCCGCCACACAACGCTGAAGCTTCATGATATCCCTCCGATTAACCCTTAACGTCTCCACCACCACAATCGATTGACAGACCTTACAGCGAGCTGATGTACTTGTTGGTCTCGGCCCACGACCAGAGCGAGGCATTCCTTGCCTCGTAGAAGAACCCCTGACCAAGAGAAACCGTGACGCCCACTGCCGGTGCCGGCGGATTTCCGAAGCTCCAAAGCGACGCATCGCGCCACTTGCCATCAACCCCGAGGTAGTACTGCGCGTAGCTCCCGGCCGGCGTCATCAGATAAATGTTGTCGGCCAGAAACGGGAAGTCGTTGGCCGAAACTCCCGGCATGGCTGCGAATGACGTCGCCTGAATGTCGACCGACTGAGAGAAGGGGAACGAGAGAATCTGAAAGCTGGTCACGACATCTGTGGTCTGCGTTGCCACGCTGACTACCTCTCCCATAAGGGACAGGTCGTGGTCCCCCGTAGATGTGGAACCGGACACAAACATGCCCTGACCAACAGACACCACAGGGTTCGTGGCTGGACCTGGATTGCCGAACTGGAACTTGTCGGCGTCATAGAACAGCCCGTCGGTGGCCTGATAGTAGGACTTATAGACCGAACTGCCGGTGTTGTACACCCAGACTTGGTCAGCCAAAAACGGGAGATCATTCGCGTACAGCCCAGAACCCAGTACGCCACGAAGGGTCTGTCCCTGCGCGTCCAGACTGTTGAAGTTCAGACCGATCAGCGAAAACATGCCCGGCTTGAGACCGACCTTCGTGAAACCCACCACGTTAACGCTCTTCACTTCGGTCGCGCCATGAACGACGGCCGCAGCCAGAGCTAGCGCCACCACTGCTCCCAATGTCTTTTTCATCTGGACCTTCCTCCGTTCGCTGTCGTTTCTGACGACCAACACACCGTTAAACAGCCTTCATTCTCTTACTTCTGCGTCCCGGCGTCAACCGAAATCAAAGGCAACGACGCCCGACGACGCAGCCACAACTCCTGTATCCTGTCTCAATGTATCCCCTGCCCTCCCTCTGCGTCAACACCTTTCTCCCCTGAAAGAACAACCCCCTTACTCGGCCGTTTCCGCGGCCGGCGGCACCGGTGCCGCCGGTGCGGCGGGCGCGGCCGTCGCCTGGGGATCCTGCGGCGGAAGATAGCCCTCCTGCACGAGCTGGGTGTCCTGCTCGGGCGTCAGCGCGATCGGTAGTGGCGGCTTGCCCTCCTTGATCAGCTGGACGTTGTAGTCCTGAAGGTGCTTCTGCAGGGCCTCGCCGGAAAGCTTCGGGGGTTCCACCGTGCGGGTGCGGAGCGCTTCCTGGCGGGCGCGCAGGCGGGCCGCGTAGGAATTGGCAGCGGCGGGCGGAGTCACGCTGGCTCGCGCGGGAGAGGAAGACGGGCGGGCGGGCATGCCGCCCGGCCCCGGGCCGGGGCCGCCACCGGCGGCGGGTGCACCGCCGAGTTCAATCCACTGCTCGTCGGCGCCTTTGCGCAGGAGGGCTTTGCCTTCCGTAAAGTCGGCATCCCGCACCTCCACGCCGTCGCTGCTGGTCTCGCCGACATACAGCAGGTAGTTGCGCGGGGGTTTGGCGGCGATATCGATGAACCCGACGCGGATGCCCGCGCCGCTTTCCTTGAGGGCGCACAGGCGCAGGTTGCGTATGAAGGACTGCGACGCCGGCAGGGCTGCGGCCGCATCGGCGGCGGTCGTGGCGCTGACGTTGCCGAAGGGCAGGGTCTGGAGGATGACCTCGTAGCGCGCGAAATCCCTGGTGGCCCACGCATGCGTCCCGGCGAGGGCAATGGCGCCAGCCAGCGCGAGGGTCGCGCCGCGCAGGCCAAGCTGTTTGCGTAAGACATTCATTGCTTGTCTACCCTCATGCTACGCCCGGCAAGGAGTGGCTGCAATGGGATTTTTTCCATGTTCTGCAACCCCGAATCCTGAACCCTGAGCCCTGCTTCCCGATTCCTCGCTTGTTATCCGGCGCCGCGGGCCGATATAAGCATGGGCTATGACTCGGGTGTTATTCCTCGACGCGGCTGGACTTCTCTGGCGCAGCCGGATGGCCCAGGCGTTTGTCTCGGCCGCGGCTCAGCCGGATCTGGCCGTTCTTGGCGCGGCGCTGGGCGCCGGGGGAGGCACCCCGCCTGCGGCAGAGCGGATTATGGGTGAAATCGGGCTTTCTCTCCCGGGGTCCGCACCCATGGACCTGACCGGGCCAGATGTCCCCGAGCTGGACGTCGTCGTCACGCTCTCGGAAGCGGCGGCACGGGGGTGCCCCCTGCTCCCCGGCAACCCGCTGCGCGTGGACTGGCGCCTGCCGACGCCCCCCGACGTGTCGGGAGACGACTCTGCCGCCGCGGACAACCTGCGCCAGAGCCGCATCGTCCTGCAGCGCCTGGTGACCGAGCTGTTCGCGCGGGGCTACCTGGCGGCGATGGCCGGTGCGCGCAAGGCCTCGGAATCGATTCTCGACCACATCACCGACGGCATCCTTGCCCACGACCTCAACCGCCGGATCTTCTACTTCAACCGCGCGGCAGAGAGGATCACCGAACGCCCGCGGGCGGAGGTCCTGAACCGCGACTGCCATGAGGTCTTCGCCGGCAAGTTCTGCGGCAGCCGGTGCGACTTTTGCGATACGGGCGCGGCCCCCGCCGAGGGAGGGGTCCGGCGCGAGATGCAGATCACCACGCGCAGCGGCGAAACGCGGGTGGTCGATGCGACGATCCAGCCTCTCCACGACGCCTTCGAGCGCGTCACCGGCGTGCTGATGACCTTCCACGACATCACGCAGGAGCGCCGGCTGGAGCGCCGAGTCGGCGAGATTCAGCGGTTCGCCGGCATCATCGGGCGCGACGTGAGGATGCTGGAGATCTTCGACCTCATCCGCGATCTGGCCGACTCGAACGTGCCCGTCCTCGTCCGCGGCGAAAGCGGCACCGGCAAGGAGCTGATCGCCGCGGCCATCCACAACGAGGGCCCGCGGGCCAGCCGCCTGTTCGTGCCGGTCAACTGCGGCGCCCTGCCCGAGGCCCTGCTCGAAAGCGAGTTGTTCGGCCACGTCAAGGGCGCCTTCACCGGCGCCATCCGCGATAAGAAGGGGCGCTTCGAACTGGCCGACGGCGGCACGATCTTCCTCGACGAGATCGGTGACATCTCGCCGGCCATGCAGGTGAAGCTCCTGCGCGTGCTGCAGGAAGGCAGCTTCGAGCGGGTGGGCGGCGAGCAGACGCTGCGCACCAACGTGCGCGTCATCAGCGCCACCAACAAGAACATCGAGGAAGAGATCCAGGAAGGCCGCTTCCGGGAGGATCTGTACTACCGGCTCAACGTCGTGCCGGTGTTCCTGCCCGCGCTGCGCGGCCGGCGCAACGACATCCCGCTGCTGATCGACCACATCCTGGCGCGGATCCTGAGCGAGATCGGGCGGGAGGGCGTGCGGCTCGCGCCGGAAACGCTGGATGCGATGATGAGCTACGACTGGCCCGGCAACGTCCGGGAGTTGCAGAACTGGCTCCAGTTCGCGCTGGTCAAGTGCCGCGGCGACACCATACGCCCCGAGCATCTGCCCCCCATCATGTCCTCGCTGAACCGGCCCGCCGGCAAGTTGCACCATCGGCGGCTCGACGCCGATTCGGTCCGCATCGCGCTGCGGGAGGCGGGCGGCAACAAGGTGGCGGCGGCAAAACTGCTGGGCGTCTCACGCGCCACGCTGTACCGGTTTCTGGACGAGACCGAGGCGGAGTGAGGGCGCCCACGCCGGCTGATCCTGTCTCATTTCACCGTCGGCCCTGTGTCCGTTGATACAGTTCTCCGCCCCGGACAGTCCGTGCGTCATTGTCGCAATGCTTTGCGATGAAACCACATGTGTGTCGCCCCACCACCCAGCGTAACCGCTTGGCACGCAATTAGCAAGGACGAGGGCTCGCGGGAACATTCTTTTCCGGGAAAAATTGAGCCCGACATCGGAGGAAGGCGTGCCCTGCAGACAGAGCAAATTGGTTACGGATACGCTTGAGTTGGCCCGGCGGATGATCATACTGGCTGACGATGCAGAGTCCGAGGATGTCGACGACGGGTGCGTCCTGCTGTGCGGCGTCCTGCGCGACTGCGCCTACCAGGTTAAACGGCAGGCGGAGGTCGAGAAGAAGCTGATGCAGGCAGGAAGCCGGTGGGCCGGGGTCGGCGACACAACGCCGTCGGCCGTTGCCGGCAGGACATGACGCCGGGGCGGATGCCAAGGAAGGGAACCCATGAGCAAGTTTAGCAGGTGGATGGCGATCGCAGTGACAGGACTCCTGGCCGCGTCGGGAACGCTGCAGGCGGGGGAGGGCGGGCCGTGGCTGACCGATTTTGAGGCCACCAAGCGGCAGGCGGCGGAGCAGAAACGGCCCATCCTGGCAGACTTCTCGGGATCGGACTGGTGCGGGTGGTGCATCCGCCTGGAGAAGGAGGTCTTCTCCCAGAAGGCGTTCCAGAATTACGCGGCGACGAACCTCGTGCTGTTCCTGGCCGATTTTCCCGCGCGCAAGCCCCAACCGGACGCCGAGGCGGCCCAGAACAAAAAACTGGCGGCGACCTACGGCATCGAGGGCTACCCCACGGTGTTGCTGCTAAATTCTGAGGGCAAGGAACTAGCGCGTACCGGCTACCAGCGCGGCGGGGCAGAGGCGTACGTCGAGCACGTGAAGACGCTGTTGAAGGACCAGGGGAAGAAGTAGTAGGGTTCCCACTTCAGCGTTTCAGAGCTGCGGTGCGTGGGGTCCGGGTCCGGGCGGAAGTCCGGGCCGCGGGCCCTTTAGCGTTGAAAGGACTCGACGACGGATGACGACAAAACTCTGCGAAGGAATCCACTGGGTGGGGTATGTGGACTGGACCGTCCGCGATTTCCACGGCTACACGACCGAGCGGGGCACGACGTATAACGCGTATCTCGTGCAGGACGAGAAGACCGCGCTGATCGATACGGTGAAGGCGCCGTTCGCCGAAAGGCTGCTTGAGAATGTCCGCGCCCACGCGGATCCGGCCACGATCGACTACGTGGTCTGCAATCACGCCGAGCCCGACCACGCCGGCAGCCTGCCCGCCGTCATGAAGGCCTGCCCGAAGGCCGAGCTCGTCTGCAACACGCGCTGCAGGGACGCTCTGTCGCGCCACACCGACACGTCCGCCTGGCGCTTCCGCATCGTGGCCGAGGGCGATACGCTGGCGCTGGGCCGACGGTCGCTGCGCTTCATCGAGACGCCGATGGTGCACTGGCCGGAGTCCATGTTCTCCTACGTGCCCGAAGAAAAGCTCCTGTTCTCGATGGACGCATTCGGCCAGCACTACGCCTCGTCGAACCGGTTCGACGACGAGGAGCCCCTGGGCGTGCTGATGCACGAGGCCAAAACGTACTACGCCAACATCGTGATGCTCTACGCCCAGCCGATCGCCCGCGTGCTGGAGCGCGCGAAGGGGCTGCCGCTCGAGATCGTCGCTCCGAGCCACGGCGTCATCTGGCGCAAGCACATTGCGGAGATCGTCTCGGCCTATCGCCGGTTGGTCGGCCACCGCTGCGAGCCGCGGGTGCTCATCGTCTACGACACGATGTGGCGGAGCACGGAAATCATGGCCGGCGCCATCCTCGAGGGCGTTCAGGCCAGCGGGGCGGACGTGCGCCTGTGTCCCGTGAGGGCGACGAACATCACGGTTCTGGCGACCGAGCTGCTCGAGGCGGCCTGCGTGGCCGTG
>CAZJBP010000008.1:0-36736 GCA_964544115.1 uncultured Victivallales bacterium | reverse complement strand
GGAGTACGTGCACGTCGGATGCGGGCAGTCCAAGCCGCACATGGACGCCGGCCCCGTGCCGGCTGACCGCGACGAACAGGTCGGCCTCAAATCCCAGCGGCCGGCCCCGCAGCCGCTCTGCCCAGCGGAGAGCCACGGTCGCTGCGCTGGCTGAAAAGCTGTTGCGGTAACAACGGTACACGGCACAAGGCAGGAACGCGCGGCCGCGGCACAGCTCGCAGGAGTGGCCGGCCCGGAAGGCATAGGATTGGGGACAGAAGGCCCGATAGTTGTGCAGGCTCTGAACGGTGACGCAGCGCGGAAGGTGGCGTGCGACCTCGTAGACGAATCCGGTCAGCAGGGGGAACGCGTTGTGCACGTGCACCACGTCCGGGCGGAAGGCGGCCGCGTGGCGCTGCAGCCGCTGAGCCGCCCGTGCGGGCCAGTACAACTGCAGCCAGGTCGAGAGCCGTGCGGTCAACGGGCCGGTGGAGAGTTCCTCGTTCCTGCGTTCGAAGCGGGACACCTCATGGCCCGAGGCCTCGAGACACGAAGCCTCCAGGTCGACCATCGCATCGGTGCCGCTGCCGCCCTGCACCCGGTTGTTGCAGAGGAGAATTCTCACGGCATCCCGTCTTGAGCCGCCGGGGCGTCGTCCGACGAGGCAGGCTCCAGCGGCGCGTTGCGCTTCGCCGCCGCCTCGTCGTCGGAGGCCGCCTTCGCGATCGTGGCAAACATCAGCTCGTCGGCCGGGAAGTGCCCGGCTATCCAGCAGAACAGCAGCCAGGTACCCCCCCGGCAGAGGGCCAGGAAATAGAAGGCCTCGGACGCATTGTGAATGCCGCTCCGCCGCAGGCGCCGCAGCGGGCTGCGCCACAGGAACAACATGAGCGACCCGTAGAGAAAGGCACCGACGACGCCCGTGCAGGCCACGACGGTCCACAGGCCCGACTCATAGGCGCCCATGCCGACGGCGATTTCCAACTGGGTGAAGACGTTGGCGCTGCGCGCCGTGTAGTCCTCGCTGAACGGGCGGATCCGGTTGCCGAAGAAGAACGTGCGGGGAGACTTGAGCCACTCGTACCGTCCGCGGCGGGCGAGCTGAAAGTGCCACTCGTTGCTGGCCTCGACCTCCTCGTGGACCGAGCTGTACTTGGACTGAAACACGAGGCTGGAGAGGGTGCGGCGGATGGGTTTTGGGAACCGGTAAAGGGTGTCGGGTGCGGCGTTGAGTGTGCCGCAAAGCAGGGAAAGCACGAGCGCCAGCGTCACCAGAATCGTATAGCAGCGATGGATGACCAGGAAGAACAGAATGGCGAACAGGTACATGAGAAACCCGACCCGACCGGCGCCAAACAGGACCATCACCCCCGAAACGGCGATCATGATCACATGGTAGGCTCTCAGAAGGGAACGCCTGGATAGGCGGATGTAACAGAGGCTGAACGAGACAAACAGCAAGGTGGAGAAGCGCAGGTCCGTGCCCCCCGTGGCCGCTCCCGGGAGCACGAAATTGATACCTGGGATATACATGAGGTCTGGAAAGATCAGGGCCAGAGCACCCAGGCCCACGCGCACGAGAGCCGCCAGATACATGAGCAGCAGCGCGCGTCCGAGGCGGTTGGTTCTGCCGAACATGTGGAACAGCATCAGAAAAATCAGCGGCCACAGGGCGCTGGTGTAGACGCGCGCGACGCTGCCGATCGCCTCCTGCTCGACGGCGCGAGCCCGCAAGATGCTGACGGCGCCGTGCACGACTAGATAGGTCAGCAGGGCAAAGGGCAGAGCGGAGGTTGCACGTCCCTGCACGCGCATACGCTGCGGCGCTGACAAGACGGACAGGAATAGCGGCAGCAGGCAGAGCACCAGGCCGATCTCGTAGAGCATGATGCGAAAGCCAAAATAGAAGAACCCGCCGAAGCTCACCGCCGCCGGCAGCACCAGCCACCAGTTGTCGCGCGCGGTGAACGTCCAGGCGACGACCAGCGCGAAGCAGGCGGTGACCACCAGCGTCAGAATGTCGCCGTAGGCAGCCGCCTTGAGCAGCGATATGGCTAGCAGCACGACGACCACGATCAGGCCGCCGGTCATCAGCTTGCGGCCCACGTAGGAGTCGCCCAATCCCTGATCGCTATACATGCCCCATTCTCCACTCAGCGTCGCGGCCGAAGGCCGGCGCATCCCTGTGTGTGAACCGCAACACTAAAGGCCCAGCGCCTTCCTGTAAACGTCGAGAGTTCCCTCGGCACAGGCTAGCCAGGTGAAGCCGGCCGCCCGGCGGCGCCCGCGCTCGGAGAGCTCGCGGCGCAGGGAGTCCTCACAATCCATGCGGCGCAGGGCATCCAGATACGCCGCAGGCGACGAGTCGACCAGGCAGGCTGCGTCCCCGACGACCTCGGGCAGGCTGGCCACGGGCGAACAGATCACCGGGCAGCCCTCGCGCATGGCCTCCAGCGGCGGCAGGCCGAAGCCCTCGTATCGGCTGGGAAAGACCAGGGCCACGGCCGAGCGATACAGGCGGTTCAGAACCGCATCGGGCTGACGGCCCGCGTAGACCCAGCCCCAGGCGTCGGGGGGGCGCGCCTCGGCGGGAACACCGGCCCATCGCGCGCCGACGATCGCGAGGGGCGGAAGACTCACGCCGCTGTTCTGGGCCTGCGCGTAGACCCGGTGCAGCAGCGCGAGGTTCTTGCCTGGCTCCAGTGACCCGACGAACAGGAAGAAGCGCTGCGGCGGCTCGAACGCAGGTCCCGGCTGCTCGCCGCGTGCAGGTTCGTCGGACGGCCCGTCGCATCCGAGCGGAACGACGTCCAGCCTCGATGCCGGAAGGGACAGCAGGGACATCGCCTCGTCAGCCGTGAAGCGGCTGATGCAGATGATGCGGTCCATGGTGCGCAGCCGTTGCAGCCGCCGGCGGGTACTGGTCGCGTGCCAGCGCCGGAAGCGTTCCGGTTGCCGGAGCACGGCCAGATCATAGAGCGTGGCGACGCACCGGACCCCGTCCGGCTGCGGGTAGGGAATGGCTGAGGTGATGTGCAGGATGTCGGGTTGCAGTCGCCGAAGCGCCGGCCCGGCGACCCACCGAGGCCACAGCAGCTCGCGGTAGGCCGTCTTTATCGCGCGCAGCGGCTGGCCGTAGGCGAACGACGGCACGGGCCAGGCCAGCTCGGTCACGTCGGGCGCCGCAGGGCCCAGCCGCGCGAAGCCCGCGCGAAGTCCGTTGAGGTAGCGCGCCACGCCCGCCCGTGTCACAAACAGCGCATTGGTGTCGAGCGCGACCTTCACGGCGAGCCCTTCAGAACGTCGGCAAACGAAGCCATGGCCCGCTCCTCGCTGAACAGTTCACGCCGGAAGCCGGGATTGAGCGGCAGACACCCCTCGGCCGACCGGACGAGAAGGCTGGCCAGTGCGTCGGCGTCGTCGCCGGCAAAGCGGTAGTCGGTGTCGGTGACGACCTCGACGAGGCTTGAATTGTTCGCAGCAACGGCAGGGCAACCGCAGCCCATGGCCTCCAGCGGAGGCAGTCCGAACCCTTCGTGCAGGGACGGGAACGCGAGCAGGCGCGCATGGCCGAAGAGCCCCGGCATGTCTTCTGGGTCGATCGGACCGGAACAGCAGATGGCCGCGTTGCCCCCCAGCCCCTCGCGCGACAGCGCACCGGCAACGTCACAGTAGAGCCCATGCTGTGGTCGCGGCACATGTCCCGCCAGGATGAGCGGCGGACAGCCTGTCCTGCGGCGTGCCTGCGCGTAGGCCCTCACCAGGAGTTCGACATTCTTGCGATAGTCATACCCGCCGATGTAGAGCATGGGGGCATTGCCGGGCAGCGAGTACCGGCGCGCAACGCGGGCGGAATTGGTCCGGGCGATGTCGAGCCGATAGTTCCCGGGCAGCCACGGGTGGATGACATGGATGCGGCCGGCATGGACCCCGGGCAGGGACAGCAGGTCGTCGCGCGTGCTGTTCGAGTCGGCCACGATGGCCGGACAGACTGCGGCTGCCCGCTCGGACCGACGATACAGCCAGCGCCGCAGGCCGCTTCGGCCGAGATAGCGCGGAAACCGCCGTGGAATGAGATCGTGACATACGACGATGGCGCGGCGGGCGAGGCCGTGCACCCACGTCATCGATGGCAATAGGACACGGCCCGCGGTCTCACGACGGCGAAGGTGTAGATCGAGTGCCCACGGCCAGATGGCTTCATCCAGCAGCGGGTGTCCGCATCGCGGCCGGCGCACGGGAATGAGGCGGCTTGCGTAATCGGCGTAGCATACGGCCCCCACCCGGTCGGCTGGCACGGCCACCCTGACGTCCAGCCCAAGGTCGCCCTCGGCCTTCACCAGTCCGTCGATCAGACGGCGGCTGTAGATGGCCAGGCCGACGTACGAGCGCTGCAGGTTCCAGCCGTCGATGATCAGGGGCGTCGTCATGTCTGCGATCAGCCGCCGAGGCGCCTAGGGCTGGGCCCGGAAGCTTTCCAGGGTTGCGAGGTAGGTGTCCGGTCGGCCGATGTCGAACCGGCGGCCCTTGACGACATAACCGGCCACGCCTTCTTCCTGGCGCAGCCGATCCAGGCACGAGGTCAATTGGAACTGACCTTGCTCGCGTAGGTTCAGCCGGATGTGCTCGTCGAGGAACTCGAATACGCGCGGCGTGAGCACGTACTGGCCGAAGATCGTCAGGAACGTGTCGTTCGGAAGCCCTTGAACGCCGAGGTGTTCGGCCGCGTATTCGGCGGTAGGTTTTTCGCTGAACTCCGTCACGTCCAGCAGCGTTCCGTCCTCCTCCCACTGGCCTGACGCACAGCCGTAGCGTGAAACCGCCGTGCCCGACGTGGCCTTCAAACCCACGACGTTGCGACCGGTGCGCTCGTGGATGTCGAGCAGCTGTCGCGCGCAGGACACGTCACTCGCGGATGCGTAGAGGTGGTCGCCCAGCAGCAGCAGGAACGGCTCGCTTCCTACCCATTCGCGGGAGCAGTGCACCGCGTGGCCCAGTCCCTCCTGCCCGCCCTGCGGCAGAAAAGTGATCCGGTGCCCGATGTCGGTCAGGTACGTGCAGTACGCCTGGTCCTCGCGCGACAGGGCCCGGAACTGCTCGATCGGTGGCGGCGTGCAGAAGATCTCCTCGAAGAGTTCGCGGTCGGCCGCCTGCACGATGATGGCCACCTCCTCGATGCCGGCGCTCAGCGCCTCCTCGACGATGGCCAGGATGACCGGCTTGGCCCGGCCGGTCCGGTCGATGACGGGGAAGAGCTCCTTCTTGATGGCCTTGGTCGCCGGAAACATGCGCGTATCGAAGCCGCCCGCTGGGATGACGGCCTTGCGCACGCGGCGCGCCGAACGCAGCACCAGCGCGAGCGCCGACATGCCCAATTCCTTTTCGACGATCTCAATCGCGCGCGCCTGGCTCTCCGGATCCTTTGCGATGATCTGCGCGGTGCCGTCGCCCTGCGACCCAACGCCTTTGCCGCCAAAGATGAGCGGCTGCAGCGAAGGGTGGTTCAGCACCCTGTGCAGCACAGGCGCGGTCAGCTCGGACGGGCAAGCCGGCTGCAGCCGACGGTCGAACTCGTCCTGCGCTTCCCGCATCAGCGCGCCGATGCGCGCCGCGTCCCCGGCTTGCAGGGCCTCGGCAGCCTGGTCCACCAGCCTGCGGTTGATGGGCCCGAGGTACTCGTGCACGGCACGCTGCAGTTCGTTCTCCGGGAACGGATAGCACTGGTTCAGGCGTCGCAGAATCTCGCGCGTGTCCTTGCTGGCGTGGAGATCAATGATCACGAAGTGCAGGTCCCGCGGCACGGAGAGCTCCTTCACGTCGATGCGGTCGCCGTCGAAGATCATCTGGATGGGCCGGTTGCCGTAGGCGCAGCCCTGGTCCAGCCGCCCGCAGCGCGAGGGCGTGGTGATCTCGCCGGTGTAGGCCAGTTCCATCTCCCCGCGAACGGTCATCTTGAGATCGTAGACGCGATTGAAGGCCCGGGCGACGGCCACGCACACCGCTGCGCTGGAGGACAGGCCCTTCTTCACGGGGAGGTCGGTCAGCGTGTTCTCGAGGTCGAGTCCCCGCACGCGGTAGTGCGTCATGACCTGGTACGCCACGCCCGCCGCGTAGCTGAAGAATCCGCCGACCTTCGCCGCCTCGAGCAGCGCGCCGCGCTCCATCGGTACGTCGAAGACGTGCTGGTGATCCGAGCCGGGAATCGAGGTGCGGAAGATGAACCGCGTGGGGTGCGGCTTGGCGTCGATATAGATGCCCTGGTTGGTGCCGGCGATGATGGCGGCGCCGGGCTCAATGTCGGCGTTGATGCGGCGATAGCCGCCCGACCAGTCGCTGTGTTCACCAAAGAGGCAGATTCTGCCGGGGACGAAGATCTTCATAACAAAGCACCTCCCGCACCATTCCCATATCGTCCAAACCGCTTCTACCGTTGCACGTCAACGGCATCAGGCCTCAGCGATGAAGCGCAACCAAGACTCGACCGACGTCCCAGAGGCGACGTTCCGCACAAACCAGTCCCGAGCCCCGGTGCTGAGGCGGCGGCGGAGATCCTCCTCCTCCAGCAATCGGATCACGCTTGAAGCGAAACTCTCTGCGTCCCCGGCGACCAGGCAGTGGTGACCGGTATGGACGTCAATCCCTGCCATGCTTTCCGGCGTGGCCACGAGCGGAACGCCAAGCCCCATGGCAATCAGGTTCTTGATCTTGATCCCACTACCCAATCGGATGGGGGAGACACACGCATCGCATTGCGCAAGCAAGCCATCGGCTGTCGCACGGTCCATTCCGGGGTGGAACTGCACTCCGATGAGTTCGGGGTCCGGGATGGCTTTGCGGGACCGGGGAACCAGATCGCTCAGCGCCCCCGGGATCACGCAGGTTGTGTCCGGACGCCGCACTCTAACTGACGGCCATACGTCCCGCAGGAACCACAGCAGACCCTCGGCGTTTGGATAGAAACCGAGTGTGCCAAAGAAGGCGATCCGCCCGGTGCTCCGGAAGTCGATCTTCGGGGCCGGGGGAAGAGGGAGAATGACCGGCAGAACTGTCAGCCTTGAGTTCCAACCCAGCTTTCTAAAATGGCCGAGATCGACCGACGAGAGAAACCCCACGCGAGCCAGGTGTGGATACACTTTACGACCGGCGCGCACACATTTCCTGGACTCACAGGCGGCCCATCGGCGGCGAAGCCACGACTGGTCGCGAAACCGCGCGAGATCCGCCATGAGACGGCTTTCGACGTTCTGCTCCACGGCCAGAAGCTTGGTGCCCTCCGGGCACCTGCCCAGCAAGGGAAGCGCCGTGGAAAAGATCTCGACCAGTATCGTGCGCGCGGCATGGATCATTGCAATGCGGGCCGCTGTATCGGCCACGCATCGTAATCGCATCCTCTGTACGACCGACAGGCTGCTGCACGACATGTCGCGCAGCAGGCCGACCGCTTTGGCCGCTCGATGGACCGGCGACGGGGGGACTGGCACGAAGTGAACGCTGCACAGGCCGAGCTCGAGCAGTTGACGCTCCAAACTTGAGCGGGCCACGCCGTCTTGCTCGTCGCACGGGCAGACCAGATGGATGTCCAGGTGCTGAGACAGGGCCTTCAAGCGGTGCCACACGACCACGCGGCCACCGTCCGTTGGTGGCGCCGGAACAAATGGACACACCTGCACGACCGCCGGTTTGGTCACCCTTTCCATGTGACCTCTCCACCCCGCCCGAATATGAACAGCCGCCATCCCAGCCAGCGGCAGGCACCGTGAACGAAATGCCGCACTCGACCTCCAAGGCTCAGCCGAGAGACGGCCTCTCGCCTCATGCGTTGCCCCAACGTATCGTAAGCGCATGGCAACGATGCCCACTGACGGTGTCCAAGCGCATGGAGCCGCGTGCTGTAATCGGCCACCATCGCCGCCAGCGGATCGCCACGATCAGACACGGACACAGGTGAGTATCTCGAGAGACGGTCGGGGATGTCGGGGTTGAATCCGCTGTAGTGATAGAAGGTCAGGGCGTGTCGGTTGTTCACCCTCAACTGACCGTCGTCGGCCCTGCTCAAAACCCGCTCGCACAGGTTCCAGTAGCCCACGTTGCAGCCCGGTTCATCGAGAAGGCCGACATGGGGGTGGAAATAGACCGCGGCCAGGTCCAGCCATTTCTGGTCCATGAAGAGACCCCGCAGCGGGTCGACGCCGGCCTGCGAGCGCATGCGCGCCGTCATCCAATCCAGGAACATGGAAGACTCGTTCGAGCGGGCGAGAGCGAAAAAGCCGGCGTTGAAGCTTCCCGTGCGAAGGAATGTTTCCTCGCCGGCGTCCCCCGACGCCTGCTGCGGTGTGAGGCGATGCGGAGACAGAACGATGGGCTTGCGGCCGAGGAGTGCAAGGACGGCATCGATCGGGGCGTAGATGCGGACATCGGCGTCCAGATAGACCAGCGCCTCCAGGTCGGCCTGCGAAGAGAATAGATGACGGGCGAAGAAGCATTTCAGAGCGCAGTTCAGCGTGCCGACGGAATAAAGGGCCGCCATCTCGTCGAGCTCCGGCGCAATGACATGGTTCACCTCGAGGACCTCGAAACCTGCCGCCGCAGCGGGCAGACCGCCCGGAGGGAGTCGGTCGACAAGGCCGATCACGAACCGCAGGTTGGGATGCCACGCGCGAAGGGACTGGCCCAACGCAAGCGCCATGGCGAAATGATTGAGCGAACAACAGGTCAGAACGGTGGCGGGTTTCGTCATTTCAGTCCTGTCGTGTTGGACCTGCGCACGCGCTGGGGGGCCCTCGGTGCGCGAGCAGGAAGAACCCCGCGGCAAACAGCGACGGTCGCCAGCGCGCCAACCGTCGGCCGATCGCACTCTCGCTGACATCGCGGAAAGGAGGAATCCGCGGCAGGCACGGGAACTCGTGGCTGAAGTCACCCTCCATGTGCAACCCGGCAGCGGCCAGCATCCGGGACGCGCCGGCATGCGTGAAGAATCGGAGGTGGGGGTTGTCCCACTCGTCGTGTTCGGGGAAGTAACCGTGCACGTCGAGGTTGCGGCCGCGCAAGAGGCGAAGACGGCCGCGCAGGTTGAGGTGGTTGGGGATGAGGATCAGCAGCGAGCCGTCAGGTTTCATCGTCCCGCGCAACGTACGCAGGAGTTCCACCGGGCGCACGAGGTGTTCCAGCACGTCCAGACACAATACCACGTCGTAGTAGTCGGCGGGCAGGTCCAGCGGCTGGTCGAGGTCGGCGCAGCTCACAGCGAGTCCATGCGCCTGCGCCGCGGCGACCGCCTCAGGGAGTCCGTCGAGCCCGCGCACGTCGCAGTCTTCCGCAAACAACCGAAGGTTCCCCCCCGTCCCGCACCCCACCTCCAGCACGCGGCAGTTGTGCCAGCCGCGAGACCGGCGCAGGGCATCCAAGCTCGCGCGAACGCCCGCCCGGTCGCGGTCGTTCCGATCCAGAAGGGAGATGCTGTAGTTCACCTTGCTCACGACGGTCGCACCCTTCGCCACACGTCGGCCGCGCACTGCAGCACCAAACGGCGGGAGCCGGAGGACAGGCCCACCCACGGAAGGAGAGCCATCCCAATCGAAGCAACGGCGGCCGCAGGAACGATCAACTGCAACCAGCGCCCCCCTTCCGCTGCCGTCCACCTCTGCAGGGGATATCCCACCACAACCAGAACCATCGCCAGTGTCAGGGCCGGGCGATACCAGTCCATGGCCAACTCACGCCATGAAAGCCCGAACTCACGCCGGGAACGCATCAACCCGTAGGGGCCGTGAAAGACAAGGCTGGACGCGAGGAAGCAAACGATCATCCCGCTGAGGCCCCAGACCCTGACGGCCGCCAGTGAAAGCAGTGTGGATGTGGCGCCCTCAAACAGGTAGATCCATCGCATGAAACCGATCTGCTTGGTCACAATGACGCACATCGTGTGGGGGTGGAACGCTGCCAGCAGGAACAGCCAGCACCCGAACAGGGCGTTGTTGCGGTCCGGCCAAGCGACTACACCCCGGGTCCAGATCTGAAGGAGGGGCCCATTGCTGCACGCGAACAACACGGCCACGATGGCGCCCAGGCATGCACAAACCGTGGTCAACTCCCTGAAACGCCCGCCCAGGCGGTCGCGCTCTCCCTGTGCCGCCATCTCGAACAGGGCCGGCATAGACTGGTCGAAGAACATCCACACCATTTGGACCATCAGGAATCCCACTCGCGTTGCCACGGCCCACACGGCAGCCGTATCCACACCGCACGCCCGGGTCAGAATGATCGCCTGGCTCGAGAGGATCAACTGCGAACCCAGGGCCACCAGAAAGACGTCCCTTCCCATGGCAGACGTCCCCCTGAGCTCTCGTAGCGACCATGGCGCAGACATCACGCCGCGGGGCCAGAGCGTCAGCCGGCGACTGGCCACCCACCGTACGCTCGATACGAGCCCCCAGGAGGCCAGGGCTCCGGCTGGCAGGCTGTAGAGACCCCATCCTGCCTGGAGTCCCCAGGCCAGGAGTCCGAGCGAGACGAGAGCGCCGGCGACCTGAGCATAGTTCGATACGAACTGGTGCTGAAGCGAGTACAACTGCAGGTCCACAATCCTGGTGGCGAAGCCGAGGCCGACCAGCAGGGCCTGGCAGAGCAGGAGGTTGCGGAACGGACCGTGGAGGTCGACATCAACGCCGAACAGACCCGCCGCCGAGACCGACAGGACGCAGCCCAACAGGAAGGCGCACGCCCCCTGGACTGTTTGCGCCACCCAGCACGTCTTGACGTAGCGAGCGTAGCCCGCGTCGTCCATCTTCCGGCGCGCGTCTGTCAACAACCTGGACACCGATGTGGACAGCCCAGCATCCACCATGCTGATGAAGATCCCCACCTGCGACACCAGAATCCACAGGCCGAATTCGCGCCGGGGCAGGTAGGCAAGAACGAGGGGGACCGAGAGCAGACCAACGGCAGTTTGCGCGCCTATCAGCGCGTAGCCCGAAACCACCGAATGCAGGAACCGCCCCGACCTCGACGACATGCCACTGCTCTCCGGACGCACGACGTCGCACACCGCCGCGGCGGCTTGTGTAGCCGTCACTCCAGCCAAGTGCGACCCGACGCCCCCCTTACCGCTTTGCCTTCCGCCGCACGCTTTCCTTGATGCGCTGGATGTGGCCGCGGCCCATGCCCTTGACCTCGCAGCCCAGCTCGAAGTAGCGGCGGATGCGCTCATCGTCGAGCATGCAGAAGCAGTCGATGATGACGCAGGGGCGGCCGACGGCCTTCACCACCGCCTCGGGGGCGAGGTCGAGATACGGCTTGTGGCGGACGGCCATGACGATGGCGCGCACGCCCTTCATGGCCTTCATCAGGTCCGGGGCCATGCCCAGATCCTTGAGCTCGGCCTGCCGGTTGAAGAACCGCGCCTTGCTGTGCGGGGCGAAATCGCCGTCGTGCTCGGCGCCGTCGGACTGGTGCGTGAACTCGTACCACTCCTTGACGTACGGGTCGTGCACGCGGATGTCCGCGCCCATCTCCTTGAGCTTGCGCACGATCAGCTCCGAGCCGCTGTAGCGCGTGTCGCCGACGTCCTCGCGGTACGAGGCGCCCATGATCAGCACGTCGGCCGACGCGATCGGCACGCCCATGTTGCGCAGCGCGTCGCGCACCAGCTGCGCGGCGCGCAGGGCGCGGGTGTCGTTGATGTCGATGGCCAGCGGGGTGACCTTGAAGATGTCGTCGTCCCACCCGAGGATGTGGCGGTAGGACCACACGCCCAGCCCTCCGTCCTTGGGCAGGCAGTAGCCGCCGATGCCGGGCCCGGGGAAGATCATGTTCGAGTGCGTCGGCCGCACGCGGATGGCGTTGATCACCTTGCTCAGGTCGACGCCGTTGCGCTCGGCGAACACGGACCACTCGTCGAGGAAGGCCAGGATCGTGGCCCGGTAGCTGTTCTCCACGATCTTGGCCGTTTCCGACTCGATCGGCCGGTCCAGCACCGTCAGGGGGAAGTCGCGCGTGTTCAGCACGTCGCCCAGGAATTTCGCCACGCGCCGCTTGGCCTTTTCGTTGACGCCGCTGCACACGCGCCAGAAGTCGCGGATGGAGGCCACGTAGTTGCGGCCGGGCATGACGCGCTCGTAGCTGTGCGCCAGGAGCGGCTCCGCCCGCAGGCCGCGCCGCTCGAAGACGCGCTTCATGATCGGGTAGGCCACCTGCTCCGTCGTGCCGGGAGCCACGGTGGTTTCGATCAGCACCAGCGCGTGCGGCTCGATCTTCTCGGCGATGATGGCAATCGACTCTTCGAGCGCGGCCATGTCCGCCGACCCGTCGCGGCAGTCCCCGATGGCGTTCTTGAGGTAGTCGCACTGGACGTCAACCACGACCACGTCGGCCAGCCGCAGCGCGTCGTACGTGTAGGTGGCCGTCATCGTCTGCTTCTCGTTGACGCAGCGGTGGATCAGCACGTTGACCTCGGGGTCCTCCGACTCGACGGGGCTGACGCCGCGGTTGAGCAGCGGGATCTTCCAGAAGCTGCGGGTGCTCGGGCGCTGCATGCCGATGACGAATTTGCCCGGACGCCCCTTGCGGTCGACCGAGTCCGCCACGACGGCGGCCATGACGGCGCCGACGAAGCCGAGCCCGACCACGACGACGATCTCCCGCCCCTGCTTGCGCTGCGCCGCCGCCAGCGCCTCCAGCCGGGCGAACTCGACGTCGTACGCCTCCGCGTCGGGAATGGGGAAGCGTTCACCTGTGGGACTGACGGATACCGCGGCTGTCTTCATGCGTGTCGGACCTCCTTTGAAAAGAAGAAAGGGTTCAGGGTTCGAGGTTCAGGGCCGGGTTGCATTCCCGGTAGACGATCTCACCGTCGTTCACCCAGACAGCGTAGACCGGTTTCTCGGTCCAGGCTCCGGGATTCATGAAGCGGACGCCCCGGACCACCGAATCCTCGGGAAAATGCGAATGCCCGCATACCACGGCCGGGCAGCCCGCCCGGCGCGCCCGCCGCAACGCCGTGGTGCGCACGTCGTGGCGGATGACCTGGTACAACAGCATCCAGTTCCGCTTGGCGTATTCCGCCACGTCGGGCGACGATTCTTTGGCCGGTCGGAACTGGCGCACCGCCTTGTAGGCCAGCCGCAGCAGGGCGGTGAACGGGCGCGCCAGGAACAGGATGCTGCCGTACGCATGGCCGTGGTAGATCAGCAGCCGCCTCGGCAGGATCAGCCGGGAGTCGAAGACCATGGCGCCGGTGTCGGCCGGCCGCCGCCGGTCATGGTTGCCGCGCAGCCAGAGCACCCGGCGGCGGCGGGATTCGACGCGCAGGCGTTCAAGCACGACGGCAACCGGGCCGTCGTCGATCGAGCGGGCATAGCGGTCGATCACATCGCCGTTGAGCACAAGGTCGCAACCGTCGGGGAGCCGGTCCAGGAATGCCAGCAGGCCGTCGGTGTCGCAGTGCCGGCCCCCGAGATGAAGATCGCCGATGATGCACAGGTTCATGCAGGCTCGCCTGTTGGATCGAGGGTGCCGGCCAGCGGAACCGCGATGAGAACCGCGAGCACCCACGTCGTGGCCGGCAACTGCAGGTTGAAATCCCCCAGCGAATGAAAGGCCATGGCGACGAGGGCGAACAGGCCGCCCAGAACGAAGGGGTGGCTGTCCGGCGCGCGGTCGCTGCTGCGGCGGCTCGACCGGCGGCTGCCCTCCCTGCGCAGGCGCCGCAGGAGCGCCGTGGTCACGGCGCCCGCGGCAATCAGGAACAACACCGCGCCGACGATGCCGTATTCCTCCAGCAATTGAATCCAGTCGTTGTGGGCCTCGTAGGAGTGGAAATGGTTGTTCAACTGCGAGGGCCAGAGTCCCTCCTCGCGGCTTCCGTCTGGCGTGGCGGCGAATTGCGGCCAGACGTTGCGGTGCATGCCCGGGCCGACGCCGAACACCGGCGCCGTGCGCCAGGCGCGCAGCGAGGCAGCGCTCATGAGGCCGCGCGGGGTTTCGCCCCAGCGCGTCAACGCGCCTCGCAGGAGCTGGCGTGGTCCGGCGTCGCGCAGTTCCGGCCAGTTGAAGTGCTCCTTAAAGCGGAGCATGTACTGGCTCGGAGTGTTCCAGACCACTGTCACGACAATGGCCATCGCGGCGGCCAGCGAGAAACGGTTCAGCCACCGAACCCCCGCCGGCCATTGGTTGAAGCCCCAGACCAGCGCGGAGAGGGCCAGCAGTACCAGCGTCAGCCCGCCGCCGCGTGACTTGCTGAGGACCACGCCAACCGCGGCCAGGCCGCACAGCGCCAGCGCGGCCAGCCGGTATCCGCCCCGCAGCCGCCGCGTGAACACGAACCCCAGCCCCGCCGCGCAGGCCAGTTCCATGATTCCGGAGAAGTGATCGGGGCAATAGTACGAGCCGGACGCGCGCCCGTCGGTGTAATACTGCGGGAAGCCCGCGGCCCACAGGACGTGGCGGCTGCCGTTCAGCAGGTGATTGAGGATGCCATAAACGCCCAGTGCGCCCAGATTGACCATCGTCACAACATACAACGCCACCCGCTGCGTCGGGGTGAAGGCGTGAAGGACGCAGCCGGCGATCATCAACGGGGTGACAAAGAGCAGCAGGCTGCGCTCGGCATCCATGTGCACCGGGGCCAGCGCGGCTCGCACGGTGGCATAGGCCATGAAAGGGGCAACCCACAGCCACAGGCGGCGGGTGGCCGGCTGCGAGCCGGCTGCTGCAGGCTGCCTGGCCGCCGCCAGGGCGAGGCAGAACACCCCGCTGCACAGGAGGGCAAAGAACGGCCAGAACCACCAGCGTTCCGTGGCTCCGAAGAACCAGGGGCCCAGAATGGCGGTGGCCGCCACCAGGCCGTATCCGGCCCACCTCAAACGTTCCGTGATTGCCATGTTCACCGGGTTGGTTCGCCCAGTCCACACTCCGTGCCCGTCAGTTATGCGCTGCCGCCGCGTAACTGCTTGTCTTCGAGCCCTCAAGGTACGGGCGGAGATTACCACACCCCATTGACCCGATCAACGGCGGCGACACGCGGGCGAGGAGCGCTCCACGTCCGATTCCGGATGCCGCCTACCAGGAGTCTGTCCTGAACGCGCTGGCCGGCAGGCCCGCCGCGTTGGAGAGATTCGGAGTGGCCGTGTTCCGCCAGCCGAAGCGGACCGCCGCCGGGGTGGCCACGGCGGCCGATGACACGACGCCGGCACCTTCAGTTCCCGGTCCAGCGGCCGCCCCCGCGTCACGGCGGCGCGCCTCTATGCCACACGATCAGCGGGACGTATTCGGTGGCCTCCTCACGCGCGGGCACGAACCAGCGAAACCGGCCCCGGGCCGCATGGTCGCCGTACACCACCGCGGTATAAGGGACCTTGAGTCCCTCGAAATACGCCTGCAAATTCTTGTCTAGTTCATGGAGGCTGTTCAGATACCTCTCGTCCAGTCCTCCTGCGCCCGGGAACAGTTCGGCCTTGGAGGGATCGATCAGATCATACGGACCGTGCGTGTCCAGGGTGATGATGAAGTGGCACTGGGTGCGCTTCGCGGCGCTCAGGATCTCGGCCGACCGCTGGAAGACGGCGCGGTCCCGCGCGCCCCAGTAGCTCCGGTCCCGGATGCCGTCCATTTCCTCGGCAAAGAGTACCGTGGCATCGGGAAGCCGGTTCCACAGGAACCGTCGCCCGTAAAACTCCCCCGTATTGCCGTGGATGAGGACACACTCAAACCCCTTCTTCGCGAGGAGCCAGGGCACGCCGTTGGTCAGCGGAACGTCACGCAGATCCGAGGGACGTAGCGGACCGTCGGGTTCGTAGCCTGTCAGCCAGGCAAAATCCATCCCCGCCGATCCCGCTTTCGTAAACGCCGCGTGCTTCCGGCACTCGGCCTCCCTGGCCATCCGCGAGAGGAACGGCATGACCTCGCGGCCGCCGACGTTGGTCGCCAGCGCGTTCCAGTCCAGGCTTTCGGCCTGGATGACGAGCATGTGCTGGCCCGGCCGCGCCTCCGCAGCCGCGGCCATGCCCGGGATCTGGCCCGGATCACAGGGCTGGTAGTGACAGAGGTCGCCGGATTGACGCGCGTATCTCGCAAGCTGGCAGGCCCACGTCGGCAGCAACCCGACCACGGCGACTCGGCGCGAGACGTGCCAGTCGAAGGACTGCGAGCTGCTGCTTCCCAGCGAGAACCCCCTCCAGCCCGCCGCAAAGACAAGCACGTAGCCCAACGCCGCCACGACGGCCGCCCGCCCCCAGGGCTTCCTGCCCGAACTGCGAGCCCGCAGTCCGAACCACGCACCCAGTGCGCCCAGCGCCAGGAGGACCGGCGTCCACCAGCCAAGGCCCATGGAGAGCACGGCCCACAGGACATGGCCGGGCATCGTGCGGTCGAACAGCAGGGGATAGATGGAGAGGGGTTGATGGAACGTCTTTGCGTACAGCACGATCCCGAGGCCGAGACCGGACACGCACAGGGACAGCAGGGCCTTGGCCCATCGCCCCAGCACGCGGCTGAGAACGGTGACCATGAGCGCGTCCAGAATCAGCCGGCAGGCCGACATGGCCAGCAGGTGCTTGGTGACCACGGGCCCCAGGGAAAGGTGCTGAATCAGGAAGATCAGCCCGGTCGTCAGCGCGATGTAGCCGACGGGGTGCCCCTGGCGCGCGGGTTGCCTGAATTCAATCACGGAGCAAACACTGTTGAAGGCCGCATCGGAATGCAAGCGGCAAACAAGAGAGCCGGACCTTGACTGGAACACGCCCGACAAGGTACATCCGTTGGGCTGTTTCGAGACGTAAGAGCTGAAAGGAAGAGACTCATGAAGAAGCGTTTTGCAGAATGTGTGGCTGCGGCGGTCGCGGCGGTCGGGATGGCCCTGTCGCCGGCGCATGCGGCGCCGGCGGCGCGGCAGGTGATCTCGCTCGACGGGACGTGGGACATCGAGCAGGGCGGGATGGATGCGGTTCCGGCGGCGTTTACGCACAAGATTGACGTGCCCTCGCTGGCGGACATGGCGCAGCCCGCCTTCACCGAAGTGGGTTCGCGCAGCAGTCAGCGCGCGGCGTTCTGGTATCGCCGGACGTTCAAGGTCGACGGCCCGATCCCAGCCGTGGCCGTCCTGAAGGTCGCCAAGGCGACGTTCGGATCGCGCGTGATACTCAACGGAACGCTCCTGGGCGACCATCTGCCCTGCTTCACGCCCGGGTACTTCGATGCTCAGGCCGCCCTGAAGACCGGTGAGAACGAGATTGTTATCCGCATCGGGGCCGACCCGAGCGCCCTTCCCCCGCATCAGCCCTGGGGGCGCGACGATGAGAAGATCCTGTATCCCCCGGGGCTCTTCGATTCCGTCGAACTGATCCTTTCCGGCACCCCGCATATCCTTCGCGTGCAGGCGGTTCCTGACATCGATAAGCAGGCGGTCACGATCCACGCCTGGGTGCAGGACGCCAAGACCCCCGCGCCCGCCAAGTTGCACTTCACCGTGCGCGAGGTGTCGACCGGCAAGGTGGCTGGCGAGGGCGATTGCACCATCGCCGAGGGCCCTGAGTCCGAGCGCACGGGCTCGGCGACGGTCAACCTCCAAGGCTGCCGGCTGTGGTCGCCGGAAGACCCCTTCCTCTACGAAATCGAGGCGAAGGGCGAAGCCGATGTCCTCACCGCTCGCTTCGGCATGCGGAGCTTCCGCCTGGACGGCAAGACCGGCCGCGCCATCCTCAACGGCAAGCCCTACTTCATGCGCGGCAGCAACTTCACGATCTACCGCTTTTTCGAGGATCCGGCTCGCGGCGACAAGCCTTGGCGCGAGGAGTGGGTTCGCCGCCTCCACAAGGCCGCCAAGGACTTCCACTGGAACTCGGTGCGCTACAGCATCGGCTTTGCTCCCGAGGCCTGGTACCAGATTGCCGACGAGATGGGCATTCTCGTTCAGGACGAGTTTCCGATCTGGGAAATGCAGGGAGGCCCGTTCCAGGCCGAGGCGCTGGCGATGGAGTACACCGAGTGGATGAAGGAGCGGTGGAACCATCCGTGCGTGGTGATCTGGGACGCCTGCAACGAGACGGGCAACGCGGAGATCGCCAAGGCCATCACCCAGGTGCGCGGGCTCGATTTCTCGAACCGCCCCTGGGACAACGGCTGGGCCCCGCCGGTGGCCTCCAATGACTCCTTCGAGGCGCACGTCTACCACTTCAAGGACAAGAAGTTCGAACTCAAGTATCTGAGCGCCGTGCCCAAGATCCCCTCGGGGAACAAGTTCAAAGGCACGGGCAAGCATGCGATTATCCTGAACGAATACGGATGGCTCTGGCTGAACCGCGACGGAACCCCCACGACCCTCACGGCGGAGCTCTACCAGAACCTCGGCATTCCGGGAAACCTGCGGCAGAAGACGTACGCCCAGTACCTGGCGGCCGAAACCGAGTTCTTCCGCTGCCACCGGGGCTGCGCGGCCGTGATGGAGTTCTGCGGCCTGGGCTACTCGCGGCCCGGCGGGCAGACCAGCGACCACTGGGCGGATGTGGAGAAGCTCACGTGGGAGCCGAACTTCCTGGAGTACTGCCGCGACGCCTTCGCGCCGGTGGGCCTGACGATCTACAAGTATGAGCCCACCTATCCGGCCGGCACCAACTCCTTCCCCGTCATCGCCATCAACGACCTCGAGCAGGACTGGAGCGGGACGGTCGAGTTCAAGATCCTGCGCGAAGGGAAGACCGTCACGGAGAAGTCGCTGCCGTGCGAGATCCCGGCCCTGGGGAGCAAGAAGCTCACCGTCGACATTGAGATTCCGAGCGAGCCGGCGACGTACGAAGCCGAGGCGTCGCTGGTCAAGCCCGGCGCCGACCGCGTGCGCAGCCGCCGCGAGTTCATCGTCAAGTAGGCGGAAAAGAAAAAGGCCGCTGGACGCGCATTCGGCGGCCAGCGGCCCTTCAGCGGCTGAGCTTGAGGGTTACTTCGCCTCGGCGGCCGGCTCCTCTTTCTTGGCCGGCTCTTCGGCGGCGGCCTTGGCGGGCGCGCCGAACAGCTCCAGCTGCCCCAGCGCGAATCCGGGCGGGGCGTTGGGGTCCGCCACGGACGACGTGTTGCGGTTGACGCAGGAGAAGATCGCGACGCGGAACCAGGTGTAAGCCGGGGGCGCGGCGAAGTCGGCCTTCGCGATCTTCTGATCCGCGACCCGCTCCGTCAGCTTCTCGAGATCTTTCGGCGTCACGACCTTGGCCATGTCGTCCGACGTGAACGAGGTGTAGAGCACGGTTTCGTTGCGGGGATACTTCTTGAACGGCGAGGTGTCGCCCTTCTCGTAGTCGCACACGAAGATGTCCTTCCAGTCGTCCTTCTTGCCGGTGTTGGATCCCTGGATGGCCCAGGACCGCGGATCGCGCTCGGGCATGTCCGGGCTGTTGCAGATTGTGAAGTGGGTGAGGACGACGGGCTGCGCGAGCTCAACCGCGCAGAAGTAAGGGAAATCGCGGGTCGGGCCGCCCCGTCCGCCATCCTTGTAGCTGATGTACCACTTCTTGCCCTCCGGCGTGTTGTAGAAGATGGCGGCAGCCGGACAACCCACCCAGCTGGAATAGGGGTTGGTCTGATGCGGGGCCGCGTCCGGAGGGCTGGCGGGCCCGAAGGTCATCTTGACCCAGTCGGCATTCTTGGGTTTGAGCTGGTCCTCCGTCGCGTTGGGAGGCGGCGGCTCAGAGAAATCGAGGTCATCTTCCGGATCGGTCAGGTCGCCCCCCAGCAGGCTCATATCCCCCGAGCCCAGACTCATGAACGCATGGGTCTGACGCGTGAGCGGCGAGAAGACCAGGAAGAGAAACAGCAGCGACGACAGTACGAGGATCCTATTCATGCCACGCCTTTCGTGTACGGCTTGCAACGCTCCGGGCTGGCTCGGCGGCTCCAGCCGCCTTCCGCCCGGAACGCTAAACCGCCGCGGATAATGCCTAGATGCGCGGCGCGTGTCAAAACCCGTCCACCTTCGTCCCGGCCGTCTTCTCGGGCGCGGCGTCCTTGGCGGGTGCGCCGAACAGCTCCAGCTGTCCCAGCGCGAACCCGGGCGGGGCGTTGGGGTCGGCAATGGACTTGGTGTTGGGATTGACGCAGGCGTAGATCGCGATGCGGAACCAGGTGTAGGCCCGGGCGGGCGTCGCGAAGTCGGCTTTGGCGATCTTCTGATCCCCGAGTTTGGCCGTCAGCTTCTCCAGGTCCGCCGGCGTCACGGCCTTGGCCATGCTGTCGGACGTGAAGGAGGTGTAGAGCACCGTCTCGTTGCGGGGATACTTCTTGAACGGCGACGTATCGCCCTTCTCGTAGTCGCACACGAAGAGGTCCGTCCAGTCATCCTTCTTGCCGGTGTTGGACCCTTGGACGGCCCACGACTTCGGGTCACGCTCGGGCATGGCGGCGCTGTTGCAGATCGTGAAGTGCGTGAGAATGTGCGGCTGCGAGAGCTCGACGGCGCAGAAGTAGGGATAGTCCCGGGTGGGGCCGCCATAGCCGCCGTCCTTGAAACTGACGTACCAGTTCTTGGTCTCGGGCTTGCCCCAGAAGATGGCCGAGGCGGGTGTGCCCACCCAGCTCTGGTAAGGGTGCTGCTGATTTCCGATTTCGCCGGGCCCATTGGCGGGGGCGCAGGTCATCTTGACCCAGGTGGCGTTCTTGGGCTTGAGCTGCTCCTCCGTCCCGGCGCCGCAGTCTTCGACCGGCTCCAGCGAGTCTTCCGGATCGGTCAGGTCGCCGCCCAGCAGGCTGGAGTCCCCTGTGCCCAGGCTCACATAGGCGAAGGCCCTCGGCAAGAGCGGTGAGAAAGCTGAGAAGAAAGCCACCAGCGCAATTAGAACAACGATCCTCTTCATGTCGACCCTTTCGGTGCGGTTCAAGGCGTGCCCGCAGGACCTCCCACCGGCCGACGATGGGGCCCTGGCGTTGCGCCGAAGGGGGCCAAGGCTATGAGATTGCCCCGCGCGTGTCAAAACCCCTTGTCTGCAAATCGCTTGTCTACCCCTTCCCTCTCAGATACGGTTGCACTTCTATAAAACCCGGTGGGCGGGCAGGAAGTCCGTTGTCAGGAGGCTCTCGTATGACCGTGCGCAGAGGGGATTCACGACGCAGTAACCGTTTCATTTTCGCGGGCGCTTGGAGGACGGCGGCTGCCGCGCTGCTCCTGGCGGCTGCCGCCTGTGGGGCGGCCACGCCGCCTCCGCTCGTACCCACGCCGAAGATGATCGCCCTGGAGCAGGGAGCCATGCCGCTGACCGCCGCCAGCCGCATTGTGGCCGGCGACGCCAGTCTCGAGCCGCTGGCTGCTATCCTGTCCGACGAGATCGCGACGATCACCGGCCTGAAGCTGGCGGTGGGCAAGGGCAAGGCGGGCAAGGGTGATATCGGGCTGCGGATCAACCCGGCGCTGCGCGCGGGCGCGGACATTCTCGCCGTCCAGAATCAGAAGGTCGGCCCCACGCGCGATTTTGCCCACTCGATCGTTGTCGGGGACTCCGCCGTCGTGGAAGGCTGGAACTACCGCGCTGTGGCGGAAGGCACGGCCACGATCCTGCAGTCCATCACGGCCCAGGGCGTCACGTATTCGCTGCCGCGCATGAAGGTCAAGGACTGGCCGCATGCCGACTTCACCGGCGTCATGGTGGACGTGTCCCGCCAGCAGATCCCCCTCGACGCGATCAGGGCGGTCATCGAGGCCTGCCGGCTCTGGAAGATCCGGTACTGCCAGCTGAACCTGTCCGCGGATGAGGGCTTTACGTTTCCGTCGACAGCCTTTCCTGGTCTCGGCACGAAGAACGAGGCCATGCACAACGGCGTGATTCCGAAAGTTTACGGTCTGAAGGAGCTTCGTGATCTGGTCGCCTATGCCGATGCGCGCGGGGTCACTCTCGTGCCGGAACTCGACATGCCCTGTCACGGCGAAGCGGCGGCGCGCGCGATGCCGGACGTGTTTGGCCGTGCGAAGATCATGAACATGGCGAACGACGACCTGTACAAGGTGCTGGACACGCTTGTGGGCGAAGTATGCGATGTGTTCAAGAGCTCGCCGTATTTTCACATCGGCTGCGACGAAATGTACTTCTACGAGCTTGAGGAACAACAGCAGACCAAGGACTACCTCCAGAAGCACGGGATGCAGCGCCTGTCCGACCTGTTTGTGCAGCATGTCCGGCGCGTGAACGACATGGTCCGCAAGCGCGGCAAGATGACGCTGGCCTGGGAAGGGGTTGATCTTCCTGTGGAGGCGATGGGGTTCGTTCTTCCCGAGGACATAAGGAGCCAGATCGTGGTGATGTGCTGGTTGCCGTATAATTTCTGCGACGAGATACGCAAGCGCGGTTTCACCACCATCACAGTTCCCTGGGACCTTGGCGCCCCGCTCACGGACTGGAACATGTACCTCTGCAACGGGGTGAAGTTTGATCCCACGAACCGCGTGCTGGGCGCCAGCCAGACCATGTGGCACATGAGCGCAAGCGCACTGGTGAGCGATTACCTGGGCGGCGAGCTCAACGGCTCTACCTGCGAGGGCTACATCCGCAGCCTTGGCATCCGTTCGGAGCGCACCTGGGGGCCGAGCAACGTCGTGGTGGAAGCCGAGTACCAGGGCCGCCTCACCGCCACGCGCGCCCTGCTCGACAAGCTTCTCTTCCCTGTCGTGATCAAGGGCGATCCCGTCGAATATCGGGCATGGCCGGTACTCGGGCGCCAGTACTGTAAAGGCCCGGTGGACGTCACGCTCTCGCTGACCAACACGGTCGGCTCCGGCGAAATCCGCTACACGGTGGACGGTTCCGAACCCACAGCCCAGTCGCCGGCCTACACGGCGCCCTTCAACGTCAAGACGACCACGGCGGTCAATGCCGCACTGTTCCGCAACGGCCGGCAGGCCGGCGCTGTCTCGCGCGAGGTCTTTGATATGAAGGACGGCGGCTGGTCGCTCTACAAGTAACATCTATTTGGAGAAACAAATGAAGGCACTGATTGGAAGAGCTCTGGCGGTTACCGGCCTTGTGTGCAGCATGGTGGGCGGCGCAGGCGCGCTCGACGCGAACGTTCCGCCGATCCAGCCGACACCGAAGTCGATCAAGGTGAATCCGGGCAGCATGGAGCTGACCGCCCAGTCCCGCATCGTGGTGACGGATCCGCGCCTGGACGCGCACGCCGCCGTCCTCGCGGAGGAGATATCCTGCCTCACAAACTGGAAGCTCGCCATCGTCAAGGGCGAGGGTCGGGCGGGGGACATCGTGCTCAAAATCAACCCGGCCATCCGTGCGGACGAGGACATCCTCGCCGCCCAGGACCTCAAGATCGCCAAGACGCGCGACATGGCGCACACGATCGAGGTGGCGGACAAGGCCGTTGTGGAAGGCTGGGATGTCCGCGCGGTGTGTGAAGGCACGGCGTCCATCCTGCAAAGCATTACCGGCGCCAACGGCAAGTTCTCCATCCCGCAGATGACGATCAAGGACTGGCCGCACGCCGACTTTTCCGGGGTCATGGTCGACTGCGGACGCCAGTGGATTCCTGCCGACGCCCTGATGGCCACCGTCGAAGCCTGCCGCATCTTCAAGGTGCGGTACCTCCAGTTGCACGTCGGCGACGACCAGGGCTACAGCTTCCCCTCCAAGGCGTTTCCGAAGCTCGGATCGCAGAACGGATCGTGCTGCGGCGGCATTCCCCCGAAAGTCTGGACCTGGGAGGAAATGGAAGCGCTGGAAGCCTTCGCAGCCGCCCGCGGCGTGTGCATTGTCCCGGCGTTGGAAACACCCGGCCACCATGCCGCCATGGGCCGGTGTTATCGCGACGTGTTTGACGGCCCGGGCTGCATGGACATGGCCAGCGAGGAGCTCTACAAGGGCCTCGAAACGGTCATCGACGAGATGTGCAGCATCTTCAAGACCACGCCCTACTTTGATATCGGGTGCGACGAATGCAACTGGCAGGGGGTGGGAGCGGGCCCCTGGGCCCAGGTCTACAAGCGGCGGCACGCGGTGGAACTCGACCCGCAGCCGGTGCGCAACCCCCACGAGATCTACCAGGTGCACCTGAAGCGCCTGGCCGACATGATTCGCAAGCGCGGCAAGCTCACGCTGGCGTGGGAGGACTTCCCGCGGGACGGACGCATGAGCGACAACGTGATCGCGCTGATCTGGTACCCGCATGCGGTGGCCCAGGACTATCAACGGGAAGGGTGGACCACGATCACGGTGCCCTGGGACCTCTCCGTGCCTTTCCCGGAATGGAACATGTATATCTGCAACGGCTCGCGCCTCGCGCGGACCGATCGCGTGCTCGGCGCCAGTCGGCCGATGTGGCAGATGAGCGCGATCGTGCTCAACGGGTGGATGCTCGGGGCCGGCGAACGTACGGAACGCACGTGGGGGCCTGACACGCCGATCAACCAGGAAGAGTACGACAAGCGGTACGACATCAACAGGAAGCTGGTGAACCGGCTGGCCCTGCCGGTCAAGTTGGATACGGAAGGAGTGACGATGGGGATCACCTACTTCCTGGGCGGCCAGATCGGTTTTGGCGGAAACCTGAAGGTCACCCTCTCCGTGGCGGCGCCGAGCGGCGGCAAGATCCACTACACCCTCGACGGCTCGGAACCCACCCCCCAGTCGCCCGTTTACACCGAGCCGTTCAACTACAAGCAGTCCTTCGTCCTGAACGCGGCCTATTTCTTCGGCGACCGCCAGTTCGGCAGCGTTACGCGGAGCCGGTACGATTACTCGGACATCGACGGCTTCCTCTCCGACTGGCAGCTCTCCGGGCCGTACGAAACGCCGGGCAAGGCTGAGCAGGCCAAGTTCGACGTGGAGTTTCCTCCGGAGCAGGGCGGCGAAGCGAAGTGGTTCCCCTGGAAGCGGGGGGCGAATCCCATGATCGTCAACTTCAGGGAGATTGAACTGACCGGCGGCGGCGACACCATGTATATGCGGACGCAGATCTATTCGCCCAAGGCCCAGCCGGCGCGACTCATCGTCGGCAGCGACGACGCCGTGAAGGCTTGGATGAACGGAAAGCTGGTGGACTCGCAGAATGTCGGCCGGACCCTGTCCGACGGCGAGGACAACGTGGAGATCGCCCTCAACGCCGGATGGAACAACCTGCTGGTCAAGGTGATCAACTGGGGCGGCGGGTGGGGGGCCAAGGCTCGGATCCGCGCCGCCGACGGTTCGGTGCTGGAAGGCATCAAGACCAAGGCCGAGTAAAGCGCTGGCCGCGTGCAGTCTGGGATACGGGTGAATCGCCATGGTCGCTGCTGAGGGCTTGCCGGGGCTGGTGTACACGCCGGAAGGGGACGCCATTGTCGTTCGCAACGGCACGGCCTGGTACAACCGACCCCTGTACTGCCATCGCCGCTTCACGTTCATCTGGGCCGGTGAAATGCCGTCGGTGAGCGGGCCGATGGGTTCCCTGTGCGTCGGCATCCGGCGCGGCGGCGCGCGGCTGATGCTGCAGCAGTTTGCCGGGCGCGTGGCGCGATACCGGCCGGCGCGGATGGAGTGGGAGCTGACTGACCCGCGACTGCCCGGCCTGATCGCGCGGCTGACGGCGACGACGCTCGCCGATGCCTGCGGGTTCGCGGTGCGACTGCTTGTTGAAGGCGTTCAGCCGGGCGATGCGGCGGCGTGGTGCCTGTTCCCGCCCTCCGGCGGGAGTCTCCCCGAGGGCGAACCGATCCGATTCTCGGAGCCGGCCGGCCCCCGGGAATGGCTGGCGGTGGAGGCCCGCGACGACCTGGGGAAGGCCGGCCCGGAGGGGACCGGCGCCGGGCGGGTGGCCTGGATTCCGTTGGTGGAGGGCCGGGCCCAGTGCGCGGCCATGGCCGCGGCGGGGGACACCGGCCCCGCGGCAGCCGAGCCCGACCCGGCTGCAATGGCCGATCCGGAGCAGGCGTTCGCGGACGGCCTGGCGCGAGCCGAGTCCATCGGCCGGCAGATCGTCGTGGACACGCCGGATCCCTATCTCAACGCCGGGGTCGCCGCGTCCTGTGCGGCGGTGCTGGGCACGTTCGTGGAGCCGTGCTTTGTGCACGGCGGCTCGGCCTGGCGCTTCCAGCAGCCCGGCTGGCGCATGATGGGCAGCGCCACGGCGTACGGCTGGCACGATCTCGTCGCCAGCGCACTGGCGTTCTGGGACGCGCACCAGGTCAAGAGCGACCCGGAGCGGACGCGCTGCGCGGTGAGCGAACTGGGCTGCCAGCAGACGAAGGCCTCCCGCTTCTGCGGGGCCGGGTTCGTGAACTACATGATCGGGATTTACCCCGAGCCGCATTACGAATTCCAGACACAGTTCTTCGACGAGGCCGTGCGCGCATGGCGGGCCACCGGCGACGCGGAGTTCGAGCGGCGGCTCCTGCCGATGCTGGAGCTGCACCTGCAGCGCTGCAAGGAGTGCTTCGACCCCGATGACGACGGGCTGTACGAAAGCTACAACAACACGTGGCCCAGCGACTCGCTCTGGTTCAATGGCGGCGGCACGCCCGAGCAGTCGGCCTACGTGTACTACGGGCGCAGGGCCGCTGCTGACATGCGCCGGCGGCGCGGGGATGCGGAGGCCGCCGCGCGGCACGATGCCGAGGCGGACCGGATCCGGGAGGCGATGAACCGTCGGCTGTGGTTGCGGGACAAGGGGCACTTCGCCTCGCACATCGAACTGGGCGGCCATCAGCGCGTGCATGAGGACGCGTGGGTCTACGCGCAGCACGTGCCCATCGAGGCCGGCGTCACGACGCCCGAGCAGACGTGGCGCGCGATGGATTACACGGCCTGGGCCATGGAGCGGGTACTCCTGCCCTACGGCGGGGAGATGCGGCACACCTCCAACTTCGTGCCCGGCATGTGGTCTGTCCGCGAACTGTACCACGGCGACAACTTCGCGATGGCGCTGGGCTACTTCCTGGGCGGGCAGGGCGATGAGGGGTGGGCCCTCCTGCGCGGCACGATGCTACAGACGATGTACGGCGACGAGGCGCCGCAGGCCGGCTTCAGCAAGGAGTCCAACCCCACCGGCGGAGTGAACTTCCGCTCGCCGGGCGGCCTGAGCCACCCGAACTGCAGCATCGATTTCACGGACATCGTCGCGATGTTCGGCCGCGCCGTGGTCGAGGGGCTCTTCGGCTACCGGCCGGACTATCCCAACGGCCTCGTGTGCGTCGAGCCGGCCCTGCCCTCGGCGTGGGATCGCGCCGCGATCCGCACGCCGGACTTTTCGCTGGCCTGCGAACGGGACACCACCCGCCTCACGCTGGCCCGGCCGGCGAGGGTCAGGTTCCGCCTGCCGGTGCGCGCGGAGCGCGTGAAGCGGGTGACTATCAATGGCACGGCCGTCGCCGACTTCCGGCTCGAACCGTGGCCCGGATGCGGCATGCTGACGCTGGAGGTGCCGGCCTGCACGGCGGTGGAGGTCGCCCTCGACCTGGACGGCCGCTCGGGCCCGCTGCCGGTCCGCGTGGAGCGCGCCGACGTCAACGGACTGCGGCTCGCGCTCGTGGAGGGGGCGGTGCCGCGCTACCAAGTGACCCAGATGCGCGCCGACGCTCCCGCGTTCCCGACGCTGTCGGTGCCGGCGGGCGCGAGGTGGCGCTGTCTCGACGTGGCCGCCACTCTCAACGGCGACGTGCGGACAATCTTCCGGCAGGACTACCGCTCCCCGCGTCCGGACACCTGCTCGATGCGGATCGGGTACGACGGATGGAGCGCCTGGACGTTCGTGCCCTGGAACATCAAGCCTCCTGAGATCACGCTTAACACGATCGGCGCGCCGGTCACAACGCCGCAGGGCGTGCCGTTCGCGGCGACGGGCGCCGAGCGGAACATCGCCTTCACCTCGTTGTGGGACAACTGGCCGCGCTCCACGACCGTGCCGGTCCGGGCGGGGGCGGAGGCGGTGTGGCTGCTGGTGTGCGGCTCGACCAACCCCATGCAGGGGCGGATTGCCAACGCGGTGATCCGGTTCCGCTACGAGGACGGGCAGGAAGAGCGGCTGGACCTCGTGCCGCCGTACAATTTTTGGTCGCTCTGCCGGTTTGGCACGGTGGATTACGATTACCGGCGGGACGGCTTTTCGCTGCCGAAGGAGCCGCCGCCCCAGGTGCAGTTGGGGGAGAACTGCCGGGCGATGGTCTATGGGTGGAAACTGAGGGACGGCGCGGTACTGCGCGAGGTGGAGCTGGAGACGCTGTCTCAGGATGTCGTGATCGGGCTGATGGGCGTGAGCCTGATGAATCCGCGATGAGAAGATGAGGAAAGGGTTGTGTCCCATGTACGAGCTGAAAGCTGAGAAACGATACCTCAACCTGCCGGTCAAGAACGGCGCGGCCCGGCGCTGGGTCAGCCTGATCGTTGACGGGAAGGTCGAGCGCGATTTCGAGATCGAGCTGGCGGAGGGCGCCCCGGACTGGTGGGCGTTCATCGAGCTGGCGCCGTTCAAGGGAAAGAAGGTCGGTATCCGGGTGGACGGGCTGCCAGAGGATGCGGCCGCGCTCAAGGCGATCGGGCAGTCCGACACGATCAACGGCGGCGAGGATCTCTATCGTGAGGCGCTGCGGCCGCAATTCCACTTCTCTGCCCGCCGCGGGTGGAACAACGATCCCAATGGCCTCGTCTACCACGATGGCGAGTATCACCTGTTCTTCCAGCACAACCCGTACGGATGGAACTGGGGCAACATGCACTGGGGCCACGCGGTCAGCCCCGACCTCGTGCACTGGCACGAGCTTGACGAGGGCGTGCTCCCGGACGAGCACGGCACGGCCTTCTCCGGCTCCGCGGTCGTCGATACCGCCGATACGGCCGGCTTCGCACGAGGCAAGGAACGCGCCCTCGTGTGCATTTACACGGCCGCGGGAGGCTCCAACCGGCAATCCGCGGGCGTACCCTTCTCGCAGTGCATCGCCTACAGCACCGATCGCGGCCGCACGTGGACGAAATACAGCAAGAACCCCGTCCTGCCGCACATCGCGGCCAGCAACCGCGATCCGAAGGTCATCTGGTACGCGCCGGGGAAGAAATGGGTGCTGGCCCTGTACCTCGATGGCAACGACTACGCGCTGTTCGATTCGCCGGACCTGAAGAGCTGGCGTCGCATCTGTGACGTGAAGCTGCCGGACGACAGCGAATGTCCCGAGTTCTTTGAGATCCCGGTCGCCGATCACGGCGGCGAATCGCGCTGGGTGTTCTACGGCGGCAAGGGCCTCTATCTCATCGGGCGGTTCGACGGCACGACGTTCACGGCCGAGTCCGGTCCACATGGACTCAACTGCGGCAACTGCTTCTACGCGTCGCAGACCTTTAACGGCGTTCCCGATGGGCGCCGCATCCTGATGCCGTGGGGACAGGTGAGCCTGCCCGGCATGCCCTTCAACCAGATGATCGGTCTGCCCGTCGAGCTGACGCTGCGCACCACGCAGGACGGCCTGCGGCTGTTTGCCCTGCCGGTGCGGGAACTCGAGTCGCTGCGGGTGAAGAAGCATGCGTGGAAGGACGCCGCGCTGAAACCCGGCGAGAACCTGCTGTCCGGCTTAAGCGGGGAGCTGTTTGACATCGAGGCGGAACTCGCGCCCGGCAAGGCTGCAGAAATCGGGTTCGTCGTTCGCGGCACGCCCGTGGTTTACAGCGTCGAGACCGGGGCGCTCTGCTGCGGCGACAAACGGGCGACCGTCGGGCTGAAGGACGGCAAGCTGCGGTTGCGGATTCTTGTGGACCGCGTCTCACTCGACATCTTTGCCGCCGACGGCCGCGTCTACATGCCGATGCAGCTCCAGCCCAAGGCCGAAACTGCGGCGCTGGAGGTCTTCAGCCGGGGCGGCGAAGCGCGGGCCGCGTCTCTTGAAGTCCACGGCCTCGCGCCGGCCTGGAGCGCTCGCCCGTGACGGCAAATTGAAGTGATGCGCCAGGCCAGGAGGCCGTGTGCAGGATCGCAGACACGACGTGGAGGAGGGTGACAGATGAGGATGACACGACAGAGTGCGGTGAGCGGATTGTGCGGTGGGCTGGCCGTCGTCATGGGCCTGGCCTTTGGTCTCGGCGTGCACGCCGCGCAGGGAGCCGACGTGAAGCTCCTGCCGACGCCGAAATCCATTAAGGTGACCGGGGGTGAGATGCCGCTGACGGCGGAGAGCCGCATCGTGGCGACCGATCCGAAGCTGATGCCGCTGGCGAAGATCCTGTCCGGCGAACTGTGCGCTATGACGGGAATCAGAATGGACGCGATGGCTGGCGAGCCCAGGGCCGGGGACATCGTGCTGAAGCTCAACCCTGAACTCCGCGCCGACAACGACATTCTGACGGTCCAGAACCGGGAAGTGAAGAAGGTCCGCGACTACGCGCACACGATCACCATCGCCGATACGTGCGTGGTGGAAGGCTGGGACTACCGATCGGTCTGCGAAGGCACGGCAACGCTTCTGCAGGCCCTGATCGCCGCGGACGGAAGAGCCGCGCTGCCGAAGATGACCGTCAAGGACTGGCCGTTTGCCGACTATACCGGCTACATGATCGACTGTGCCCGGCAGGATGTCTCGCTTCACGCCCTGAAGAGCTGCGTGATCGGGATGCGATTCTGGAAGATCCGCTATCTGCACCTGCACCTTGCCGACGAGAGCACCCTGATGTTCCCCCTGAGGAAGTGGCCGCAGGCCAGCAAGCACAACGCCGCGATCAACAACGGGGACCGGCCAAAGGTGTGGGATCGAGAGGAACTGATCAAGCTGGTGGCATTTGCCGACGCCCGCGGCGTCACGCTGGTGCCGGAGTTCGAGACCCCCGGGCACTGCGGCGGCTACCAGGCCGCGATGGAGCCGGCGCTGGGCGATTGCGACCTGCGGATGATGGACGTTGCCGACGACAGCATCTACCCGAACCTGGAAGAGGTGGTCGACGATATGTGCTCGGTCTTCACGAGCACGCCGTACTTCCACATCGGGGGCGACGAGATCGAGCTGGACCGCTTCAAGAAGGCGCCCCACGTGCCGAAGTACCTCCAGGACCACGGCATGCGGGAGATCGACAAGGGCGGTATCGAAGATCTCCTGAAGCAGCACGTCCTGCGGATGAACGAATTCGTCAAGAAGAACGGGAAGAAGACCATCTATTGGGGCATTAGCTGCTCGGGGCTGCCGCAGGATCCGGAGCTGAAGGACGTCATCGTGTATTCCTGGCACGCGGGCGCGCGCGACGCGCTGGACAAGGGCATGACGATCATCACCGTGCCCTGGGAAATCCGCGGGCCACGGTGGAAGTGGAACATCTTCAACTGCAACAGCGAGCAGCTCAAGCGCACCGATAGCGTGCTGGGAGGCAGTCGCGTGGCCTGGGAAAGCGATGCCGAGGGCTACGTGAATTCCCACATCTACTGCGACCTGCGGCCGGAGGGCACCTGGAACGTGGACACGGAGCCAACCAGCGAGGCCGAGATTCAGGGGCGCGCGGCTGCGTGCAACGCAAATCTCGAGAAGATCCTGCGGCCGGTCACGTTCAAGCTGGACGGAAAGTTCGAAAACGGCAAATACAGCGAGCCGCTTACGGTCACCGTGACGGGCAAGGTTCCCGCCGGGTGCAGCGTGCACTACGCGATGGACAGCTCGGAGCCGACTCCGAAGTCCCCGCGGTACGGCGGGCCTTTCCAGGTCACGGGGACCTTGCGTCCGCGCGCGGCGATCTTCGACGACAAGACCGGCGAACTGGTCGGCGGGTACGTCTTCGGCCCCAAGACAGCCTACCGCGGATTCGAGCAAAGCCTGACGACCGGCAAGCCCGTGGTGGCTTCCGGACCGGTGAACGACCAGGAAATGGCTGTCTTTGCCGCTGACGGCTATGTGGACATAGCCCAGTTCTGGGGCTCCATCCCGTCGCCGCAGACGTGGAAGGTGGACCTGCAAAGCGAATGCAAGATCGGCCGCGTCCAGGTTGTCCCGTACTGGGATGGCGTGCGCTACTACCAGTATACGGTCGAGGTCTCAACGGACGGCGAGAAATGGAAGCAGGTCGTCGACGCCGGTACGAACACTGAAGCCGGAACCGAGAAGGGTTACACGCACACGTTCGATCCGGTAAAGGCCCGCCACGTGCGGGTCAACATGCTCAAGAACAGCGACAACCCGGCCGTGCACCTTGTGGAGGTGCGGGTGTTCGAGGCCGCGCAGTGAGGCAGAAAGCAGTGGGGAGGTTGTATGACACGGTGTCCGTTGATGGTCGTATTGGTGATGTGTGCTCAGTTTGTTGTTGGTGAGGAGGATCAGGTGAAACCGACGTACGATCCGCCGTTCATCATTTCCGCATGGTGCGGTCCCGAGGGGAATCTCGAACGCTACAAGGAATATGCGGACGCCGGCTTCAACCTTGTCCTGGGTGGCGACGCGGCCCTCGCCAAGCAGGCAGGAATCAAGGCCATTGTCGGCGACGGTCAGCTCTTTGCCCTCAAGCCAAGCGATCCGGGCTTTGAGACGAACGTCGCCGCCGTGGTCCAGAAGTACTCAAAGGATCCCACCATGGTGGGATTCTTCCTCGCGGATGAACCGGGAGTGCCCAGGTTCGCCGATCTGGGTGCCGTCAGCCAGGCCATCAGGAAGGCCAACCCGCGGTACATCCCCTACATCAACCTGCTGCCAAGCTATGCGTCTCTCGACGCGTTGGGCGCAGGCAGCTACCAGGAGCACATCGACCGCTTCATAGAGACCGTCAAGCCCCCGCTCGTATCCTGGGATCACTATGCGCTTCTTGACAACCTGACGACCCGTCCCGAGTACTTCGCCGACCTGGGAACCGTTTCCAAGGCGTGTCGCGAGGCGGGGATCCCCTTTGTACAGATTATCTGCTGCGTGCCGCACGGGATGTACAGGCCGCAGGACGAGGCGGACATCCGCTGGCAGGCGTACACCACCCTGGCTTACGGCGCCAAGGGCATCCTGTGGTTCACGTACACCACGCCGCCCAACGACGGCTGGGGCTACTTCGACGCGATGCTCAATGCAAAGGGCGAGCGCACGGCGCGGTACGGCTACGTGCAGCGGGTGAACCGCAAGATGAAGGCACTGGCACCCTTGCTGGTGACACTTGACGGTGTGCGGGTGGTTCACACCGATCCGCCTCCGCCGGCCGGGGCCGGGATGGACGACCAGTTTCCGGTCGGGTCGGTCAAGGGCGGCCAGGCGACCATCGGGCTGCTGCAGGACGCAGGAAAGAAGGAGTATCTCTTCGTGGTGAATCGCCATTTCGGCTACTTCAAGGCGTGGATCCACACCTGGAAGATCAGCGGGCCGTTCACTGCAGAAGGGAAGGACTTCCAGCAGCTTTTCGACACCGAGTTCCCGCCCGAGAAGCCGAACGCCGGCGAAGTGGCCTGGAAGACGCTGGCCATGCCGATCCTGCTCCCGGACGGCAACGCGGTCGACGAGGGCATGATCGACCTGGCTCAAGTCCTTGGCGGAGAGCACCCCAACTCCGCCGCCTACATGCGCACGCGGGTGAAGTCGCCCGTGAAGCAGGAGGCGTTGCTGTATACAGGCTCGAGCGACGGCGTCAAGGTGTGGCTGAACGACAAACTGGTGCACGGGGTCAACGGTGGCAGAGGGATGCAGATCGACCAGGATAAGATCAAGGTGACACTTGAGGCGGGGTGGAACACGCTGCTGATGAAGGTGACGCGGGGGAATGGCGGCTGGAGCGCGTGCGCCCGGTTTGTCAAGCCGGACACGGTCTGGAACCAGCAGCCCGGGAACGTCGTGAACATCCCCGACCTTGAGATCGAGGACGAGAAGGTGCCCGCCGAGGAAGTCGGCGCGCGGAACTTCACCCTTGTGCTGCGGGAGAAGGCCCGACAGGTCATGGAGATCTCTCAGGAGACCGGACAGCCCGTCAAGGCCGCTTTCGATCCGGCCTCGCAGACAGTGAAGGTCCGGCTTCTGGCCGGCGAGGGAAAGCTGTTCCGACTGGACAAGTGAGACGGCGGAGGGGAGCCGTTGACCATGCTCCCCGGCGTTGCCGTGATCGTCGTCGAGCCACTATGATGACGCGGTAATATGGGAGGGGCGCGTGTGAATATGAACCGCATCTTGTTTGGCGGGATGATTCTGGCGAGCGGCGCGGCGATGGCGGCTGGCTCGATGCAGATTGCCTCGGAGGGAAAGGCCGCGTGCGTGATCCTCACGCAGCCGGGGGCCACGGTCGCGGAGCGCCATGCCGCCGAGGAACTGGCGAACGACTTGAAGCAAATCACCGGCGCCGCGTTCGAAATCAAGGAAGCCGGCGACAGTGCGCCGGCGTCAGCCATCATCATCGGGCCGGGGCCGCTGGCCGAGAAACTCTTTCCGGAAGTCAAGCTGGCGACCTTCGGCGGCGAGCAGTTGACGATGCGGGTGAAGGGCGGCAGGATGCTGCTGGCCGGCGGCCGGCCGCGCGGCACGCTGTACGCCGTGTGCCGGTTCCTGCAGGGGCAGTGCGGCGTGCGGTGGTGGTCGCCGTATGCGGCGCACATTCCGAAGAACCCCAACCTCAGCTTTGCCGATCTCGCCGTCGATGAAACCCCCGCCTTTGAGTCACGCTATCCGTACTGGTATTCGGCGTTTGACGGCGACTGGGCGATGCGCAACGGCAGCAATGGCCATGAAGCCCGGCTTGATGAAGCGCACGGCGGGAACATCACGTACGCGATCGCCGCGAAGTTCTCCCACCTGAGCGAGCACCACCCGCTGGGTTTCGTCCACACCACGTTCTGGCTCGTACACCCGGCGGATTTCATAGACGCGCACCCGGAGTGGTACGCTTACGTCAAGGAGTTCGGGCGGAACATTCGTGAGGGCCAGATCTGCAACATGAACCAGGGGATGCGGGACAAGCTCGTGGAGCGCGGCCGCGAGTGGCTGAAGGATTCACCCGGGGCGAGCATTCTCTCCGTCTCCCAGATGGACCAGGGCTACCCGTGCGAGTGCCCGGCCTGCTCGGCGATCGACGAGAGTGAGGGCAGCAAGGCCGGCTCGACGATTTCGATGATCAACTACGTGGCGAGCCAGCTCGGACCGGAGTTCCCGAACGTGAAGTTCGACACGCTGGCCTACTACTTCACCCGTCCGCCGCCCAAGACCATCCGCCCGGCGTCCAACGTCATCGTCCGCCTCTGCTCCATTGAGTGCAACTTTGCGGCGCCGATGGAGGATCCCAGCAACAAGAAGTTTGCGGACGACATCGTCGGCTGGGGCAAGATCTGCAAGAACCTTGCCGTCTGGGACTACACGACCGCCTTTGAAAACTTCGTGCTGCCTCACCCCAATTACTTCGTGCTGGGCCCCAATGTGCGCTTCTTCCACAAGAACAACGTGAAGCACCTGTTCGAGCAGGGAAACTACCAGTCCAACGGCGGGGAGATGGCCGAACTGCGGGCGTGGGTGCTGGCGCAGCTCCTCTGGAATCCGAACCAGGACGACAGCAAGCTGATCGACGAGTTTCTGGACGGCTACTACGGCAAGCCCGCCGGGCGCATCATCCGGCAGTACATGGAGCTGATGGCGACCAGCGCGAAGGGCTTCTACATGGGGTGTTTTAACACGCCGAGGGCCAATCCCCCGTACCTCAAGTTCGAGGTGCTCAGCCAGGCGGAGACACTGTGGCAGAAGGCGGAAGAGGCGGCGAAGGGCGATCCAGACCAGCTCTGGCGCGTGAAGCAGGGGCACCTGGCCCCGCGTTACGCGTTCCTGGCTTGCTGGACGCAACTGCGGCGCGAATGCCTGGCCGCAGGGGGGAAGTGGCCCCTGCCGCTGTCGCGCAAGGCGGTGGCCGAAGAGTGGCTCGCGAATGCGACCGGGCCGGGCCCCACGGGCTGGGAGCCGATGATTCGCTCCAACGAGCGCGGCCAGACACCGCAGGCATTCTTTGAAACGGTGAACAGCGACGTGTCCGATCCCGTCGGCGCCGTATCGCTGGGCGTCGGAAACGCCGGCCTGCTGGGCGGCGACCTGACGGACCCGGAAGACGACGTGGTCGGCAAGGAGAGCTGCGCGGGGGACCAGACGGAGGAGGAACTGAAGCCTCTGAACGCCAACTGGGTGGGCATGAAGTGCGCGCCGGCCAACCCGCCGGGCACGCCGGCCCACCAGCGCAATCCCTACCAGAGCTGGCAGAATTCGCCGGCCGCCGCGGTGTTCTTCAACAAGCCCGAGAATGTGAAATGGTATGTCGGGTTTGTGGATGGGGGCGCCGGCGGGCCGACAGCGGAGAACCCGTACTTTGTGTCGGTCAAGTTCGCAAAGCCGTTTGCGTTGACCCATTTCACGATCACCACCTCGCAGGACATGCCCGACCGCGACCCGCGGAGCTGGGCCATCCAGGGCTCGAACACCGGGGATGGGAAGGACTGGGAGGACATCTACCGCTGCAACGCCGACGGCCGGGACGGGAGCCCGCTGCGTGAGACGCCGCGCGCCGAAACGCTCCTCTTCACCTCCTTCACGTCCGCCGACATGGCGCAGGTCGTGACGCCCGCGGATGCAAAGAAACTGGAAGCCAAGCTCAAGGGCCAGAAGCTCGGGATCGCCCATTTCCCGAAGCAGACAAAGGCCTACACCTGGTACCGGTTCGTGGCGTTCTCCTGCTTCAACCCCAACAGCAACACGGCGCCAGACGCCACGCGGCCGCCGGGATTCGCTCTCGGACAGTTGGAGTTCTTCGGGAAGCCCGCCGCGGCGAATCGGACGCAGTGAAGGGTCGGGTGCGCCAGGGCCTCCTGGCGGGCCGTGATTGTCGTACGCGTACCCGTGCGCGTTCACGACGTGCCGGGTAAGCAT
>CAZJBP010000007.1:27797-38446 GCA_964544115.1 uncultured Victivallales bacterium | reverse complement strand
CGGAGCCGCCCATGGGCTCGAACATGCTCACGCCCTCGGGGTTGATGTTGCCGCCGGCGGCAATGCCCAGCCCGCCCTGAATGATGGCGGCCAGGTCGGTGATGATGTCGCCGAAGAGGTTCTCCGTCACGATCACGTCGTACCACTCCGGCTGCTTGACGAACCACATCGTGGCCGCGTCCACGTGGTTGTAGTCCTGGTTGACGTCCGCAAACTCGGCGTCGCCCATCTCCTTGTGCACGCGCACCCAGAGGTCGCCGCAGTGGGTCAGCACGTTGCACTTGTGCACGAGCGTCAGGCGCTTCTTCGCGCTGTTGCGCCGGCGCGTGTACTCGTAGGCGTACCGCACGCACCGCTCCACGACGGGGCGCGAGTAGAGCATGACCTGCGTGGCCACTTCCAGCGGCGTGCCTTTCTGCACGGCGCCGCCGAGCCCGGTGTAGATGCCGCCGGAGTTCTCGCGCACGACGACGAAGTCGATGTCCGCCGGCCCCTTGTCCTTGAGCGGCGTCTCCACGCCGGGGAACAGCTTCACCGGGCGCAGGTTGATGTACTGGTCGAGGGCGAAGCGCGCCTTCAGCAGGATGCCGACCTCGAGGATGCCGGGCTTCACGTCCGGGTGGCCGATGGCGCCGAGGTAGATCGCGTCGAAGCGCTTCAGATCCTCAATGGCGCTGTCGGGCAGCGTCTCGCCCGTGCGCAGGTAGCGCTCGCCGCCGAAATCAAAGTGCGTGTAGTCCAGCTTGAAGCCGTACTTGGCCGCCGCGGCGTTCATCACCTTCAGGCCTTCGCGTGCGACCTCAGGACCGGTTCCGTCGCCGCCGATGACCGCGATCTTGTGTGTCTTGCTCATGAGCTCTCCCGCTGTGCTGCCTCTCTCCTTTGCGAGAGACAGGGCAAGCACATTACGAAAGCCCCTTCGGCTCTGCAAGTGGCGATTGGGTCCTTGCAAGAACAATGATTCGCGTCCTTCGGATTTCGGACTTGATGCCTTCGCACGATTTGGACATGGTGCCCTCCTGTTCCGCCGCACCCGGTGCGGCGCACCGCGAAGAGAGCAAGCCGAACTGCACGGGCCGCTCAACCGGCCCTTTGAGGAGATGAAGACATGAACCTGGTCTTTCTGGGACCCCCGGGCGCCGGCAAAGGAACCATCGCCCAGCGAGTTGTGGATCAACTGAAGGTCGTGCAGATCTCAACCGGCGACTTGCTGCGGGCCGCGGTGGCGGCGGGGAACGAACTGGGCAAGAAGGCCAAGGGCTACATGGACGCCGGCGAACTGGTGCCGGACCATCTGGTGATCGACCTGCTGAAGCAGCGCATCGCCAACCCCGATTGCAGGGGCGGGTTCATTCTGGACGGTTTCCCGCGGACCATTCCGCAGGCCGAGGCGCTGGTCCAGGGGGGCGTGAAGATTGACCGCGTGGTGAACTTCAACGTCCCCGACGCGCTCATCGTGCACCGGTTGTCCGGCCGCCGGATTCACCGCCCGACGGGCAAGATCTTCAACGTGAACCCGGACGGCGTTCCGCAGCCGCCGAAGGACGTGCCGGCTTCGGAGTTCTACCAGCGTGACGATGACAAGGCGGAGGCTATCAGCAACCGCCTGGTGGTCTATCGCAAGCAGACCGAGCCCCTGATCGAGTACTACGCCTCTCGCAAGCTGCTCGTCGATGTCGACGGCGCGCGGGACATCGCAGTGATTGTCTCCGACGTCAACCGCGTGCTTGGCGCGTCCTAGCCAGGTTCGCCAATAGGTCGAACCTTTCTTGCCGAGGAGGCAACCGCATGGCCCTTGCTCATAAAACGCGAACTCCCGAGCCGGCTGAGCCCCCCCTGACGCCATCGGAAATCGCCGAGTTCCACGAACAATTGCTCCGTCTGCGCGACAAGGTCACGGGGACCGTGACGTCGATCAATCAGGACAGCTTCCAGCCCATGCGGGCGGAGGATGAGGACCACGACAGCTTCGATCAGGGGCTGGCCCTGACGGTGGCCGGAACGGAGAGCGGCATCGTCCGCGAGATCAATGACGCGCTGCGCCGCATTGAAGACGGCGTATACGGCGCCTGCGAGATGACCGGCAAGGCGATCAACCGCGCCCGCCTGAAGGCCCTGCCCTATGCGCGGTACTGCCTGGATGCCCAGTCCGAGCAGGAGGGCGGCCGGGGCCGGCGCCGGCCTGTCGTGTAAGCCTGCCTCCGTGTCACGCGTTCCGGGGAACGACCAGTCTCGGCCGCCCCGCCCGTTTTGTGTTTTGTTTTCGGGTCCATCCTTGACACGACCCGGAAACCGGCATACTCAAAGGTACAAGCGTGGGGCATGGGTAGCGCTACGCGTAGCAGTTGAATTCAGAACAGGGAGGGCATCAGGATGAGCATCGCGAGTGAGTTCAGGGAGTTTGCAGTTAAGGGGAACGTTGTCGACATGGCCGTGGGTATCATCATCGGCGGGGCGTTCGGCAAGATCGTTACGTCGATAGTGAATGACGTCATCATGCCCCCCATCGGCCTGCTGCTCGGCGGCGTGAACTTTGCGGATCTTGTCATCACGATGAAGGCGGCCAGCGGCGACGTGGCTGCCGTGACGCTGAATTACGGAAAGTTCATTCAGACCGTGGTCGATTTTCTGATCGTGGCCGCGTCGGTGTTCATGCTGGTGAAGGTGATCAACGGGCTGCGGAAGCGGGCGAGCGGCGGGAAGGCGGCGTAAGGCAGGTCGGGCTGTGGCGTCGCGTTGCGCGAGTGAGTTCAGGGAGTTTGCAGTTAAGCGGAGGCTGGACAAATGAGGCGGGAGGCGGAGCGCATGAATCGGATGGTTGGTACCCTGGCGGCTGGTGGCTTGGTGTTGGCGGGCGTCGTGGCGTCGGCCGCGGACGCTGTGCCCGTGGTCACGAACAGACTTGAAACCACCGTGGCGGTCGGAGCGACCTTCAATGACGGCAACACCGAGAGCTCGCAGTTCAACGCAAGCATCGGCACGGAGGGCGAGAACTGCATCGGGTCGTTCAAGGCTGGCTTGGAAGGCAACTACGCTGAGAACACCACCGATGCCGGAAAGAGCGAGACCTCGAAGAAGGACGCGAAGCTGGCCGGGAACGTCAAGAAGACATACTCCCCGCACACTTACAGTTACCTGGATAGCACCTTGCTCTACGATGATATGGCCGACATTGACTATCGGCTGACGGTGGGCCCCGGCGTCGGTGTCTACGCGATCAAGACCGATATGACGAAGCTGTCGGGGGAAATCGGTCCGTCCTACGTGTGGGAGAAGGTCGGCGGCGAGAAGGACGACTATCCGTCGCTGCGCGTGGCGCAGGGCTTTGAGCACAAGTTCGGCGATCAGGGCAAGATTTGGCAGACGGCCGAGTGGATGCCGGAGTTCTCTGATTTCTCCGCCTACCTGGTTAATGCGGAGTTCGGGGCCGAGGCGGCGATGAACCACCACCTCAATCTCCGCGTGGTTCTGCAGGATCGCTACGACAGCATGCCCGCCGAGGGCCGTGAGCATAACGATCTGACCACCATCATTGGCGTGAGCAGCAAGTTCTGAGCTGAGGGGCGCCGCCGGCGTGGGCCAGGGCGCGCTGCATCATGCTGAGGGCGCCTGGGATGTACTGCCGGAATCTCTCCATCCCGGGAACGGCGCTGAGGCGGCCATAGGCGCCCAGCGCTTGGGACAGCCGCTGCACTGCCGCGGGCCAGAAGGTGCTGCGCACGGCGTCGCCCTGTGGGTGTTGCCGGCAGTAGGCGTCCAGCAGCCGGTTCTGCACATCTTCGGCCAGCATGACGTACGGGTCGCACAACAGCGAGGCCACGTCGTAGGCCGGCGGCCCCCACCGCATGCCCTGGAAGTCGATCAGCACACAGCGCCGGCCCTTCAGCATCACGTTGCTCGACTGAAGGTCCCGATGCACGATGCCGAGTGGCGGCAGGGCCAGGCGGCGGGCGTTTTCCGCCAGCTCCTGCAGGATCGCCTGACGACGCGCGGGCGTCATCTCCGGGCGGCCGGACAGGAAGTGCGTGTCGAACAACTCGTGCTCCCACCGGTAGAGTTCGGCCGTGAACGGCGGCTCCAGAGCCAGGCGGGAGGCTGCGCGGGTGGAAACCGTGTGCATCCGCAGCGCCATCGCCAGAACGCGCCGGTAGCAGAGCAGGCGCCGGCTTGCACTCATCTCGCGCTGGCAGGACTCCAGCGTCGTGTCGCCGAGGTCCTCGAAGACCTGGGCGCCCAGATCGGGGGCGTCGAGGATCGGCCGGGGTACATCGACGCCCAGCCGGCGCAGGAACCGGGCATGGCTCGCGTAGCGGCGGTTTTCGGGCCGCTGTTCGCCGTGCAGGGCTACCATGGCGCGGTGTGTCCCACGCATGAGCCGGAGGAACCGGCGATCCGACCCGCGTGTGGGCAGGACCTGTACGGCCGTGCGTTCGAGCGGCCATCCGAGGCGATCCAACAGAGAGGGCAGTGCGGCGTCCTCGCGGGCGCGGTCGGCGCGCACGATCAGGCCCGTTGCCGGGCCGCACACGCTGACGCCGGGGCCTAGGATGGCGTTCTGCAGGGCGGCGCCAGCGCCCAGGTGAACGCCCTCAAGAAGCACCGCGTTGCTGATCGCGGCACCGTCGCCGGCGGTGACGTCGGAGGCGATGCTGACGCCGCCGCTGATGTGCACGCCGCCGCGCCGCAGGGCGCGCACGGCACGGCGCTGCTCGATGGGCGGTGAGACCCGGGAATGGAGTTCACGGTGCGCGGCAAGATAGCGCTCGGGGGTCCCGATGTCATCCCACGTGCTTCCGGGCGGGTCGATTCCCAGCACGGTCAGCCCGTCGACCATGGCGGCCTCATAGGCTTCCACAACCGACGAGAAGGCGGGCTCGGGCAGGTAATCCATCACTCGAGGCGAGACCAGGTGCAGGCCGCAGAAGGTGAAGGTGCCGGGTGCGCCGGGGTGTGCGCTGCGGAACGATGTGACCCGATGGCACCGCAGGTCCACGGTGCGAGGCCCCCGCTTGTCCGTCACCCACAACGCCGCCAGCGGGCCCTGGCGCGCGAATGCTCGCAGCAGCGGCGCGGGGTTCACGCTCGCCGTGATGTCGGTATTCACGAGCCAGAAGGGCTCCGCATCGAGAAACCACGCGGCGCGGCGGAGCGCACCTCCGGTGCCCAGAATGTCGGGCTCGTAGGAGAAATGAATGCGAAGGCCATCGGCCATGGCGCGGTCGCGCAGGTAGAGGAGGAGCGGCTGGGGCTGGTGGTGGAGGTTGACGAGAAAATCGCGAACCCCCCAGCCCTTCAGCAGGTCCACGATGCGGCCGACCAAAGGCTCTCCCAGAAGCGGGAGCATGGGCTTGGGTACATCCAGGGACAGGGGCCGCAGGCGCGTTCCCAACCCGGCGGCCAGCAGAAAAGCTTTACGGGGCACCTTCACCGCACGCTGGGTCTTTCATAAAGGAGGCAGGCCAGGCGCTGGCGGCGGAACGAGCGGGACGCCTCCCTCCACTGGCGGGCGACGTCGACAGTTGGGACCCGCTCGCGCAGCGCGGTACGAACGGAATCGGTTCCCATCAGCTTGTCGAAGAACTCGGGCCGCGAGACGCCCGGGGTCCAGACGCGCCTGCGCCCGTAGAGTTCCTCGAGTGTCCTGATGAGCGCGTAGCCGGTGGTGACGGGCTGGAACGCATCGGGATCGGTCACGCTCATCCGCACGCCGAGGCACTCAGCGGCACCCGCTGCCGGTGCCGTGGGCACGTATCGATGGGGATGGAAGCAGACGCCGGGCAAGGCCTGCTCGCGCAGGCGCGCACAGACCTCTGTGCCATCCATCCACGCGCTGCCCAGAACCTGAAAGGGCAGGGGGCCCGTGCGCCCGTGATCGACGGCCCCGAGGGCCTCGAAGGCGACCGTGGCCGGGAAGCACATGGCGCACTCCCATGAGCGGATGGCGGGCGAGGGGGGGATCCAGGGAAACCATGCGGTGGAGCGCGCCGGGTCGCGGCGATAGCCCCGCAGCGGCGCCACCCGCAGGTCCAGGTCGAGCGCCGTGGTCCGGCGCAGCCAGAGGGCCGTTTCGCCGGGCGTCATGCCGTAGGACAAAGGGGCGTCGATCCAGGACACAAAGCTGCGGTGTCGGCCGTCCGGCATCGGGCCGTCTACGGTGTTCGGCAGCGGCACCGGGCGGTCGGCGACGATCACCGGCTTGCCTGCCTCGGCTGCGGCCTCCATCACGAGTGCGAGCGTGGACACATAGGTGTACGCACGGGCGCCGAGATCCTGCAGATCCACGACCAGCAGATCGACGTGGGATAGCATTTCCGGGGTGGGCTTTCGCGTGTCGCCGTAAAGCGAAAACACCGGGATATTCCAGTCCGGGTGCTGCACCGACCCGCACGCCTCCCCGGCGCCGGCGCGGCTGAAGAAGCCGTGTTCCGGCCCGAGCAGGCACGACAGTTGCACGCCTGGCGCGTCCCTCAGGCGCTGGGCGGCATGGCAACCGGCCGCGTCGACAGCGGCCGCATGGCTGACCAGTCCCACTCGACGTCCCTTGATCCAGCCGATCCGCTCGGTGAGCAGGACGTCGATGCCGGGCAGGAAGGATCCACCGCGGGCCGGACGACTCCGCTGGGTCGCTCCGGTCGAAGGCATTGAACGCCGGTGTTTCACAACCCGCCTCCCTTTCTAATGTGCCGCCGCCGGCGAAGGGGGTGTCGGCGACGGCATCGGGGCGGGTTGCGCCCCGCCGTGCATGCGGGCCCGGCGCGCCTGCAGTTCAGGGTTGTTCTTGTCGTTCTCCTTGCACCACGCCTTCAGGTCGATATCGCCCAGAATGCCGCCCGGAACCTGCCCGGGCCTCGAGGGGACGGCCTGAGGCTTCGCCGGCTGTGCCCGGTGCATCGCCGCCGCCCTCCGGTGCCGTGCCGCTGCAGACGCGGCCGCCGCGCCGCCGATGGCCAGGGCCAGCGTCGCGATGACTGCCCACTTGATCCACGCCGTGTTGTCGCGAGCCTTTGCCGGTGCCGCGCGAGGAGCCGATGTGGCTGGCGTGCGGGGCCGTGATTCAGCCTGCCGCTTCTTGACCACTACCTTCATGCTGCCGCTCTTCCTTTTCAGGTTGCCGTCACGCCGTCGTCAATTCGGAACGGGCCGCATTGTGTCAGAAGTGACTTGGGTGGGTCACGCAGGAAGATGGCGTTGTGTTTATCTGCCGTGCGCGGCACCGAGCCGCCTCCCGTTTCGCCGTAAGGCCCGGCCTGTCGGCGATCTCGCGCTTTTCGTGGTCTTGATTTCCTCCTGAAAGCGGAGTATGTAGCTTACAGCGGGTCAGGGCAAACGGAGGGGTCACAACGTGGTCTCGAAGCGCGACGCTATTCTGCAGAAACGCACCCTTGTGGCGTGCGCGGCTGTGGCGTGGATGGGTCTGGTGGGCGCTGTTCAGGCGGCACCGGTGGATGAGGTCTTTGTCTCGCTTCACGCCCACCCGGAGGACCGGGATCTGCTTCAGAAGTTGCGCCTATCGATCACGGATATGGCCGATGAGACGCAGCAAACGACCTGCATGGCTGTCTATTCGCTCGGCTGCCTGCATGTCGGAATGACGGAACAGGGGCGCAAGACGCGGGCGTTTCTGCTAACCCGCCTCGGGAAGGATCCGGTGGTGGCTCGGCTGAGTCCCGACCGGTTGGACGTCGTGTGTTCCGCCTGCGGCGGGGCGTCCAAGGGGGCCGCCTGCGCAGAATGTGGCGGCACGGGAAAGTCCCTGTCGCCGGCAGCGGTGGAGAAGGAATACCTGGCCCTCTTGGACGAGCTCTCCGGGCAGCAGCCCGCTGCCGAGGCGGTTCCGGCGTCCGTCGCGTCGGCCAGTGCGCCGGAGTGGGGCAGCATGCAGGAATTCGTTCGCAAGATTCAGGCGTTCCGCGAGCAGGCGCGCGACGGTCACGCCGAGGTCGCGGAGATCGAGGCCGTCATGGCCAAGCCCGACGATTACAGCGGACGCACGATCCAGTGCCGGGGCTATGTCATCGGGTACCACCCCAAACAGATCACGGTGTCCCCGGATCCAGACCTGTCCAGCCGCAAGCGGCTGGACCTGACACCTGACTCACTGTATGTGGGAACGAAGGTGGGCACGGAATTCCGGGCCACGGGTCAACCGGTGCAGGTCACGCTGGTGTTTGCCCTGATCAACAAGAGCCAGAACGTGGCCTTCACCGTTGACCCGATCGAGGAACTTAAGAAGTAGCGCGTCCCTGACGTGCAGAGCACACCATGCAGCTCAACCAGCGCCAGCATGAACGCATACGGGCCCGCTTTCCCGCGGACGTCCGTTTCGTAGGAGAAGGGACCGAGGGGGATCGGAGCTCGTGCCCTTGGACCGGGTGCAGCACGCGTGACGTGTCGACCGGCGGCGTGCGGCTGGAGTTCGCGACGTCGGCGACCGTGCGCGTTGGCGCTACGCTGCGGCTGCGCGTGAAGACGGCGTGGTGGCGGAGAGCGTGCCACTTTGATGGGGACGTTCGCTGGGTGCGAGGCGATCGAAACGCCTCGGCGTGCACCGTGATCGGCGTACGGATCGAGGCGGCCAGGTCGGCGGTGCGCCAGCGCTGGTACCGGGCCCTGAGGCAGCTGGCGCAGAGGCAGGGCACCAGCGAACCGGCGCCGGCGTGAGTTCTGTTCCGCTGGCGCGCCCGGTTGCGCGCCGGCTGGGGTGTCGTGCTGCCCTTCAGGTGGGCGGCCAGGGAGTGAGGGGCGACATGCGAGCACAGCGGGTGGCGGTGGCGTTGGTCCTAACCGGGTGGATGGCGTTCGCGGCGGAGGAGCCAAAGAAGGAAGAGAAGAACGCGCTGCCCCCACGCGACGTGCGGACGTGGACGTCGGCATCGGGTTCGACCGTGGAGGCGAGGCTCGTCTTCAACTACGGGGTGTGGGTGCAATTGGAGGAGCCGGACGGGTCCCGCCTCCACATCCGGTGCGTGTATCTGTCTGCCGAGGACAAGGAATATCTGCGCAGCTTTGGGCCGACGAAGCTGAGTTTCTGGCAGGAGGTCAAGGCGCCGGACCCGGACCTCATCGACATCAACAGCTGCTCGATTGCGCAGCTGAAGATGCTGCCGCGGATCGGTGAAACCCTGGCGCGGAGCATCGTCCGTGGGCGCCCTTACCGCCGGACGAAGGACTTGATGGACGTACCGGGAATCGGAGAGAAGACGTTTGAGGTCATACGCGACGACATCACGGCCCGTCGCGTGAAGCCGGAGCCGAGGCGCGCGGGCGGTTGAGCAGGCCGCCCCGCTCAGGTCGGCGCGGCAACAGATGGAGGGGTGGAAGCATGGCGGATGGAATGGTACCTGCGGATCAGCGTCCTCAATGGCATGCCCTGATGGCGCACGGCAAGGCGATGGAGAAGGAAACGCTCAGGGGCCTGTTTTCCCGGGAGCCGGAGCGCGCGGCGCGCATGAGCGCCGAGGCGGCGGGTTTGTTTCTGGACTACTCCAAGAACCGGGCGACCGACGAGACACTGCGGCTGCTGATGGACCTGGCATCGGCTGCGGGCTTGAGGACCGCGATCGATGCGATGTTCTCGGGCGAGCGCATCAACGCCACCGAGAACCGCGCCGTGCTGCACGTCGCCCTGCGCAACCGATCGGGGCGCGCCATCCGCGTGGATGGGGTCGATGTGATGCCCGAGATCCATGCGGTTTTTGCGCGCATGGCGGCGTTCGCGGCCCGCGTGCGGTCGGGCGAATGGAAGGGGTTCACCGGGGAGCGGATCCGCAACGTGATCAACATCGGCATCGGCGGGTCTGACCTGGGCCCCCTGATGGCCTGCGAAGCGCTGAAGGCCTGCAGCCAGCGCGACCTGTCGGTGCGGTTCGTGTCCAACGTCGACGCGACGCACTTTGCCGAGACCGTGCGCGGCCTCGACCCGGCCGAGACGCTGTTCATCGTGGCCTCGAAGACGTTCACGACGCAGGAGACGATGACGAATGCCGCGACGGCCCGGGAGTGGCTCCTGAATCGACTCGGCGACCCGGCCGCCGTCGCCCGTCACTTCGTGGCGGTGTCGACGAACGCCACCGCCGTCGCCGCCTTCGGGATCGACACGGCCAACATGTTCGGCTTCTGGGACTGGGTCGGCGGGCGCTACTCGCTTTGTTCGGCCATCGGGCTGCCGGTGATGGTCAGCATCGGCCCGGAGCAGTTTGGCCGGATGCTCGACGGGTTCCATGCCATGGACCGCCACTTTGCCGAAGCGCCGTTTGAGAAGAACCTGCCGGTGATCCTCGGGATGCTCGGTGTGTGGTATGGCAACGTGCTCGGCGCGGAGAGCCACGCGATTCTTCCCTACGACCAGTACCTGCACCGTTTTGCCGCCCACCTCCAGCAGGTGGATATGGAAAGCAACGGCAAGAGCACGGATCGGCAGGGGCGGCGGGTTGGTTACGCGACCGGCCCGATCATCTGGGGCGAGCCCGGAACCAACGGCCAGCATGCCTTCTACCAGCTCATCCACCAGGGCACCCGGCTGATTCCCGCTGACTTCATCGGATTCTGCCGCTCCTGCAATCCCCTGGGGGATCACCACGACAAGCTGATGGCGAACATGTTTGCGCAGGCCGAGGCGCTGGCGTTCGGCAAGCCGGCGGAGGAGGTGC
>CAZJBP010000007.1:0-27787 GCA_964544115.1 uncultured Victivallales bacterium | reverse complement strand
CACAAGGTGTTCGTCCAGGGCGTGGTGTGGAATGTGTATTCGTTCGACCAGTGGGGCGTCGAACTGGGCAAGGTGCTGGCCAGCCGCGTCCTCAAGGACCTGCAGTCGGCCGGCGATCCGGCGGCCGATGCGCACGACGCGTCAACGACGCAGCTGATCCGCCGCTACCGCGCCGGGCGCACTGGGTGACGGGGGGCGCTTCGGTCTCAGAGAGCGAAGCGATCCGGATGTCAAGGGCGGGCTAGATCGTGCCTTCGCGCGCCGCGGCGATGTACTCCATCCCGTACTCGTCTGCGCCTGTCAGCAGGGCCTTGGCGAGTTTGAAGCCCTGGGACTCCACATCCAGCCCCGCCAGGATTTCGCCGTTGATCTGCTCCGTGTCGACGATGCCGCCGTCGGCTCCGGCCTGCACGGCAAGCCAGGCGAAGACCTGGTTGATCAGCTTGCGGTTCGGCATGCCGAAGGAGATGTTGCTGAGGCCAGCGACGATGTGGATCGCCGCGCCGTAGCGCTTCCGCACGTCCGAGACGGTCTCGAGGAACCGGGCGCCGTTGAGGCTGTCGGTGGAAATAGGAAAGACCAGGGGGTCGATGTGGACCGCGGAGTCCTGAAAGCCCGAGGCCCGCAGCTTGCCCATGAGCCGCTCGATGTTTCCGAGCCGCTCCTCCTGGGTCGCGGGCAGGCCGGTTTCGCCCGCTGCCGAAGCGATGACCGCCGCCCGGTGGCGGGCGGACACCTCGATCGCATCGCCGCGCTCGAGTGAAACCGAGTTGACCATCGGACGTCCCCGCGCCGGGTCGGCGGCCTCGAGGCCGGCGTTCAGGATCTCGATATTGGACGAGTCAATGCTCATGGGGATCGACACAGCTTCCTGCACGACGCCGACCAGCCACTTCATCAGCCGCACGCGCTCCGCCGTGTCCGTGCTGTACTCATCCACGTTGAGATCCAGATACGAGGCGCCGGTCTGTGCCTGGGCCCGAGCCAGATGCTGAAGGTAGGCCACGCCCGCGCGCCGCCCGTCGGCGTCGCCCTGCACGCCCTGCCAGATCGCCACCTGGCAGTGCTTCACCTTTCCCGCCTGCCAGTCGGCGCGCTCCATGAACACCGCCGGCACTGCCAGCAGCGCCTTCTTGCCCTGCGCCGTCTGGTAGGGGATCGCAAAGCCACCCCCGGGCTGCTCGCAGCAGAACTTGCCGCCCACCTTGTAGATCCGGGTGCAATGGATGTTCTCGCCCACGGCGATGAATGTCTTCGTGGTCATCTCGATCTCCTCATCTCTCTCTCGCGCTTACGCCGCGCCCCGGTGTGCTCGATCCGTTCAGGCCGGCATCACTTCCACAAATCCTTCAGCAGCGGATATTGCGTCTTGAAGCCCAGCAGGGCCAGATAAAACCCGCAATCCGGATAGTGCCGTTGAAGGTCCTGAAGGTTGGCGATCGGGTCGTACGGCGCATCCTCGGGGATCGCGTAGCCGACGCAGTCGGACAGGAGGTGCAGCTTCTTGGACATCCATGCGTCGATAATGACGGGCAAGCCGAACCGCCGCAGCGCCAGCACACGCTCGTCGCGGCCGATCACCGGCTGGGTGATGATGAACTGGGCGCCAGCCGCCACTTTGCGCTCCATCTTCTCCAGTTCGTGATCCTGTGGTTCATACGGGTTGAAGGCCACTCCGCAGTGGAATGCGCCAGGGTACGCCTTCCCGATGTACTGGAGCAGTTCAACCGAGGTCACGACGTTGGCCTCGATCCCCAGGCTCTCCGGCGTGAGCTTCGGCAGGCGTTCGCTTCCGTCCCCGGAGATGACCAGCAGGTACTTCATTCCGGCATCGACAGCGGCTTTCAGGATCTCGTCAAGCCCCTCACGGGTGTGGAAGGTGTTGAGGTGCACCAACAGTTGCTCGGGGTGAACGGGAAGGTCCAAGGCTGCGATGACCTCCGTGGCTTGAAAACTCGGAATACCCATCGGGTTGTCGGTGATGCAGGCAGTGTAGCCCGCATCCATGACCTGCCGGTACTTCTGGGCGAACGCCTCCAGCGCGGCGTCAATGTCCGGCGCGCTCTGCTTGGGTGTCAGGATCTCAATGTGAAAGATCTTGTTGTCAATGTGTTGCTGGACCATGGTTATCCGGCCTCCCTTTCCTAACGTCGGCGGTGTTGAAATCCTGCCCGATCGGATGACTCCATGCTTGTACGCACTGGCAAATTCATGGCATGCAATAGCAAGCGATGGCAATGAGAAAGACGACAGGAAGCCAGCGGCGTCTGGCGGGACGGCGCGGTGATAGCGTCCCCAAGGCGGTTGATGACCTGCTGGCGGACATTGCAGCGGTCACGGGCGCAGGCGCTGTGTACCACGGTCTCCACGACCACGCCCTCACGGAGAACGCCAAGGTGTGCGCCTTTTGTCGCCACTGCCTGCAGCACTCCGCCACGCGCGCGTTCTGCCGCTATGCGTGCTGCGACGCGGCGCTGCACGCCTTCGCGTCAGGCGAAGCCTACTTCTACCGTTGCTGGGCCGGGCTCCTGTTCGTCACGGTGGCCGTAGCCCCGAGCAACCGCTGCGCCGGGGGCATTTCGCTGGGCGGGTACACCGCTCCGGGCGCTCCGGGCGATGCGGCCGACGCCCTTGAGCGGCAATTGGCCGGGCTGCCGCGGGAGGAACGGGCCGCGTTCTCGCGGGGCCTTTCCTCGCTGCAGCCGATCACGCCTTCGGCGCTGCGCGGGCTCGGCCAGTACGTGCTGGAGGCCACGTTCTCCTCGGGGCTCAACTCGGCGGCCTTCTTCCGGAGGCAGAACGAGAAGTACGTCCAGCAGCGCCGCATCGCCGAGGCGTTTGCCGAGGTGCGGCTGCACGACCCGTCTCCGCCGGATATTCCGCGGGATGCCTACCAGCTGCTCGCCCTCCTTGAGCGCAACGACCGCAGCGCCGCCATGCGCCACCTCTCCACGTACCTGGCCAAGCTGCTGCTGGTGAGCAACTGGGACTTGAACCGCCTGCGCGCCCACCTGCGGGTTCTGCTGGCCGTGCTGACCAGCCAGGACATCCTGAAGGGCATGCCCTGGAACGTGGCTACGAGCCGCGAGCTGCGCTGCCTTGCCCGCCTGGAGAAGGCCGAGACGACCGAGGACAGCTGCTACGAGATCGCCGAGTTCATCCGGGAGCACTTTGGGGAACGGCGCCTGGACGACGCATCGGGCGGAACGGTCTCCGAGCGCACGGCCCGATGGCTTGAGCAGAACCTGCAGGAAGCCTGCACGCTGAAGGCGGCCGCGCGGGGCACGGGGGCCAGCGAGTCAACCCTCGTTCACCGGTTGAAAGCGGAGACCGGTCGCACCTACGGCCAACTCCGGCGTGAAACGCGCCTGGCCCGGGCCCGCCAGCTGCTGGCCACCACGGACCTGCCGATCAGCGACGTCGCGGCCCTGTGCGGGTTCACCGACCAGAGCCACCTGACCCGCTCCCTCAAGGCGGCGGCCAACCTGACCCCGCGGCAGTTCCGTCGCCTCCTGCACCCCTCCAAGGCGGACATCCTGGCGTAGGCCTAACGGGCGGTCCGAGGGTCACTTCGCTTTCGCTGTTCTTTGCCGACCCGCCAGGTAATCCGCGATTCGCTTGGCCTTGTACTGTTCGATCCAATCCCCCGGCGTCTGTCCTTGATCATCCTTCACGGCAAGGTCGGCGCCGTTCTCGAGCAAGTAGCGAAACAGCACCACATCGTCCTCTGGTATCGTGTCGAATATCGCGGTCCTGCTGTGGTCAAGCCGCTTGTTCACATCCGCTCCGGCGGCGACCAGTAACCTGACAACAGTCGATCCGTCTTTCCGGGCGACGGCGGACGAGAGCGGCGTGTTGCTGTAATTGTCGCCTATGTTCGGGTCAGCTTTGGCCTTCAACAGGAGATCCACTACCGCCGGTGACTTGGCCTGGCACAATGGGGTGTCTCCAACATCGCTCACCAGGTTGGGATCGGAGTGGGCCTTCAGGAGTTCACGAACGGCGTTTGTGCAATCGTAAGCAGCAGCGAAGTGTAAAGGCGTTTCCTTGTGCCAGTTCATGGCGTTCACATTCGCTCCGGCCTTTGCCAGGTCTTCGATTGCGGGACCGTCTCCGACGCTGGCCGCCGCGTGCAATGGACTCAGGCCTTTCTTGTCCGCTGCGTCCACATCGAGGCCGAGCCGAATCAGGCACCTGGTCATATCCACCTGGCGGCAGAGAATCGCATGGTGCAGCAAGGTCTCCCCGTCGGAGTTCCTGCTCTTTGTGGTTGCCCCCTCATCCAGGAGGAACTTGAGCACGTTGGTTGACCCGGAGCACACGGCGGCAAACACCAGGGGTTCTTTGTTCTTGTTCTCGGCATAGATTCTGGCGCCCGCTTTCCTCAGCATCTTCACGATTTCCAGCCGACCCTCCCGTGCGGCAAGATGGAGTGCCGTGCATCCATACGTGTCGTCGATCTTGTTGACGTCCGCACCAGCGTCAATCAGGGCCTTCAACTCTTTCTCGTTCCCCGCCAGCACCGCCATGAGCAGGGGTTCTTCGGGAGGGAGAAAAGCCTCGGAACTGGCAGAGCCGCCCATGACCAGAAGCGTCGTCAAGACAAAGGCCGCTCTCGTATTCATGGCTCCTCCTATTCGAACGGGGGCGCTCAGCCTGAGCGGGGCCGCACCCGGCAAGGCCGCGATCGATGTCCTCACGTTCAACACACAAAATTCGTCCTGACCAGGCAGATGGCCAAAGCAGCGAAGAGGCCCCACAGCACGGCAACGGTTGCTGTGATGGAGAGAAACCAAGCAAGATGTTTGGCCTGACACGATGGGCGAAGGACGAGGATGACTGCCACGATGGCGGCGCCAGTCGGGAGGAGCCACCAGACGTGGTGAGCGTGCCAGAAACAAGCCGTGATCGCCGGCATGAGGTCGGGGCTCAAAGTCCGGGTTGGAACGGCCCAGTCGAACTCATTGACTGCGATCCCGTGGGACACGAATGCCACTGCCGCCAGGCAGATCACCGCGCCCGAGACCAGTGGGATCGTTGTTTGGCGATCAATCATTGTCTTGCCTTCGAAGGCCGGCGGTGAGGCTACGGAGCGCCAGCGCGACGATAGCGTTCAGTATGATGTTCGGGGGGGGGCATTGACTCTATCACACGTATTGGACGGCTTTTCGTTTAATACCAGGATCCGCACCCACGGGTACCCAGGTTACGGTTTGCCGTTGCGCATTTCGGCGTCAGGTTACTGTCTTGGTGCTGAGGAATCAATATGCAGGTAGATTAGGCTGCACACGGCTAGTCTGTTAGGAAGGTGGCGCCCTTCTCATCACTTGAGCCCTACGCCATTTACGACGGCAGAAGACCAAAACCCTCGCCTTCACCTAATAGCCTGCCGCTAATAGACTTCCTGCGAGCGAAACGTGCCGGGAGCGAGGGTTTGTCTCCTTTGTTGCGCTGGTGCCCGCGTCTTCCGCGCTTGCCTCAACGCCCTGCGATGTGGTACCTACCACCGCCTTGTAGCCGTGTGGACGGGGGCTGGATCGTGAACGAACGGGAAGCGTGCGTCGCTTTGAATATGATGAGCCGCATCGGCCCGGTCGGCGTGCGGAAGCTGATCGAGGCGCTGGGCTCAGTGCAGGCCATTTTCGGCGCGTCACGGGATGAGCTGCGGTCGGCCCGCGGCATCGGGCGCGAGACGGCGGAAGCCATTGTCGAGCAGCGGGATGCATTAGACTGGCGCGGCGAGATGGAGCGGGCGGAGCGGGAAGGCCTCCGCATCCTGACCCCTGGGGATGCCGAGTACCCGCCGTCGCTGAAGCAGATCTACGATCCGCCGCTGGCGCTGTACGTCCGCGGGCAGGTGGAGACACGGGACCGGCATGCGGTGGCTGTCGTCGGAACCCGGCGGCCCACGCTGTACGGACGCGAGACCACGGCTCGGCTGACCGGGCAGCTGGCGCGCAGCGGCCTGACCATCGTCAGCGGCCTGGCAGAGGGCGTGGATACGGTGGCCCACGAGGCTGCGCTGGCGGCAGGCGGCCGGACGCTGGCCGTGATTGGAAGCGGGATGGACTGCCTGTATCCGTCCAGCAATGAGGCGCTTGCGGAGCGGGTGGCCGTGCAGGGAGCGGTGCTTTCGGAGTTCCCGTTCGGGCGCAAGCCCGACAAGACGACGTTCCCGATCCGCAACCGCGTCGTGAGCGGGTTGAGCATGGGGGTGCTGGTGACCGAGGCCGGGCGGACGAGCGGCGCGCTGATCACGGTGCGCCAGGCGCTGGACCAGGGCCGCACGGTGTTTGCGGTGCCCGGCAGGATCGACTCGAACGCATCGCAGGGCACGAATGAGCTGCTGAAGCAGGGCGCGCAGTGCGTGACGGGCGTAGACGACGTGCTGTCGGCGTTCGAGATGCTCATCCCGAAGTCGGCGGTCACGCCGGCGGGCGGCGGCGCGGCGCGGTTCGCCCCGGCGCTGTCGGAGCGGGAGGCGGTCGTCGTCGAGTTGATCCGCGGCGGCCTGCAGGATGTGGACGGGCTGATCCGCCAGTCGGGGATCAGCGCAGCGGACATCGGGACGGTGCTTGTGGGACTGGAAATGAAGCGCGTGGCGCGAATGCGCCCGGGCCGGGTCGTTGAATTGACACGAGGGGAGTGAGAAACGGCATGGCGAAGAAACTGGTCATTGTGGAGTCGCCGGCGAAGGCCAAGACCATCGGCAAGATCCTCGGCGGGGACTATACCGTCAAGGCGTCGATGGGCCACGTGCGCGACCTCCCGGTCAGCCGACTGGGCGTGGATATTAAGAACAACTTCCAGCCGCAGTACTCGGTGGTGGCCGCTCGCAAGAAGGTCGCCGCCGAGCTCCAGGCGGCGGCAAAGGGCTGCACGGACGTGTACCTGTGCCCTGACCCGGATCGCGAGGGGGAGGCGATCGCCTGGCACCTCAAGTGCCTGCTGGAGTCGCCCAAGCACCCGCTGGCCTTCCACCGCGTGCAGTACAACGAGATCACGCCTCGGGCGGTGCAGGAAGCCTTCGCGCATCCCGGCGAGATCGATATGCGCCGGGTCGACGCCCAGCAGGCCCGCCGCGTGCTGGACCGGATCGTGGGCTACATGGTCAGCCCGCTGCTGTGGAGCCGCCTGAAGCGCGGACTCAGCGCGGGCCGCGTGCAGTCGGTGGCGCTGAAGCTCGTCTGCGACCGAGAGAAGGAAATCCGCGACTTCACGCCGGAGGTCTTCTGGCTGCTGGGAGCGGTGGCGCGCAAGCGCGTCGACCCCCGGGATCCCTTCCGCCTCAAGCTCGTGCGGGTGAACGGCGAGAAGGCGGACGTGGGCAACGAGGAGCTGGCGGCCTCCATCCGCGCCGAGCTCGAGGGGTGCGACCTGCGCGTGGCCGCCGTGCGCCGCCGCGAGGTCCAGCGCCGCGCCGCGCCGCCGTTCATCACCAGCACGCTGCAGCAGGCCGGGTCGACGTTCCTGGGCCTGTCTCCCAGCCGCACGATGCGGCTGGCGCAGAGCCTTTACGAGGGCGTGGACATCGGCGGCGCAACGACCGGCCTGATCACCTACATGCGTACCGACTCGGTCAACATCTCGCAGGAAGCGCGGGAGAGCTGCCGGCAGTTCGTCGCCAGCCAGTATGGCGACGACTACGTGCCCGGGAGCCCGAACCAATTCCGCAGCCGCTCCGGCGCACAGGAGGCGCACGAGGCGATCCGGCCAAGCGACGTGGCGCGCACGCCGGAATCGCTGCGCAGTACGCTCGAGGGCCAGGAGTGGAAGCTCTACGACCTGATCTGGCGCCGGTTCGTGGCCAGCCAGATGGCCCCCGCGCGCATCGAGCAGCGCACGGCCGACGTGGTCGCCGCACGCGATCCGGCCCCCAGCCGCGAGTATTTGTTCTCCGCGACCAGCTCCGACATTCTGTTTCCCGGCTTTATGAAGGTCATGGGCCTGGAAACGGTGAACCTCAAGAAGGCCGACGAGAGCGCCGAGGGCGAGCCGGAGGAGCTCCAGAAGCTGCCGCCGGTGGAAGAGGGCGAGCGGCTGGACTGCGTCGAGTGGCTTTCCGAGCGCAAGGAGACGCAGCCGCCGTCGCGCTACAGCGAGGCTGGCCTGGTGCGCGCGCTGGAGAAGAACGGGGTGGGGCGCCCCAGCACGTATGCGGCCACGATCGCCACGATCACCGACCGGGAATACGTGACGCGCCTGAAGAAGGCGCTCTTCCCGACGCCGCTGGGCGAGCAGGTGAACGCGATGCTGCAGGAGAACCTGCCGGATCTCTTCGACATAGGCTTCACCGCAAGGATGGAGGACGAGCTGGATACCGTGGAGAAGGGCGGCGTCGAGTGGACCGAGATGATGGCCGGCTTCTACGCGAAGTTCCAGGTCTGGATGGCCGCCGCCCGCGGCCCGTCCGCCGACCGGGATGCCGTGGTGCGGGTGTTCGCCCTTCTGGACCACGTGAAGACCTGGGGGCCGGAGGAGAAGCGCGGCAAGCGCACGTACAGCGACAGCAAGTTCGTCGAGTCGCTGCGCAAGCGTATGGACGATCCCGAGAAGGCCGCCTCGCGCCGTCAGTTGGAGGCGCTGGCGCGGCTGGCCATCCGCTATCGCGAGCAGATTCCCGACGTGGAGGCGGAGCTGCAGAAGGTGGGGCTGGAGTCGCTCCTCACCGACCCGCAGCAGCAGCCGCCGGCCGAGGGCACGCTGCGCAAGCTGGCCCTTCTGGCCGGACTGGAACTTGACGAGCGGACAACCGATTTCGTGGCCTCGCTGCGGCGCCGGGCCGAGGGCGGCCGGTCGCTGTCGCCCGCGCAGGAAGGGGCCCTGAACAGCATCGTGGGCAAGAACGCCAGCCGGATCGAGGGCTTTGAGGCGATGCGCGCCGACCTCGCCCTGCCCGAGCCGCAGGGCGAGGATACGGAGTCGGGGCCCCTGCTGGCCGCGGCGGCGATGGTGAAGGAGTGGAAGCCCGCGGTCACGAGGGGGAAGCGCGTGTTCGACGATTCCGAATTCGTGCGCTCCCTGACCTCGCAGTTTGCGACCAAGAAGTTCCTGACCGACCGGCAGAAGGCCGCGCTGCGGCGGCTGGTCGGCCGGTATCGCACCCAGATCCTAAACTTCGAAGCCATGGCCGAGGCCCTCGGTCTCGGGCCCCGCAAGCGCGATGATGACGCCACCTGAATCCTTTGCGTCCGACCCCATGATCGGTGGCTTCGCTGCGTATCTCTCGACCGAGAAGAATGCGTCGCGGCACACGGTGACGGGGTACCTGCAGGACATCGGCCAGTTCGTCGCGTCGGCCTGGGGCGGCGCGGCGCCGCCGTATGCCTGGGAGCGGGCGGACCGCTTTACCGCGCGGCGTTTTCTTGTCGCGTTCCAGAAGGCGGGACTGCAGCCGACGACTACGGCGCGCAAGCTGGCAAGCCTGCGGTCGCTCTACCGGTTCATGCAGCGCGAGGAGCGGGTGACGCAGAATCCGTTCGCTGGGTTGCGGCCGCCCCGGCGGCCATCGCGTCTGCCGGACGTGCTGTCCGTGGCCGAGGTGGCCCGTCTGCTGGAGGCGCCGGAGGCCGTGTGGAAGGCCGAGCGGGAGCGGTCCGGGCGCGAGGATAGGGAGCCGGCGCGGGAGTACGCGGCGCTGCGCGATACGGCCGTCCTTGAGCTGCTCTACAGCACCGGGGCCCGCGTGGGCGAGGCGGCGGCGCTGCGGGAGCAGGACGCGGATCTGCTATCCGGCGTGGTCAAAGTGCGGGGCAAGGGCAAGAAGGAGCGGCTGTGCCCGCTGGGCGCGCCCGCCGGCCGGGCCCTGCGCGCCGTGCTGCGCAAGGGTGCCGATCTCTGGCCGGTGGAAGCGCGGCGCGCGGCGCAGAGGCCGCTGTTTCTCAATCTCAAGGGGGGTGCGCTGACGGCCCGGTCGATCGAGCGGGCCATGAAGCGGTACCTCGCCGCGGCGGGGCTTGGCGCAGGGTTTTCGCCGCACGCGCTGCGGCACAGTTTTGCGACGCACCTGCTCGATGCGGGGGCCGATCTGAGGAGCGTGCAGGAGCTGCTGGGACACGCCAGCCTCTCCACGACCCAGATCTACACGCACGTCAGCATTGAGCGGATGAAGCAGGTGTACGGCGAGGCGCATCCGCGGGCCCGCTGACGAAAGGTTCGAATGGCAACGCAGGCAACCTGGTTCCTTTACAACGCGCTCTTTGCGGTGGGGTACACGCTGCTGCTGCCGCGGTTCCTGTACCGGATGTGGCGGCGGGGCGGCTACCGGCGGCACTTCATGCAGCGGTTCGCGCGGTACGACGCGGAGACCCTCGCGCGGCTCGGGGCCCGCCGTCGGACCTGGGTCCACGCGGTCAGCGTCGGCGAGATCTTCGTCGCCCTGACGTTCATGCGCGCGCTGCGGGCTCGGCGGCCCGACCTGGCGTTTGTCGTGACCACGACCACCTCGACGGGGTACGCCATGGCACGCGGGCAGATGGGGCCGGACGACGTGCTCCTGTACTTCCCGCTGGACTTCCCCGGCATTGTCCGCCGCGCCCTGGACCGCCTGCAGCCCGAGGCACTGCTGCTCACCGAGTGCGAGCTGTGGCCCAACCTGGTCCGCCTGTCCCACGCGCGGGGCATCCCGGTTGTGCTGATCAACGCGCGGATGTCGGAGAAGTCGTTCCGCGGCTACAGCCTCGTGCGGCCGTTCGTATCGCCGGTGCTGAACGTGGTGGACCTGGTGCTGGCGCAGGGCCGGGCAGACGGCGAGCGCCTGGTTGCGCTCGGGGCGCGAGCGGACCGCACGCACGTGGTGGGGTCCAGCAAGTACGACATGACCGACGCCACGGTCGGGATGCGGCCCTACGTGGCGGACCTGCTGCGCGCGGCCGGCGCCGGGCCGGACGATCCGATCCTGCTGGGCGGTTCGACCTGGGCGGGCGAGGAGGCGATCCTTCTGCGGGCCTACCGCACGCTGAAGGCGCGCCACCCCGGCCTGCTGCTCGTGCTGGTGCCGCGGCACGCCGAGCGCACGCGCCAGGTGGTGGCCGAGCTGCGCCGCGGAGGGTTCCAGTGGTTGCAGCGCAGCCGCCTGTCGGGCGACAGCGAGCCGGCGGATCCGCGCCCGGACGTGCTGCTCGTGGATACCACCGGGGAACTGCGCGATTTCTACGCGCTCGCCTCGGTGATCTTCGTAGGGAAAAGCCTGACGCAGAGGGGCGGCCAGAACGTGATCGAGCCGGCGGCGCTCGGCAAGCCGGTGGTGGTCGGGCCGAACATGCAGAACTTTCTCCCGGTGATGGACGACCTGCGGGCCGCCGATGCGATCGTGCAGGTGCAGGACGAGGCGGGGCTGACCGCAGCGCTGGAAGCGCTGATGGACGACCCCGCGCGCCGCGGCGAGCTGGGGCGGCGGGCGGCCGAGGCGGTCCGCGCGCACCGGGGCGCCGTGGACCAGAGCGTAGCGCTGATTCTGCGCGCTGTGAGCGCGTGATGGATGGAAAGGGGTGCAGACGAGATGACACGGAAGAAGAGAGCGTTTAAGACCGAAGTGCAGCAGCTGATGGACCTCGTGGTCCACTCCCTGTATTCGAAGAAGGAAATCTACCTGCGGGAGCTCATCTCCAATGCGTCCGATGCGATTGACCGGCTCCGCTACGAAGGGCTGACCGACGCGTCGCTGCTGGAGGCGGGCGAAACCTGGGCCATCCGGATCGCGGTGGATACCGACAAGCGGACGCTGACCGTCTCCGACAACGGGATCGGCATGAGCGCGGAGGACCTCGACGCGCACCTGGGAACCATCGCCAACTCCGGCACGCGCAACTTTCTCGCGGCGATGAAGGAGGGACAGAAGCCGTCCGACATGGAGTTCATCGGCCAGTTCGGCGTCGGGTTCTATGCCTCGTTCATGGTGGCCGACGAGGTTCGGGTGGTGACGCGCAAGGCCGGCAGCTCCCAGGCCTGGCTCTGGGTGTCGACCGGGGATGGCAGTTACACGGTTGAGGAGGCGGAGAAGGCCGGGCGGGGCACGGAGGTGACGCTGCACCTGCGTGAGGATATGGTCGAATTCCTCCAGGAGTGGAGCATCCGGCAGACGGTCAAGCGCTACTCGGACTATATCGCCTACCCGGTGATCATGAAGGTGCGGGAGAAGGGCAAGGACGGCAAGGACGGGGAGCTTCAGGACGAGACGCTCAATTCGATGAAGGCGCTCTGGAAGCGGGCGCGCACGGAGGTGAGCGAGGAGGAATACGCGGAGTTCTACCACCACATCACTCACGACCCGGGGAAGTCGCTGCGCACGATCCACTACGCGGCCGAGGGCGCCTCCGAGTTCCGCGCGCTGCTGTTTGTGCCCGAGCAGGCGCCGTTCGACCTGTTCTACCGGGATGCGGTGAAGGGGCTCCAGCTGTACGTGCGCAATGTCTTCATCACGGACGACTGCCGCGCGCTGATGCCGGAGTACCTGAGGTTCATCCGCGGCGTGGTGGACTCCAGCGATCTGCCCCTGAACGTGTCGCGCGAGATGCTGCAGGACGATGCGATGATCAAGCGCATTCGCAAGAGCCTGGTGGCCCGCGTGCTGGCCGAGTTCAAGGAGATGAAGGACGCCAAGCGCGACGACTACCTGAAGTTCTACGGGCAGTTCGGCCGCGTGCTCAAGGAGGGACTGCACGGGGATTACGAGAACCGCGAGAAGCTGCAGGAGCTTGTGCTGTACCCGACCACGGTCAGCGACGGGAAGCTCATCAGCGTGAAGGAATACGTGGACCGGATGCCGTCGGCCCAGAAGGATGTTTACTACCTGGTGGCCGACAGCATGGCCTCCGCCGAGGCCTCCCCGCACCTGGAGGCGTTCAAGAGCCGCGGATACGAAGTGCTCCTCATGACCGACCCCGTGGACTCGTGGGTGGCGATGAGCATGCACGAGTACCAGGGGCGCAAGTTCACGGCGGTCGACGAGAGCGACCTGGACCTGGGCGATGCGGACGCCGCGAAGGCGGGGGAGCGCAAGAAGGAAGCCGACAAGACGTATGCGGACCTCGTGACGGTCATTCAGAAGGCGCTGGCGGACGAGGTCAGCGAGGTCCGGATGTCCACGCGGCTGACCGATTCGGTGAGCTGCCTGGTCTCGGGCGAAGGCCGTATGCCGCCCGCCATGGAGCGGATGATGAAGGCCATGAACCAGGAAGTCCCGAAGACCCGCCGTATCCTGGAGTTGAACCCAAACCATCCCCTGCTGGCCCGCATGCAGGCCGCGTTCGGGAAAGATCCCGGCGATGCCATGCTGGCGGACTACGCGGGGCTGATCTACGACCAGGCGCTGCTGACGGAAGGCGCGCCCGTGCGTAACCCGGCCCGCTTCGCCAAGCTCCTGAGCGAGCTAATGGTCAAGGCGGCGGGGAGCTGAGGAAGCAGCGCCTGCGCTCGCGGGCCGTGTCTCAGGGCACCCGATCGGGGACGCTCGGCTCGATGACCGCGGGTGAATTCGTGGCCAGTGCGGGCTGGACGGACAGGATGCGTTCGGCGATGTTCGTGCGGCCCGCCTGGGTGGCGAGCTGAGCGGCCGTAAGGTCGCCGACCATCATCAGGTCCGTGCGCGCACCGCGCGCCAGCAGCAGGGCCACCATGTCCTCATGGCCGTGATAGGCGGCAAAGTGCAGGGCCGTCTCGCGGCGCGCGTTGGCCAGGTCAACGTTCGCTCCCGCGCCCAGCAGCACGTCCGCCATCTTCGTCAGGCCCTGTCCAGCCGCCGCCTGCAGGGGCGTCCGGCCGTCGCTGTCCTGGGTGTTGACATTGGCCTGCCGATCCAGAAGCAGCACCATCACCGCCATGGAGTTGCGCTGGGCGGCAATGAGCAGCGGAGTCGCCTGGCCCTCCATCACGGCTTCCACGTTCGCGCCGGCATCGAGAAGGGCCTTTGCCATCTCGGTGTTGTCGTCCTGGGCGGCATAGTGAAGGGCCGTGACGCCGCGCGGGTTCGCTGCGTTGGGGGAGACGCCCGACTTCAGGAGTTCCTGAACCGCGACGAGATTCCCCTGCTTCGCAGCGGCGGGGAGCGGGTCCGGCGTTGTCGACACGGCCCGCTTGTCGCAGGCGGAGAGCAGCAGCACGGATGCAAGGGCGGTCAAAGCGGCGGCATAGCGCATGTCGGTACCTCTCCGTTGGACCCGCGTTCAGTGCGGGCACTCATTTAGGCCGGACGATACGGATATCGACCGTTCATGTAAAGCACGAGGCGCATGTCTTTCGCATGTCTTTCGCGTCGACAGCGGCCGCGGTCGCGACTAGCCTTGAGCCCAGATGCCCGGCGACGCGGAGCCGGGCGGGAGAACCGTGTATGAAAGCGCGCGTTGATGAGGATGCATGCATCGGCTGCGGGCTGTGCGCCAGCACCTGTGATGCCGTGTTTGAGATGGGTGACGAGAAGGCGAGGGTCATCGCAGAACCGGTGCCGAGCGAGGCTGAGGTCTCGTGCCGGGAGGCCGCTGAGGCGTGTCCCGTTGAAGCCATTCGGCTCTATTCATGACGCCCCGTCGGAGGCTTCGAGGCTACTCCTCGTCCTCATCCAGCATCGACTCGTACTCTGCGGCGTCCATCAGGGCGTCGTACTCGGCCCGGCTGAACTTGCCGATCCGAAAGAGCCAGCCGCGACCGTACGGGTCTTCGTTGACGGTCTCGGGACGGGAGTCCAGATCGCGGTTGACCTTGAGCACCTCGCCGCTCAACGGGGCGTAAATGTCGCTCGCGGCCTTGACCGACTCGATCACGCCGCACTCGTGCTGAGCCTGCAGCTTCTGGCCCTCTTCCGGGAGTTCGACAAACGTGATATCGCCAAGGGCTTCCTGAGCGTGGTCCGTGATGCCGACGATGGCCGCCGGGCCCTCCAGCTTCACCCACTCGTGCCGCTTCGTGTACTTGCGATCCTCTGGTGTCATGCTCTCCCCCGGGTAGATGCTCCCGATTCCGCGCCGCCAGAGCCCCTTGACTGTCGTCGGGCCCGGGTGTTCCGCTCAACTGCGGAGACATTTACTGGCCCACGGGGACCTTGTAAAGACCGATTCGCGTCGGAGGGGGCTCGGACGATACGAATGATATCGCCCCGGTGCAGACGCAACGCTCCGACCCTCTCGTAGCGGGATGACCGGACGGGCTCGCACAGCAGGACGGTTCCGGTGACCCGGTCCAGCGGGTCGGAGATGACCAGGCGCGATGCGGGGTCGGGAACGGCTGAGGGGGCGGAGGGCGAGGCCATCCACAGCCAGGAGAACTTCAGCCATGAGCGCACAGACCCCAGGCGTGCGGACATGGCGCGATACAGGCGGCCGGGGACATCCGCCGGAACGGAGAAATGACACCAGTCGCGCCCCCCTGACAGCGGACAGGGGCCCGCATGCAGACAGGGCCCGTGAAGGGGGATGCCCGCGGCCTTTGCCGGCTTGTCACGCGGAGCGCCGTCCCCGGCCGTGAGAAGCGCATCGCGCAGGCGGGACAGATACTGCGAGACCGACTTCATCGCGGGCTCGACCACCAGGGCGCCGCCGCCATGGACGTGCGCCAGCATCCGGCCCCAGGTCGCCAGGTCGCGCTCGGTCGGCACCGCGTCCGGGACCACGTCTTCGTTGAGGACGTTGCCAAACAGGGCCAGGGACCACCAGCCGGGCGGCGGGGCGTCGGCGGCCCGGTGCCAGGGCTGGCCGCGGACCTGGAGCGTGACCTCCGGGCTGAAGCCTCCGGCGGCGAGCCGTCGGAGGAGGTCGTCCAGAAGCGCCCTCCCGTCGGCAACGATGGCCGCGTTGGTATCGTACCAGGTCAGCTCGATCGGCGGAATCCCGCCCCGCGCGTCGCCGCGAAGGACGCGGTCGGAGAGGGCAATGAGCAGCGCGATAGACGCCGTCCCCGGGCCGCACCCCAGGTCGGCCACGCGCAGGATCCCGTGTTCCCGGCCGTGGGCCAGCGCGGCGTCGATCGCGGCGCCGTGGGTGCCGAAGAGATGGAGAAACTTGGCCGCCTGCAGGGGCATGAAGTACAGCAGGTAGGCGGAACGGAGCCGGGGGTGGTTGAGGTAGCCGCGCGGTAGCCGGGCATGGCCCCGGTTGCCGTCCCGGTCGGTGGTGAAGAGCCCGGAGAGGCTCTCGACGCCCCGGAAAAAGAAGATCTCGTCGCGCGGGCCGAAGGGCCGGTCGCGCCAGGCGGAGCGCGGGCTGTACGTCCGCTTCACGAAGGCCGGCACGTCCAGGTCGAAGAACGAAGCGTAGGCCGCCGGCAGTGTCGGCGGGGCGTTGTGCGGATCATGCGGCCGTGTCATGGATCGCATCGTAACGGGCCCCGAGCCCGATTCCAAGCCCTGCGGTCAGAATCGCTATCGGTACCGACCGCGGGCGGCCGACGGTGCCTGGCTCGGTGTTGAGACTGCCGGGGGATGTGTCGCGGATCGCGTCGAAACCGAACACGTGATATCGGCCCGTCTGCCGCGTTGCCTTCGGGGGGCGCAGACAGGAAGTCTGGCGCCCCCCTCGTCGCCTTGCATCCGGACCGATCCTTGTCACGCCGAAGTTCCGCGTGTAGCGGGACGAAGGCGGATCCCGCGTCCGGTTTCGAGCGGCGGGACCGCCGCAACCCGATCCGCGCCACGTTCGCCACCGCCCCGGCCCTACGGGCGGGGCGGTAAAGGGAGGGCGCGCCCGCCGTTCAGAAGCCGAATCCCGCCCTGCTGACACGAGCAGGTCACACCGTCAAATACAAACCCAGCGCGGATGCGGCCTTGACTGCAACCGACGCCTCTTTCAGGATACGCGGCCATGAAAAGGAACGAGCTGCCCAACTTTCTGGAGACGCTGCAGTCGCTGTGCAAGCGTCGCGGATTCATCTTCCAGAGCTCCGAGATCTATGGAGGCATCAATGGCTTCTGGGACTACGGGCCGCTGGGCTGCGAGCTGAAGCGCAACGTGAGGGAGGCCTGGTGGAAGTCGGTCGTGACCCGCCGTGAGGACGTGGTCGGGCTGGACGCCTCCATCATCATGCACCCCCGCGTGTGGGAGGCCTCCGGTCATATCGGCGGATTCGCCGATCCGATGGTGGACTGCCGGGCCTGCCGCAAGCGCTACAAGGCGGATAACCTGTGCGAGGAGCAGGGCCGGGAACTCATCCAGGAAGGCAAGGCGTTCAAGCTGCCCGAGGGCATGGTGTGTCCGGCGTGCGGATCGAAGGATCTGACTGAACCGCGCTCGTTCAATCTGATGTTCAAGACGTTTGTCGGGCCGGTCGAGGACGATTCGGCCGTTGCGTACCTCCGCCCCGAAACCGCCCAGGGCATCTTTGTTCAGTTTGCGAACGTCCTGGCCACCAGCCGCCAGAAGGTGCCCTTCGGGATCGCGCAGATCGGCAAGGCGTTCCGCAACGAGATCAACCCGCGCAACTACACCTTCCGGTCGCGGGAGTTCGAGCAGATGGAGCTGGAGTTCTTCATCAAGCCCGGCACGGACGCCCAGTGGCACGAGTACTGGGTCAACGAGCGCCTCAAGTGGTACGGGGAGATCGGGCTGCCCGCCGACAGCCTGCACAAGGACGTTCACCCGAAGGAGAAGCTGGCGCACTACGCGTCCGCCTGCGTGGACGTGGCCTACGACTTCCCGTTCGGTCGCCAGGAGCTCGAGGGCATCGCGGCGCGCGGATGCTTCGACCTGACCCAGCACGCGACGCACAGCGGCAAGTCGATGGAATACTTCGACCCGGAGACCAACGAGAAGTTCGTGCCGCACGTCGTCGAACCCTCGGCCGGCGTGGACCGCATCACGCTGGCGCTGCTGTGCAACGCCTACCGCGAGGAGTGGGTTCCGAAGAGCGACTCGGGCACCGAGGTGATCCTGGCCGAGCCCGGCAAGCAGCCGCCGGAAGGGTTTGAGGCCCGCACGGTGATGCGGTTCGCTCCGCGCATCGCGCCGATCAAGGTGGCCGTGTTTCCGCTGCTGAAGAACAAGCCGGAGCTGGTCCAGGCGGCGCGCGGCATCTTCGACACGCTGCGGGACCGTTGGACCTGCTTCTACGACCAGACCGGCGCCATCGGGCGGCGCTACCGCCGTCAGGACGAGATCGGCACGCCGTATGGCGTGACGGTCGACTTCACGACGCTGGAAGACCAGACGGTGACCGTGCGGGAGCGCGATTCGATGAAGCAGGAGCGCGTGCCGATCAAGGACCTGGAGTCCCGTTTCGCGGCGCAGCTGCGGTAAAAAGCAGGACGGCGGCCCAGGCGGTACCAGCCGCCGGGGCCCTCCGCCTACAGCAGCCCTTCCTTGCGGTACCAGGCGGCGGTGCGGCGCAGTCCCTCGTCCAGACCGATGGCCGGCCTGTAGCCGAGTTCGCGCTTGGCCTTCGAGATGTTGAACGCCCGGTTCTGCCGGTACCAGTCCACGCGCCGCGGAAAGATCGGCGGCGCAATCTTCAAGGGCCGGCAGACCGTCTCGAAGAAATGTCCGGCCACGATGAGCGGCAGGATGGGGTAGTGCCGGATGCGGACCGTGGTCCCCAGCGCTTGGGCCACTTTCTGGACCAGCGTCTCGATCGGGACGTAGTCCTCGTCGGCAATCAAGTAGACCTGCCCGTTGCCTTTCCCCGGCTCCGCCGCGAGCATGAACGCGTCGGTCAGGTTGTCCACGTAAAGGGGATGGTACAGGGTTCGGCCGCTGCCGAACATGGGAAAGACCCCCTTGGCCACGCGGCGGAAGATCATCTGGAAGCGCTCCGGATCGCCGGGCCCGTAGATCGCGGCGGGCCGGATGACGCACGTTTCCATGCCCCGGCCCGAGAACTCGCGCGCCACGACCTCGCCCTCGTACTTCGTCTGCTGGTAGTAGTCGGCGGGCTTGATGGGCGCATCCTCGCCGCCCGGCGGGTTGGCCACGTTGCCGTGCACGCCGCAGGTGCTGCAGTAGATGCACTTGCGCGCACCGTGCTTGAGCGCGGACTCGAACACGTTGCGGGTGCCGTCCACGTTGACCGAGCGGTAATACTCCGGCGGGACATTGAGCTCACGAAACGCGGCCGCGAGGTGGAACACGACCTCGACGCCCTGCGTGCAGCCGTCGACGATCACGCGGTCGGTCACGGAGCCGATCACAACGTTGACGCCCATGCGCCGGAGTTCGTCGGTCTTCAGCCCCTCCTTGTAGTCCAGCGCGGTGACGCTGTGCCCCTGTGCGATCAGCCGCTCGCACAGCGCCTTGCCTGAGAAACCCGTTCCGCCCGTCACCAGTGCCTTCATCCGCTGCCCTTCCCTGCGTGCATTCAAAGAGATCGTCCAGAGGCTACCGAATCCGCACGGGCTTGCCCGTCTCCGCGCTTTCGATGGCCGCAAAGACCATGGCCAGGCTGCGGATGTTGTCCGACGCGGCGGTCTCGGGCGTGCGGCCGGCGCGGACGCAGCGCACGAAATCGGCGATCAGTCCGGCGTGCCCGCCGTGCGGCGCCTTGGGGTTGACCTTGACCTCAACCGGCTCGTACGGCCGGACAAAGCCAGCGTCTCCGGTCGCGCGTTCGGTCACAAACGCGTCGCCGCCGTTCCACTTGCTGCTCCCGCGCGTGCAGATCGCCCGCCAGTCGCACTCCCAGGTCGTTCCCAGCCCTTCGGAACACCAGCTTCCGCGGTAGGTGTACACCACGCCGTTGGTCATCTCGAACATGGCCACCGCCGAGGCGTCATGGTCGTACCAGGATCCGCGCGGGTTCCACTCGCGGCAGTAGACCGACACGGCGTCGCAGCCGGAGATGAAGCGCGCCGCGTCGAACGTGTGGATGGCCATGTCGAGCAGCAGGACGTGCTTCATGTGGTCGCGGAATCCGCCGAAGTGGGCGCCGATGTAGAAGTCGCAGTTCAGCGTGGTCAGGTCGCCCAGCGTGCCGGAGTGAATCAGGCCTTGGTAGGCGCGGATCCGGTTGTCAAAGCGCCGGTTCTGCATGACCGCGTAGAGTCGGTCGGCGCGCTTGGCGGCGGCGACCATACGGCGCGCGTTCTCCATGCTATCCGCCAGCGGCTTCTCGCCCAGCACGTGGCACCCGTGTCGCAGCGCCTCGGTCACGACGCCGCAGTGGGCTTCAGGAACGGTGCAATCGAACACCATGTCCGGCTTGACGGCCTTCAGCATCGCCTTCAGGTCGGTGCCTGCGCTGGCGCCCTTGAGTTTGAACTCGTCGGCGCACGCCTGCGCGGCGCCCTCCCGGATATCAACGAGGCCGGCAACCGTAACGCCCGGCAGGGCGGCGATGCTGCCCAGCCACGCGCGGCTGACTCCTCCGCACCCAACGAGTACAGTCGTGAGCTTCTTCGCCATGGTCTTGACTCCCTTCGTTGGCGCAGCACGATACGGTGACACTCCGAGCCGAGCAACGAAATTCTGGGAGCGCGCCTATCTCCACTCGTGCTTGGGATAGCGCCCGCGCAGGTCCTTCTTCACCTGCGGGTATCCGTTCTTCCAGAACGAGCCGAGGTCATCGGTGATCTGCACGGGCCTTTGGTTGGGCGCCAGCACATGCACCAGCACCCGCACGCGGCCCATGGCCACGGTCAGCGGGGCGCTCACGTCGTAGAGTTCCTGGATGCGGAGGGCGATATAGGGGGCTTTGCCGGCCTCATAGACGACCTTCGGCTGCCGGCCGTTCGGCAGCGTCAGCCGTTCTGGCGCATACTTATCCAGCAGGCCGCGCTGGGCGTCCGACAACCACCCGCTGAGCACCGGCAGGACCGGCCGCTCGCGTATGTCCTTATAGCCCATCGCGCCAAGGCAGACCTGGCGCACGATGTCGCGCCGGTCGTCGCCTCCGATCGCGGGGATGCCGAAATCGGGGCAGTGAACGGCCAGCAAGTTGAGGCGCGCAATCCACTGCTCGACGGCATGGTCCCAGGCCTTCAGCGCGAGCCGCCCGGCCAGGACCTCCTCCGCCAGCGCCGCGGCGGCCTCGTCCGGCGTGGCGTCGCCCGCGCGCTCGTGGCGCAGCGCGAGGTCGCGGAACCACACTGTGCGCGTCGCCAGCACCCGCTTGAGTTCCGCGTCGTAGCCGGCGGCCCGGGTCTCGCGGAAGTCGCCGGGAAACGCCGCCCGCAGCCAGTCCTCCTCCACGCGGGTGGCCTGCGAGAGGCGGACCTCCACCGCGCCGGCCGTGCGACCCACCTCGTGGATGCTGGTGGCCACCAGCAGGGCGCCGTCCTTGACGACGCTGTCGGCCTCGAGCGTGCCGCGTCGGCCGTGGACCATCTCGCACCGCGCGCTGCCCGGGCTCAGCCGGCGCGCCACCTGGTCGGAGAAGCCCGCCAGGATGCACTGCTGCAGGGCGTCCTCGCCGAACGAACGCTCGCGGATGTCCAGCCCCATGTCGCGCGCGATGCCCACAAACTGGTCGTGCAGCTGCGAGACCCGCCGCGCCGTCTGGGCGTGGATGCCGAGCCGCTCGCAGTCTTCGAGCGCAAAGCGCGCGGACTCGGCGTAGCGCCACCCGCGGACCATCAGCGCCAGGTCGGACGCATCCTCCTCGCCCAGCGTGCGCTGGCGGCGCTCGACGACGTCGCGGTTGCAGCGCGCCACAAAGATGTCGCGCTCCTGCGTCAGCGCGGCGACCGCGGCCGCGGTGGGCAGGCAGCCGCGCTCGGCTGCTGCGAGGAGCAGGCGACCGTGTCGGGGATGCACGGGAAAGGCCGCCAGCCGCCGGCCGATGGCGGTGAGCGTGCGCCCCGATGCGTCCAGCGCGCCCAGGTCGCCCAGCAGCGTCAGCGCCTGATCGATCGAGTTCTCCGCCGGCGCATCCAGCCACGGGAACGCGCGCACGTCCGCGACGCCAAGGTCCATCAGCATCAGGACGATCTCGGCCAGGTCGATGCGCTGGATCTCGGGCGGATCGAACTCCGGCCGCATCGCCTGCTCGGCTTCGGTCCAGAGTCGCACGCAGACGCCCGGCCGCGTCCGCCCGGCTCGCCCGGCGCGCTGCTCGGCCGAGGCCCGGCAGATCTTCTCCACTAGCAGCGTGTTGATGCCGCGCTCGGGGTCGAAGCGGGCCTTGCGCGCCAGCCCGCTATCCACGACCAGCGAGACGCCGTCGATCGTGATCGAGGTCTCGGCGACATTGGTGGCCACGACGATCTTGCGCTGCCCGCTGGGGGCAACGGCCTCGTCCTGGTCGTCCGCCGGCAGCTCGCCGTGGAGAGGCAGGACGCGGAATGCGGGTCCGAGCCGGAGCCGCGCAATCTCCTCGACCGTGCGCCGGATCTCGTAGGCGCCGGGCATGAACACCAGCGCGTGGCCGTCAGCGGCGTCGGGCAGCGCGGCCTGGAGCTCGCGGGCGGCGACCGACCACACCGGGTCGCGGTCGAAGCGCACGGCGCGCGGGAGGTGGCGGATCGAGACCGGATAGGTGCGCCCCTCGCTGGACACCGTCGCGCAGGGGGCCATGCGCCGGGCCAGCTCGGCCAGGTCCAGCGTCGCGGACACGACCACGATCTTCAGGTCCGGCCGCGAGCGCGCCTGAAGGTCCAGGGCCAGCGGGAGCAGGAGGTCGGAGTACACGTGCCGCTCGTGAAACTCGTCGAAGAGGATCGCGCCCACGCCCGCGAGGGTAGGGTCGCCCGCCAGTTGCCTCAGGAGGATGCCGTCGGTTTCGTACACGATGCGCGTGGCGGCCCCGGCGCGGGTGTCGAAGCGGACCTGGTAGCCGACTTCGGATCCCAGGGGCACGCCGCGCTCAGCCGCCACGCGGCGCGCGAGCATCCGGGCGGCAAGCCGGCGGGGCTGCAGTACGACGACGCGGCCGCGGCCGGCGAGCCCGTCGTCGAGGATGTACTGCGGGACCTGGGTCGATTTGCCCGACCCGGTCGGCGCCTGCAGCACGAGACGATTGCCGGCCGAAAGGGCGTCACGAATCGACGCCCGGACCTCGCAGATGGGAAGTGGAGCTATTCCGCTCATCGTGCGCCAGGTCCCTCGCGTTGCTCGGGCTGACAGGGGGCTGTCGTGGCCTGGGTGGCGTTCACCGCGTGCCTGCACAGGCCGTCGCCGACTCGCAGCCGTCCCAGCAGTAGGTGCACAGCTTGCACTTCGGCAGGCCCGTGGCTTCGACCAGGTCCTCCAGCCTCTGGTACTGCAGCGTGGTCAGCCGCAGCCGGCTGCAGATGCGGTCGACCATGCGGTTGTAACGCTCGGAATCGGCGTTGGCATAGTCCTCCAGGTAGCGATTCTCGTCGCCCTCGAGTTCCTTGATCGCGCGCCGGGATGCCAAATCCATGTGCGAACGGGAGCGGGAGAAGTTGAGGAACTTGCACCCGTAGACCAGCGGCGGGCAGGCGGGGCGCATGTGGACCTCGAGCGCGCCGTAGTCATACAGGCGCTGGATGATGTCCTGCAGCTGCGTTCCGCGCACGATGGAATCCTCGCAGAACAGCAGGCGGCGGCCGCGGATGAGCTCGCGCACCGGGATCAGCTTCATGCGGGCGACCAGGTCGCGGATCGTCTGGTCCTGCGGCATGAAGCTGCGCGGCCAGGTCGGCGTGTACTTCACGAAAGGGCGCGTGAACGGCCGGCCGGCCTGCACGGCGTAGCCGATGGCATGAGCGGTCCCGGAGTCCGGGATGCCGGCCACGGAGTCGATCTCCACCGTGTCCCGGCGGGCGAGGGCCGCGCCGCAGCGGTTGCGCACGTCCTCGGCGTTGATCCCCTCATAGGAGGAGGCCGGGTAGCCATAGTAGACCCACAGGAACGAGCAGATCTGCATCTGCTCGCCGGCGGGCTTGAGCACTTCGGCTCCATCCGGCGTCAGTCGCACGACCTCGGCCGGGCCGAGGTCGCGGTCCACCTCGTAGTCCAGGTTCGGAAACGCGCAGGTTTCGAGCGTGACGGCGTAAGCGCCCTCCTTGCGGCCGAGGATGACGGGCGTGCGGCCCAGCCGGTCGCGCGCGGCATAGATGCCCTCCCTGGCCAGGATGAGCATGGAGCAGGAGCCCTCGATCAACTCCTGGGCGTGGCGGATGCCGTCCTCGAAGGTCGCCTCGTGATTGATCAGCGTCGCCACCAGCTCCGTGGGGCTGATGTTTCCGCTGCCCATCTCGGAGAAGTGCGCACCATTGCTGAAAGCGCGGTTCGCCAACGCCTCCAGGTTCTGGATGACGCCCACGGTGACGATGGCGTAGGTGCCCAGGTGGGAACGGACGATCAGCGGCTGGTCGTCGAGGTCGCTGATGATGCCGATGGCCTGGTTGCCCTTCATGCGGGGCAGGTCGTTCTCGAACTTGCTGCGGAACTGCGTGTTGGTGATGTCGTGGATCGCTCGCGTGAACCCCCGCTCACCCAGCACGGCCATGCCGCCGCGCACCGTGCCCAGGTGCGAATGGTAGTCCGTGCCGAAGAACACGTCGTTCACAGCATCCGATTTCGAAACGACGCCGAAGAATCCGCCCATACCGTCCGTCCTTCCGCATTTGGGAGCATCTCGAAGACTGAGCCGCGAAGTTACTGGCAGCCGTCAGCCGTTGTCCAGAGCAGAGTGGCCCGAACGAATCACCCAAAAGGCCGCGAGTGCTCCATCCTGAGCCCTCCTGATCTTGATCCACGAGGCTATTAGCGATTTTGGCTGTAGGCTGTTAGGTGAAAGCGAAGGATCTCTAACAGCCAAACAGCCTGCAGTCTATCAACCACACATCCCTGTGTCCTGTAGCCTTCCTGGCATTCGTGCACGTGCACGGGTACGGGTGGGATATCCCCCTCCTGATCTTAATCGTACTCGTAATCTTAATCCCCCATCGGTATCGGCATCGATCCCCCCAGTCGCCCGACGTAAGCGTACGCGTGCCGGTTCACGACCCTCCGGCGCGTTCGCGCACGGGGACGCGTACGGGTAGGGTGCCCTGAACCACTGCCCCCTGAACCCCGAACTCTTGCCCCTCCCTGCTCTCAGCTCTCTGACAGCCAATCCGCTCCATCCTGTAAGTCCTGTCAACTCACCTCAGCAGGCTTGCAGCCGCGGTTGACTTCATTCAATCCTTCTACGAAAGTGCCGGTTGAGCGTTTTTTCGGCATCACTCGGGAGTGTCAACATGTCTTCCTCGGCCATCCGTTCACAACGTGTTGCGATTGTTGATCCGCCGTATGGCGCACTGGAGCCGGCGAGCCACTGGAATGAACGCGGCCGGTGGCCTTGTTCGTGGATCAGTATTCCCTCGGCCGCCGCCCGCCCGCTGATCGCGGCTTACCGGTGCAGTTTTTCGCTGGCCGAACCAGAGACGCTGCGGCTGCACGTGACGGCCGACGAGCGCTACGAGCTCTATGTCGACGGCGAGCGCATCGGCCGGGGTTCCGAGCGCGGCGATGACGAGAACTGGTTCTTTGAGACCTACGATGTGGCGCTCGCTGCCGGGCCCCACCTGCTCGTGGCGCGCGTATGGTCGCTGGACGCGCATGCGCCGTTCGCCCAGACGAGTGTCCGGCACGGACTGCTCGTTGCCACCGGCGGCGAACGCGACGCGTTGGTGGGCACCGGCCTGGCCGCATGGGAGGGAAAGCGGCTCGGCGGGTATGCGTTCGCCGGAAGCGAACTGACGTGGGCCACCGGGGACAACGAGACCGTCACCGCCAGCGAATTCGGCTGGGGGTTCGAGCGGGGCGAAGGGGTGGGGTGGGGGGCGGTTGAGAAGGTGGAGCCGGCCTCCCTCAAGCCCCCCTACCTGGACTGGGTCCCGAGAACGGTGCACCACTTGCGCCCTGCCGTCCTGCCGGCCATGCGCTCGGAGCGCGCCCCGGCGCCTGTGGCCCGCCATCTGGATGCCGCGCCCGCGGATGCCGATACGCCGCTGGTGCTGGGCGTGCAGGACGTGGCGACAGAGCGCGGCCGGTGGCAGGCGTGGCTGGGCGGCGGCAGTGTCATTATTCCGCCCCACACGACGCGGCGCGTCATTCTCGACCTCGGTGAGTACCGCTGCGCGTATCCGGCGCTGACGGTGTCCGGCGGGAGCGGCTCACGCCTTCGCCTGTTCTGGGCCGAAGGGCTGTACGAGGCACCCGAGGGCGCCGTCAAGATCTGGACGTACAACAAGGGGCACCGTGATGCGGTCGAGGGCAAGCTGTTCAGGGGCGCCGGCGACACGTTCCTGCCCGACGGCCAGCCCAGCCGCCGGTTCGCGACGCTCTGGTGGCGCGCCGGCCGGTATCTTGAATTCCGTGTCCAGACGGCAGGGGACGCGCTGACACTCGAGCGGCTGGAACTGGAAGAGACCGGCTACCCGCTGGCCCCGACGGCACACTTTGCAGCTGGCGATGCACGCCTGGCCGAGGCGATCCCGCCCATGATCCGCGTGATGCAGATGTGCATGCACGAAACCTACATGGACTGCCCGTACTACGAGCAGATGATGTACATTGGCGATACGCGGCTGGAGGTGCTGACGACGTACGCGATCACGGCGGACGATCGCATGCCGCGCAAGGCGCTGCAGATGTTTGATGCGTCACGGCGGGCCAGCACCCTCGGGCTGACGCTTTCGCGCTGGCCCGTGCGCCACAGCCAGGTGATTCCGCCGTTCGCCATGTGGTGGCTGTGCATGGTGCACGACTTCGCCCTGTGGCGCGGAGATGCCGCGCTTGTGCGCTCCCTGATGCCGGGCGTGCACGCCGTCATCGATGCCTTCGACCGCTACACCGGGGCAGACGGGCTGCTCGGAGCGCCTCCGGGGTGGAACTTTACCGACTGGACCCCTCAGTGGCGGTCATGGGAACCGAGGCAGGCGCCGGCGGCGGGTATGCCGCCGGAAGCGGATCGGGCCCCGAGCGGCCTTCTGAACTGGCAGTGGGTCTACACGTTGCACCGGGTTGCGGAGCTCGAACAATGGCTGGGCGAGCCGGAGCGGGCTGCCCGTGCCCAGCGCCGGGCGCAGGAACTGGCCGACCGCACGGATGCGGCGTTCTGGGATGCCGGCCGGGGGCTCTATGCGGACAACCTCGACAAGACGTCGTTCTCCGAGCACACCCAGTGCCTCGCGCTCCTGAGCGGCAGGCTTCCGGAGCAGCGGCGCAAGCCGTTGGCTCAGGGGCTGCTGAACGATCCGGCGCTGGTGCGGGCGACGGTCTACTTCTCGCACTACCTGTTCGAGGCGTATCGGGAGCTCGATGCGATGGGGGCCCTGCTGGCGCGCTTGGAGCTGTGGTTCGGATTCAGCGCGCAGGGATTGCGCACGACGCCCGAGTCGCCCGAGCCGACGCGGTCGGACTGCCACGCCTGGGGCGCGCATCCGCTCTATCACTACCACGCATCGATCCTGGGCGTGCGACCGGCGGGCATGGGATTCCACTCCGTGCGGATCGAGCCGCGGCTGGGGCCGATGGAATGGGCGCGCGGCGCCACTCCGCATCCGCTCGGAGCGATCGAGACGGAGTTCCGACGCACGGGCGCCGGCACATCCTGGCACGTTACGCTGCCCAAGGGCGTGGACGGGGTTCTGCGGATCGATGGCCACGAGATCCGCCTGCACTCGGGATTGCAGGAGGGTGGGGGCGGATCGATGGGTTTGTCCGTTGAGGGTGAGTCCCTGCCCAGACCCGGGTGGAGCGTTGCCCTCGGCGTTGGTGCAACCGCAAAGAACGCTTAGAACACAAAGAGGGTTGGCGGCTGGGCCCCTCTGCGATCCTTGCGTTCTCTGCGGTTATCCTGCTCGTGTCCCGTCAGTCACGTGGTGGGGCTCCCTTACTCCTTACTCCTGCTTCCACTGTCGGCAGGGCAGACGCATCTAATCTTCTTCTGTCGTTTCGGGGGCGGAGTCGGCATTGGCAGTGAA